>JAXGVG010000221.1:0-1540 GCA_040773965.1 Alphaproteobacteria bacterium | reverse complement strand
GCCCTTACCCTCAGGAAAGTCAATAGCGCCGTAAATAGAGCGACCGGCATTATGCTTTAACCCCTTCCAAATTCACTTCTCCCCGAATCATGTTATATCCTCTATTCCCTTGTAAAATCTGATATTCGAAGACCATGGCCGATTTGTTCCGCGGCAACGCCGCCCGAAAGAAAGACTCCTACAGCGCGCAAGACATCGAAGTGCTTGAGGGCCTTGAGCCTGTCCGCCGCCGCCCCAGCATGTATATCGGCGGCACGGACGAGACCGCCCTTCACCACCTTGTGGCCGAGGTGCTCGACAACGCCATGGACGAAGCCGTGGCCGGGCACGCCAACCGCATCGAGGTGGAGCTTGGCGCCGACAATCAGGTGACGGTGCGCGACAACGGGCGCGGCATCCCTGTGGATAACCATCCCAAGTTCCCCGGCAAATCGGCGTTGGAAGTCATTCTCACCACCCTGCATTCCGGCGGCAAGTTCTCGAACAAGGTTTACGTGACCTCCGGCGGCCTTCACGGCGTCGGCCTTTCGGTCGTCAACGCGCTGGCCGAGGAAATGACGATTGAGGTCGCGCGCGACAAGCAGCTTTACGTCCAGAGCTATTGCCGTGGCAAGCCGCAGGGCAAGCTTAAAAAGGCGGGCGCCGTCAACCGGCGCGGCACGACGGTGATCTTCCGCCCCGATCCGGTCATTTTCGGAACCAAAATACGTTTCAAGCCATCCACCCTCTTCCGGCTTGCGCGGTCGAAGGCTTATTTGTTTCGCGGCGTCGAAATACGCTGGACCTGCAACCCTTCCTTGCTCAAAAGCGACGATCCCACACCCGCTGAAGCCGTTCTGCATTTCCCCGGCGGGTTGGGGGAATACCTGACCTCCGCGCTCGAAGACCGTGCGACGCTGACGCCTGAGCCTTTCACAGGTTCGGCCGATTTGCCCGAAGACAAAGGGCGTGTGGAGTGGGCCATCGCATGGCCGGAGTCCGGCGAGGGTTTTTGCCATTCGTATTGCAACACGATCCCCACGCCCCAAGGCGGCACGCATGAATCCGGTTTGCGCTCGGCTCTGTTGCGCGGCATGCGCGCCTACGGCGAGATGACCGGCAATCGCCGAGCAACCGCCATCACCGGCGACGAAACGTTCGGCGACGCGGCCATTTTGATATCGCTGTTCATCCGCGATCCGCAGTTTCAGGGACAGACAAAAGAGAAGCTCGGCACGCTCGAGGCGGCGCGCCTCGTCGATCAGGTGCTGAAGGATCACTTCGACCATTGGCTCACGGGCGACCCGGTAGGCAGCAAGGCCCTGCTCGACCGCATGATCCTCAAGGCCGAGGAGCGCGCCCGCGTCAGTCAGGCGAAAGACCTTGCCCGCAAGACCGCCACGCGCAAGTTGCGCCTTCCCGGCAAGCTGGCCGATTGCTCGCAAAGCAGCGCCGAAGGCACCGAGATTTTCATCGTGGAAGGCGACTCCGCGGGCGGCTCCGCCAAGCAGGCGCGCAACCGCGACACGCAAGCCATCCTCCCCTTGCGCGGGAAGATCCT
>JAXGVG010000220.1:0-1795 GCA_040773965.1 Alphaproteobacteria bacterium | reverse complement strand
TCGCCATTAATCTTGTTCGCAACGCCAAAGACAAGAAAAGCCTTAAAATCCGAAGAAAATTAGCCGGTTGGAACCCCGATTACCTCGCTTCTCTCCTCATTAACCCGGATTCGTAGCCGTGAAGTATCACATTGTTTTCATCCCAAAATACCGCAAGAAAGCGCTTTTTGGGACGATCAAGAAAAGGCTTGGGGATGTTTTTCACGATCTGGCGAAACGCCGCGAGAGCCACATTGAGGAAGGTCATCTTATGGCCGATCATGTCCATATGTTGATCTCGATTCCGCCGAAGTACTCGGTGGCCGAGGTGGTCGGGTTCATGAAGGGCAAGAGTTCGATCTGGGTGGCGCAGAATGTGGAGCGAAAGGCAAAAAACTTTCTGGGTCATCATTTTTGGGCGAGGGGATACTTCGTTTCGACGGTGGGGCGAGATGAAGAAACGATCCGAGCCTATATCAAGCAGCAAGAGTTACAGGACAAACAGATGGATCAGCAACTAACGATGCTCCAAAAGTAAAATCCTTGTAACAGAGCCCTTTTAAACCGCTTTTAGCGGTTCCCCACCAATCCCCCGGCTCTGCCGGGGGTCATTGGATTGCCTATCTATAAATATCATAATCCGAGCAATGGCTCTCGCCTATGCTTTATCGTTTTGCCTGGTTAAGGCAAGGGAATTAATATTTTCAAGCATATAAAGCTCTTATAGTTAACATTTCGGCAGGGCATGGATAAGCGTTAATACCTTGCGTTATAAAGCTGTCCTTTGTATAAAGCCTCTCCGCTTCGGCCATGAGGGCCGGACGGCATTAACCAAAAACGCACGCGCGTTTTGGCTCCGGCGGTCAATCCCGCCGAGAACCTTCCGGTGTTGCTTTTAGATATCAGGCAACTCTACGACGCGCGGTGGCTTAACCGGAGAAGGAAATACACCATGACCATGCCTGTCGTGACGTTGCGGCAATTGTTCGAGGCCGGAGTCCATTTCGGCCATAACACCCGCCGCTGGAATCCCAAAATGCAATCCTACCTCTTTGGCGTGCGCAACGGCGTGCACATCATCGACCTTGAACAAACCGTACCGCTCATGCAGCGCGCGTTGCAGCAGTTGCGCGATGCGGCGGCCGGGGGCGGCCGCGTGCTGTTCGTCGGCACCAAACGGCAGGCTCAGGATAAAATCGCCGAAGCGGCCAAGCGCTGCGGCCAGTATTATGTCAACCATCGTTGGCTCGGCGGCATGATGACGAACTGGAAGACGATTTCCCAGTCGATCAAGCGTCTGCGCGATATCAACGATAAGCTGGAAACGCAGGCCGCCAAGTTTACCAAAAAGGAAACGCTCCAGATGACTCGCGAGCGCGACAAGCTCGAGCGCGCGCTGGGCGGCATCAAGGATATGGGCGGACTGCCGGATATTCTGTTCGTGATCGACACGCTTAAGGAAAATCTGGCGATCGAGGAAGCCACAAAACTCGGCCTGCCGATCGTCGCCGTTATCGACAGCAACGCGGACCCGTCCCATATCACGTTCCCGATTCCCGGCAACGACGACGCCTCGCGCGCGATCGATTTGTATTGCGAGATGGCAACACAAGCCGTTCTCGACGGCATAGAGGCCGAAGTCATGGCGAGCGGCAAAGACGCCGGCGCCGAAGCGGACGTGCCGAAGGGCGAGACGACCATTGCGGCAGCGGTAGAAGAAACGCCGAAGGATGCACCTGTCAATTCGTAACGTCTCCCCATCATCGTCATGCCAGCGAAGGCTGGCATCCATCTTTGATTGTTTAGGCGAGAAAAT
>JAXGVG010000219.1:0-1882 GCA_040773965.1 Alphaproteobacteria bacterium | reverse complement strand
GACATAGTGGTTGCGAATGATGCCGAGATCGAAAGGCAATTGGCTTTGCTGGGCAAAACCGATGGCGGCGGGAATGCCGGAATCCGGCACGGGCACGACGATATCAGCCTCCACGGGCGACTCTTTCGCTAGCTCGATGCCGATTTGCTTGCGGGCTTCGTAAACCGAATGACCTTCAAGCATGGAGTCGGGGCGCGCGAAATAGATGTATTCGAAAATGCAGAAACGGCGCGGCACTTTGGCAAAAGGTCTAAGGCTTTGCATGCCGTGGCCGTCGAGGACGATAACCTCGCCCGGTTCGACGTCGCGCTCGAAAGACGCGCCGATGATGTCCAACGCGCAGGTCTCGCTCGCCAGAACCCACGCGTCACCAAGGCGTCCGAGAACGAGAGGTCGAACGCCCCACGGATCGCGCGCCCCGATAAGCAGGTTTTTCGCCAACGCCACGAGCGAATAGGCGCCTTGAACCTGTTTAAGCGCTTCGATAAAACGGTCGACGACGTTGCCTTTGGACGCAAGGGCCATCAAATGGATGATAACTTCCGTGTCCGTCGTGGAGCGGAAAAGGCAGCCACGGCTGACAAGCTGTTTGTGCAGCGTATAGGCGTTCGTAAGATTGCCGTTATGCGCAAGGCCGAAACCGCCGAAATCGAAATCCGCAAAGAGGGGGTGGACGTTGCGCAAGGCCGTTTCGCCCGTCGTTGAATAGCGGACATGGCCGATGGCGGCTGTGCCGACAAGGCGGCTGATCACGGTTTCCGTGCCGAAGTTGTCGCCGACATGGCCGAGCGCGTAATGTGAGCGGAAATGCTCGCCGTCGAAACTTACGATGCCAGCGGCTTCCTGTCCGCGATGCTGGAGCGCATGAAGACCGAGGGCGGTCATGGCGGCAGCAGAGTCGGATTTAATGATGCCAAATACGCCGCATTCTTCGCGAAGCTTGTCGTCGTCAAAAGGGTTTGTTGTCAAAGTCATTATTCGTTGTTCCGGTCTATGATTTCATCCATTCTTTCGCTGTTGGTATTGTCATAAACGGGCGATCCTACCTCCGCATCCCTATCCGCTTTTGGAACGGGCGTCGAGATAATATCGAGATGTTCGGCGTCCTCGACGGCTTTCTCGGCGGCCTCGCGGCTTTTGAGGACTTCCTCGGCGGCCTTCTCCTGATCGTCTTTGGGAATGAAGCTCTTCACGACTTCGGCGCTGTATACCAGAAACGGCTTTGTTTTTGCTTCGGAAAGCCACCTGGGCTGCTCTTCCTTGTTCGGCCATGCCCAAAGGAAGCAAAGATAGACGAGCGACAAGACAAGAGCGCCTCGTAAAAGACCGAAAACGAACCCGAGCGAGCGGTCGAGAGTCGTCATAGTCGGGCCCTTGATGATGCCGACAAGGTAGTTGCCGATGGGGATCAGGACGATCAGCGTGCCGCAGAACAGCGCCACCGCCGAAGCGGCCTGGGCGGCAAGGTCTTTTTTAAGGTAGTGCTCCTTCATCCACGGCTGGATATCCTGGTAATATCTGGCCGCGATATAGGCGGCGGCGATCCAGCTGCCGAGCGAGAAAACCTCCCTCACCAAACCGCGCTTGAACGCAAATATGCCGGAAAGCGCGATCACGCTTATGACGACCAGATCGACCGTATTGAGAGTAGAAGGATCCATGGCACCTCACGCTGAAGGCAGGCACTGTTTAGCATAGATCGCGGGAATGTTAAGGGGTTCCTTAGCTAAGCCCTTTTGGCGCGAGGCGCGGCCTGAAACAGAGGCAAAAGCTCACCCAGCCGGTCGATTTCGATTCGCTTAATTGGCGTGTTGGTTCCCTGTTTCCGTCCGTTATCCGTCTTGGGCATGATGGCTTGGTTGAAGCCGAGCTTGGCGGCTTC
>JAXGVG010000218.1:0-1954 GCA_040773965.1 Alphaproteobacteria bacterium | reverse complement strand
CTTTTCGGTGCAAAAAGCGCGTTTTGGCGCCCGTTCGGCACGGGTTGCGGTCCTGTAGAACGCCCTTTTGCGCGGGTTACGGACCCGTAGAACGCAGGTTGGGGCCCTATTCCCGCAGGCGGGGTTTAGCCGTTTTCCCGGTTTGGCGCGGCGCGTGGTCTTTTGGCGCGCGGCGAGGTATAATAGCTTGCCTTAACTCCTATTTGCACGCCGGCTTTACAGCCCTTTGGGCGGTCTTTAGAATATTTCTAAAGTCCGTTCCGCCCGGCTCGTTGGCCGGGCGTAAGCCGAAAATCCCCAAACCGGAAGGAGATTGACGATGGCCAAAACCGCTTCCAAAAAACACGATCCGAAAGCCGAGATGGCCCGACACCTTGAGCTTGTGTTGGCCGATACCTACGTCCTTATCGTGAAAACGCACGGTTATCACTGGAATGTTTGCGGGCCCGCGTTCAGGGGCGTCCACGCCTTGCTGGACGAACAATACGAAGCCCTTTACAGGGCGGCCGACGATATTGCCGAACGCGTTCGCGCGCTCGGCTTTTTCCCCGAGGGCAGCATGGCTTCTTTCCTGAAAAACACGGTCATCAAGGAAGCCGGACCGAAGCCGCTTGCGGCGAAAGCCATATTGGCCGATCTTGTCCGCTCGCATGAACAATTGTGCGAAAGGTTGAAGGGAGCGGCCGATTTTGCCGACGACATCGACGACGCCGTTTCCGAAGGTTTGCTGGTCGAGCGTTTGGCCGATCATGAAAAAACCATATGGATGCTGCGCAGTCATGCCGGATGAAAGATGAATGAATACGCTCGGCTTCGACAAGAGACCGGAGAAGACGCGCGTCGTCGTCGCCATGTCGGGCGGCGTAGACAGTTCCGTGACGGCCGCGCTTCTGAAAGAGGAAGGCTATGACGTGATTGGCGTCACGTTGCGTCTTTACGATCAGGGCGCGGCCGCGCCGGAAAAGGGCGCGTATTGCGCGGGTCAAGATATTTATGACGCCGTGCGCGTTGCCAAAGGGCTTGGCATCCCGCATCACGTTCTGGATTATGAAAACAAGTTTTCCAAAAACGTGGTCGAGCAGTTTGTTGAAAGTTATTTGCGCGGCAAAACGCCCATTCCCTGCGTGTTGTGCAACCAGGGCGTCAAGTTCGGCGATTTGATGGTGACGGCGCGGGATATGGGCGCGGACGCGCTGGCCACGGGGCACTATGTGCGCCGTGTCCATGGCGATTCCGGCCCTGAATTGCACCGTGCCGTCGACGATGCGCGTGACCAAAGCTATTTTCTTTTTGCTACGACGCGCGAGCAGCTGGACTATTTGCGTTTCCCCCTGGGCGATAAAACAAAGGACCAGACGCGGTTGCTGGCGGAACGTTTTAATCTGCCGACGGCGGAAAAGGCCGATAGCCAGGACATTTGTTTTGCGCCGAACGGCGATTACGCCAGGGTTGTAACCAAGCTGCGCCCTGAAGCGGTTATTCCGGGCGAAATTGTCGATACGCAGGGCAATGTTCTTGGCAAGCACGACGGCATCATTCACTTTACGGTTGGCCAACGGCGCGGGCTGAATATCCATGACCGCGCAGGCGACAGCAACGAGCCGCTTTATGTCATCAGGCTTGACGCGGAACGGCAACGCGTCGTCGTCGGGCCGCGTGAAGCGTTGGCGAAAAAGGAAGTTCACCTGCATCATATCAACTGGCTTGGCGGGAATGTGCCGGAGAACGGGATTGACGTGACGGTACGCTTGCGCTCGACCCAGCCGCCCGCGCCGGGACGCTTTTTCCGCACGCCGGGCAACGGCGGCTATGTTCTTTTTGCCGATGCCGTTTACGGTGTGGCGCCCGGGCAGGCGGGGGTGATTTATGAAGGCACGCGCCTTTTGGGCGGCGGGTGGATTGACGTTCATCATGAGAGGCATGAATAAGAGGGAATCGGGGCTCGGGGTTCGGG
>JAXGVG010000217.1:0-1961 GCA_040773965.1 Alphaproteobacteria bacterium | reverse complement strand
GTCGTCGGGCTCGGAAATCCCGAGCCCTAATATGCGCTTAACCGGCACAATATCGGTTTCATGGCGGCTGACGTTCTGGCCGCAAGCGCCCACGTTTCATCCTGGCAACGGAAGTTCAAGGGCCAGATCACAACGATCACGCAGGACCGAAAAACATTCCTTTTGCTCAAGCCGATGACGTTCATGAACCTGTCCGGCACATCCGTCGGCGAAGCGATGCGCTTTTACAAGCTTACGCCTTCCGACGTTATCGTGTTTCACGACGACATCGACCTTTTGCCCGGCAAAGTGAAAGTCAAACAGGGCGGACGCGACGGCGGACACAACGGCCTGAAATCGATCGACGCGCACATCGGCCCCGATTACTGGCGCGTGAGGCTTGGCATAGGGCGGCCCGAACGCCGCGATCAGGTCACCGATTACGTCCTGGGCAACTTCGCCAAGGCGGATATGCCGTGGCTTGAAAAATTGCTGCAAGCACTCGCCGAACACTTCCCGCTTATGCTGGAAGGCAAAGACGCCACGTTCATGAGCCGCGTGGCCTTTTGTATGAAAGAAAAAAATGTTTAGTTTGAGGATTCTTATCACGCAAGAAAGAAGTCATACCGGCGAAAGCCTGTATCCAGCGGCCTTCGTCGGCAGGCCATATGACTCATGCGTCGCGAGGACACGCGACACCGGATTCCGGCGTGCGCCGGAATGACAAAATGGAAATGAGGACAATAAATCATGGGCTTTAATTGCGGCATTGTCGGATTGCCAAATGTCGGGAAATCGACGCTATTCAACGCGCTGACGGCGACGGCGGCCGCGCAGGCGGCGAATTATCCTTTCTGCACCATCGAACCGAACGTCGGCCGCGTCGGCATGCCGGATGAACGCCTTGATAAACTCGCCGCCATCGCCAAGGCCGCCAAGATCGTCCAGACGCAGCTTGAGTTCGTGGATATCGCGGGCCTTGTGCGCGGCGCGTCGAAAGGCGAGGGCCTCGGCAACCAGTTTCTGGCCAACATCCGCGAGGTTGACGCCATCGTTCACGTGCTGCGTTGTTTCGAAGACAGCGACGTGACGCACGTGGAAGGTTCGATCGATCCCGTCCGCGACGCCGAGACGGTTGAAACGGAATTGATGATCGCGGACATGGAAAGCATCGAAAAGCGTCTTTCCAATGCGCAGAAAAAAGCCAAAACCGGCGAAGCCGAAGCGAAAGAACTTGTCGCGGTGATGGAACCCACGCTCGCCGTGCTTCAGGCCGGCAAACCCGCGCGAACGGTTCTGCCAACGCTCTCACATGAAAAACAAATAATCTTCAAGCAGCTTCAACTCATGACGGCAAAGCCGGTTCTTTATGTGGCCAATGTTGCGGAAAGCGACGCGGCGACGGGAAACGCCTTTTCAGAGAAGGTCGCGGCGAAAGCGAAAGCTGAAGGCACGCAAAGCGTCGTCATCGCCGCCGCCATCGAAGCCGAAGTCACTCAATTGCCCGGCGAGGATGACAAGAAAGAGTTTCTGGCCTCGCTAGGTCTGACCGAGCCGGGCCTTAACCGCATCATCCGGGCTGGCTACAAACTCCTTGATCTTATTACCTTTTTCACCGCCGGACCCAAGGAAGCCAAGGCGTGGACCGTGCATCGGGGCGCGACCGCCCCCGAAGCGGCGGGCGTTATCCACACGGATTTCGAGCGTGGGTTCATCAAGGCCGAAACCATCGACTACGCCAGCTACGTCGCGCACAACGGCGAAGCGGGCGCCCGCGAAGCGGGAAAGTTGCGGCAGGAAGGCAAAGATTATATCGTCCAGGACGGCGACGTTTTCCACTTCAGGTTTAATGTGTGAAAAATGAGCATTCAGGGATCAGCATCCGGCATTCAGGGATTAGAATTAAAGCGTCATCCCGGACTAGTCAGCATTCAGGGATCAGAATCCGGCATTCAGGTATTAGAATTAAAGCGTCATCCCGG
>JAXGVG010000216.1:0-1985 GCA_040773965.1 Alphaproteobacteria bacterium | reverse complement strand
GATCAAGTCAAAATCGTTCGCTTGTCGGATCGCCAGAAAGAATTGGACAAACTGCCGACCACCAACACGCGACGTTGGGTGACGCGCCGTAAGGCGCAGGTTGTCGCCGCCGTACGCGACGGACTGCTGACCTTCGACGAAGCCTGCAAGCGCTACAATCTCTCGGATGAGGAGTTCCGTTCCTGGGCTCGCCTGCTCGACCAGCACGGCCTTCGCGGTTTACGCGCGACAAGAGTACAGGAATACAGGGACGACGACCACGCCGGAGCCTGACAGGACACCCGGCAAGCCGTTTTAAGGCGTTAAAGCGTATTCAAACCTTTCAGGGTATCTTTTTCTCAAACGCGCCAGTTGCAAAAAACCGGCGCGTTTGTCACTTTTTGTTAACCATGTTGCTCGGGGATGGAAATCCGCCACACCCAAGCCTTTCGGATATGCTTGTCTTCCAAAGGCCAGCGCACGGGCGCGTCATAACTAGCAAGCTCCTCCAGACCCCCTGAAGGCAAAAAAGCCCGTCCCGGATCGCCCAGAAAGACCGTGATGCCCTCGTGGATGCATAAGTAGAGCCACCGGAACAGGCGCGCGCTCATGGCCTGGTCATAGCAGATATCGCCCGTGAGGATCAAATCGACGCCTTTTGGCGGCATGTCCATCCTCAAAAAAGGAATAATGTCTATGCTGGCTCCATTGTGGATGGCGTTAAGGCGCGTTGCCGTCAACGCCACAGGATCGATGTCCGAGGCGAAAACCCTTTCCGCGCCCGCTTTGGCGGCAGCGATCGCAATAAAACCGCTCCCCGTGGCAAGATCCAGCACGCGCTTGCCGCGCACCGTTTCGGGACGGTCGAGAACATAGCGCGACAGGGCCTGTCCGCCCGGCCAGGCCACGGACCACCATGGCACCGGAATATCGTTACGTTTCAGGAAACCGCTTAAAACCTCGTCATTGGCTTGATGAAGGACGATTTCCGGGACCATCGGCACATGGGCCAGAGACGTGTGCGCATAAATAAAATCGAGATGAGCGAGGTTCAAAAGAGTCTTCCTGCCAAACAAGCGGCCCACACAATCAGGCCAAAATCGCGGTTGCTTTGAAAGCGCTGCAAACAATTGGCCGGATCGTCCATGCGCCAGCCGAACACTTGCCACGCGGCGTGGATGATAGCCGCAATCAACAGCAGGTAAAACCCCCTCCCGGCACCGGCTATATAACCGGCAAGCGCAAGAAAGATCCACACGCCGTCGTAAAACCCGGCCACCCAGAATTGGGATTTTTCCCCCAGCTTGAGCGCCAGTGATTTGACACCAATCAGGGCGTCGTCGCGTTTGTCCTGATGCGCGTAGATCGTGTCGTAACCGAGCGTCCAGAAAATCCCGGCTATATAAAGGCACAAGGCAGGCCAGTCCAGCGATCCCCTCACGGCGCTCCATCCCATCAGCGCCCCCCAGTTGAACGCCAGCCCGAGCACAAGTTGCGGAAACCATATATAGCGCTTGGCAAGCGGATACATGAACACCAGCGGCAGCGATGCCACGCCAAGCCAAAAAGTAAAACGGTTGAAGAAAAGAAGAATGATGAAACCGATGCACAATAAAACGGCAAGCAAGACAGCCGCATGTCCAATGCCTATTTGTCCGCTTGCCAGCGGGCGCGTTTTCGTGCGTTCAATCTCCCTGTCAAAACGACGGTCGTAAATATCGTTAATGATACATCCGGCGCCGCGCATCACCACCGCACCGAGGCCGAAAAGAATCATGAACCAGAACGCCGGAATACGGCCTCCGGCCAGCGTAACGCTCCATAAGCACGGCAGCAGCAATAGCCATGTGCCGGCAGGCCTGTCGAGGCGCATCAAACGCGCGTAGGGCCGCGCCCAAGGGGGAAGCTGGCGGTTAACCCAGTCGTTGGGAGGAATGTCCGAGTGAACAGGTGACAAATCGTTCATGGACCCAATATACTGCGCCTTCTTTAACCGTTCCACTCTC
>JAXGVG010000215.1:0-1993 GCA_040773965.1 Alphaproteobacteria bacterium | reverse complement strand
TGGAACAGGCGGCTCGCCCCCATGCGATTCGTGCCGCGCTCATACTTCTGGATCTGCTGGAAGGTAAGGCCGCTCGATTTGCCCAGCTGCTCTTGACTCATCCCCAGCAAATTGCGCCGAAGCCGCAAACGCGCGCCGACATGGATGTCGATGGGGTCGGGGTTTTCGGCGCGGTTGCGGGGGGAGGAGGACATGTTTGGCGTACATATGTATGGCAATATTGCGTGCAGGAAGTTTAGGATATTCGCGCTTAAGTTGCAATCACTTCCTCAAAAGCCCGAGGAGCGCGGCCAGCGCCAGAAGCGCCCCGGCCAGCGCCCAAAGAAGCTTCGGCCCGAAGCGGCGGAAGGGCGTTTTTTCGGGCAGAGCCTTCGGCAAATCGCTGTCCACGAAGGTCGCCTTGTCCCAGCCGATCTGCGCCTTGACGCGGCCATAGGCGTCGGTGACCGCCACGACGCCCTTGTTCGCCACGCGCACGAGCGGCAGGCCTTCCTCAATGGCGCGGGTGCGCGCGATCATGAAATGCTGGTAGGGGCCGATCGTATGCTCGTACCACGCGTCGTTCGTGGCGTTCAGGAGAAATTGCGGCGGGTCCGTTTCGTCGATCACGCCGCCTGGAAAGACGACTTCGTAACAGATGAGCGGGCTGAACGGCGGCAGGCCCGCGACCCGCATCGACTGTGGCCCCTCGCCCGCCGTGAAGCCCGAGCCGATCACGACCAGCGTGCGGATGTTCAGGAGCGAATTGAACGGAATGTATTCGCCGAACGGCACGAGGTGGAATTTATCGTAGCCCGCCACGACGTTGCCCCGCGAATCCATCGCGATCATCGAATTGTAATAATCGAGTTCGAGGTTCTCGTTCGGCCCGCGCCGCACGACGCCGGTGACGAGATGCGCGCCCGGCGGCATGCGCGCGGCGATTTCCTTCCGGCGCTCGTTGTTCTCGGTGAGGTAATACGCCGTCGCCGTTTCGGGCCAGATGAAATGAGTCACCGGCTTTTCGGCGGGCGCAAAAGTGATGTCCAGCAGGTCCTGAAAGTTCTTTTCGCGTTCGGAATCCTGCCATTTCCGGTTCTGCGCGACGTTCGTTTGCACGAGGCGAAGGCGCACATCGGGGACCGTTTCATCCGGCGCGCGCGCAAGGCGCCAGCTTCCCCAGCCCGCGACGGCCGCCAGAAAAATCAGGCTCATAACAAAGACCGGCGCGCTGAAACGGTTGCGCACCGGCTTGAAAAGCGCGGCGGGCAAAACGACAAGAACGAGCGTGAGAAGCGTCAGGCCGTAGATGCCGATCACGCTTGCGATCTGCATCACCGGCAATATATCGCCCCAGACGTAGCCCGTCACGTCCCACGGAAAGCCGGTCATCAGGTGCCCGCGCGCAACGTCCGCAAGGAACCACGCGAGCGCCAGAACCAAAAGGCCGTCGAGGCGCTGCAGGCCCCAGCGTTTGGCCGCAAGCGCCGCCGCGCCGTAGTAAAACGCGAACATCGCGGGCAAGCCGGTGAGCGACAGCGGCACCGCCCACCAGAAGCTGCGGATATCGACAAGCATCGATCCCGTGATCCAGTAAAGGCTCACGACAAGAAGCGCGAACGAGAAACACCAGCCGACGGCGAACGCCTGCCGACGATTTTTCGTCCCCTGAAGCAGGAAGACGAGCGCGGGAAAGCAGAACCACAGCGCCACGACGGCGTTGAACGGCGGAAACGCGAGCGCCGCCACCGCGCCATAAAGAAGCGCGAAAGCGTAACGGGATTTGCCCTGTTGGCGGCGGAGATGATCGGCCCAGATGGAAAGGCGGGAGAACATGGGGGGACGGGTTCGCGGTTAGGGGCTCGGGGTTAGGGGTTCGAGACTATACAACCGAAGGTGGTTGAACAATAACCGCTTTTGTAGCGCGTTGGCGCAGCGTTCGTGCACCGTTGACGCACCGTTGGAGCACCGTTGATGCACCGTTGGAGCACCGTTGATGCACCGTTGGAGCACT
>JAXGVG010000214.1:0-2012 GCA_040773965.1 Alphaproteobacteria bacterium | reverse complement strand
CCGGTATCGGTACGTCGCTCGTCGGGGCGAACGACATGAAGACGGTCAATTTCCGCACGCTCGACAGCGACCGGATGGAGTTTGCCTATCAGGCCATCGCAGGCGTGTCGGCGCTGCTTGACCACAACTGGTCGACGTCGCTTGATTACCGCTATTTCGCGACGACACACGCCAACTTCAAGACGAACTTCGCGGATCACCGGGCAAAGACGGAAAACGCGTCGCACAACGTCATGTTAGGCCTGCGTTATATGTTCGACGAAGTGGCGCCGCCTCCGTCGCCTCCGGCGCCGCGCGTCGCGCAAGCCATGCCGCCAGCGCCGCCAGCGGCTGCGTCGGCTGCGCGTCCGGCTGTGCCGCCCGTTCCGCAAAGCTATATGGTGTTCTTCGACTTCGACAAGTCGGTGTTGACGCCTGAAGCGCAGCGCATCATCGCGGCCGCCGCCCAGGACTTCAAGAGCGGCAAGTATGTTCGCCTTGTCGTAACGGGCCATACCGACACGATGGGCACGAACAAATACAACCAGAAGCTCTCCGAACGTCGCGCTGCGGCTGTGAGGAGCGAGTTCGTCAGGCTGGGCGTTCCGGCTGGCGAAGTCTCGACAAGAGGCGTGGGCGAATCCAGCCTTCTGGTTCCGACAAGCGATCAGGTGCGTGAGGCCCAGAACCGCCGCGCGGAGATCGTGTTTAACAAATAAGCCACATCCCCGCTTTTGCGGGGACCCGGAAATTAACGCCGCGTCTTCGGACGCGGCGTTTTTTCTTGCCGAAAAGGCATTTGGCATTCGCAAAAGGCCCGTGTATGTATCCTGAATGACTTCGCCGCTTATCCGTCCCCGCCGTTTGCGACGCACCGAAGCTTTAAGGGCCCTGGTGCGCGAAACGCGCGTAAGCGCCGATAGCCTGATTTATCCCGTCTTTGTCGAGGAAGGGATCGACGCGCCGGTTCCGGTTGAATCCATGCCCGGCGTCATGCGCATTCCGGAAAAACGGCTGGCGGAGGAAATCAAGGCCATCCATGCCGACGGCGTCAAAGCCATCATGATGTTCGGCGTCTCGCACCATAAGGACGCGACGGGCGGCGACTCTTTAAAGCCCGACGGCCTTCTTTCCCGCATGATTGGGCGCGCGAAGGACGCTGCGCCGGAACTGGCCGTCATCGCGGACATCTGCTTTTGCGAATACACGGATCACGGTCACTGCGGCGTGCTTGAGAATGGCGCGGCGCACAACGACAAGACGCTTGTCAATCTGGCAAAGCAGGCCGTCGTCGCGGCGCAGGCAGGCGCGGACATGGTGGCGCCCTCGGCCATGATGGACGGCCAGGTGAGGGCGCTACGCAGCGCGCTGGATGAAAACGGATTCGCGGATACGGCCATTATGGCTTATTCGTCCAAAATGGCATCGGCTTTTTACGGGCCGTTCCGCGCGGCGGCGGGATGCTCGTTGAACGGCGACCGCAAGGCTTATCAAATGGACCCGATGAACGGCCGCGAGGCGTTGCGGGAATCCCTTCTGGACGAAGCCGAAGGCGCGGACATTCTGATGGTCAAGCCCGGCCTTCCTTGTCTGGACGTGGTGGCGCGGTTGCGCGAACGCACGTTGTTACCGATTGCCGTGTATCAGGTGAGCGGCGAATACGCGATGATCAAGTTTGCGGCGCAAGCGGGCGCGCTGGACGAAAAAAGGATTGTGCTGGAAACGCTCGGCGCGTTCAAGCGTGCCGGGGCGGATATGATCATTACTTACTTTGCCCGGGATGCATCTCGGGGATGCTTTTCCTGACGGCGCCCTGAACGGGCTGCCCTGGTTGATCTCCACTAAAAGTCGCCAAAAAGGCCAATTCCACCGGATCCATTTCTCCGGCCGGTCTTCGGCCAATCCATTGTGCGACCTTCGCCCAAAGGCCGGTTCCTTGAACGCTTTCCAGCGCCGAATAGGGAAGGGTGACAGAAGAGGGTTTTTTAAAAAAATGCCGCACCTGCTCAGGGGTCAGGCTTTGAGCCTTGATG
>JAXGVG010000213.1:0-2039 GCA_040773965.1 Alphaproteobacteria bacterium | reverse complement strand
TGGATGTCGTCGGCCACCTGATTGCGCAGGTAGTCGAGCTGAACGACCTGACGGCTCACTTCGTCGCGCAGAAGTTTCAACTGGTCATGGTCTTCGTCGACCGCGCCCGAAAGCTGAAAGGCCGCCTGAATGGATTCGAGCAAATACGAGGCAAGCGAGGCGTCGGCGGCGACGGATGTTTGCAGGGCGTTCAGCCGGTTCAGCGAGTTGGTGACTTCGTTCAGGCTGGCCTCGGCTTCATCCCATTGACGCAGCAGGATCGGGTTGCCGCGCGTCGTGCCGTTTTGAAGGCGCGCCGTGATGGCGGCGACGGTGCTGTGATACTGTACGGCTCCGGCCGCGCCGTTGGCGCGTAAAATGGAAAATTCACCCGCGTTCAGGTTGACGGAGGAGCGAAGGCGCAAGACCTCGTCGCGCAATTCAAGGCTGCGGTTGCCGACAACCGTGCCGCTCGACGGACCGAAGTTGGACAGCGCGTCGCCCGCGCCGCTGTTGTCCGAAAGAGGCGGCAAAAGGGTTTGGGCCGAGGCGTCCGGCGCCACAGGAGGCGCTTCGTCCAGATCGGCGGCGTCCGCGTCGTCTTCGAGGTCCGCGTCGCCCTGACTGAGGACTTTCTTTTCAGCCGGGGCGGATTTGTTGATGTTGCTGGAAGAAGCCGGTTTGCCGGCGGCCTGCGCGCTCGCGCCTGCCAGGAGAACGACGGCCATGAAGGCGGCCAGCAGTATTTTCCGTATCATCGCAAATCCCTTCGTTTGCATCGTGTTTACCCTTCCTGTGGCCAAGACGTTTTGCGCGCCAGCCTAAAACGGACTATGTTTAAAGGCATTAAACCGAAATTCCAAGCTTCTCAAAGTTGAGTCGTTTTGAGCCTAAACCGATAACCTATTGAAAACAAGCGCGAATCGTAGACCTTTTGTGCTCTTTGCGCCACAGTATATCAAAGACGCTTTTAAGGCTATCAGAAATCCATGACCGGCATAAATAAATCGCGACCTTCACCTGCCGCCTCGACCGTCACAGGGGACGAAGCCGGTTTGCGCCTTGACCGCTGGTTTCGGCGGCATTTTCCTTCGTTAACGCACGGACAATTGCAGAAATTTCTCAGAACAGGACAGATTCGGGTTGATGGCAGGCGAACCGATTCATCTTTCCGGCTTTGCGAAGGGCAAAGCGTCCGGATTCCCCCGCAACTTTTCTCGACGGCCGATTCTTCCGCAGGCGGAGCTTTTTTTGGCGCGAAAACGGCGGGCGACAGGAAACGTTTGCAGGATATGGTTCTCTATGAAGACGACGACGTGATCGTGTTGAACAAACCCGCCGGACTGGCCGTGCAGGGCGGGACGGGGCTTAAGGAAAATCTGGACGATATGTTGATGGCGTTCAGCCGGGATAAAAAAACCAAACCCAAACTGGTGCATCGGCTCGACCGCGACACCGGCGGGGTCTTGCTCATCGCGCGCACGGATTACGCTACCGCCAAACTGGCCGCTTCGTTCCGGCATCGCGACACGCAAAAAATATATTGGGCTATTACGGACGGCGTGCCGAAGCCGCGACAGGGACGCATCGACGTTCCGCTCGTTAAACGCGGGGAACGGATGGAGGCCGCCGAAGCCAAAGAAGCGAACGAGGCCAAAGCTGCGGTAACCTTGTATCAAGTTATTGAAACGGCACGCAAAAAAATAGCCTTTGTGGCGTTGTTGCCGGTGACGGGGCGTACGCACCAGTTGCGCGTTCATCTGGCCCATTTGGGAACGCCCATACTTGGTGATAGAATGTACGGACGCGCTCCGCTTGAAGCGTTGCCGCAAAAGGAATTGGGGCGGGGTTTGCATTTGCACGCGCGCCGGATCGTCGTTCCTCATCCCCGGCGCGGCGTAATCGACGTGACCGCTCCCCTGGGCGCCGAAATGAAAAAAACATGGGGTTGGTTTCAGTTTGACGAAAAAACCGAGACAGATTTCAGCGCCGTTTAAGCCGTTTCCTTTCATTTTTCGATGGAGGCAAGCCATGAAAAAGGTTTTAAAAATTCTTCTTCT
>JAXGVG010000212.1:0-2109 GCA_040773965.1 Alphaproteobacteria bacterium | reverse complement strand
CGGAACCTTTGCCTGCGTTCGGGGCTTCCTTTCACCACATCCTACCACACGCGTTTTCCGGAATACATCGAGGCGCGCTCGCCACGCGTTCTCAGGCGCGGCGGCAAGGCCATGGCTTATGCCTATTTGCGCCGTTTCCATGCGCCTTCGGCGGCGGTGATGGTGGCGACGGATTCCATCGAAAAAGACCTGCATCAACGCCGCTTTCATCGTATCGTCCGCTGGTCGCGCGGGGTCGACACCAACCTTTTCCGGCCCTATAGAAAGGATCTGGATGCTTATGCGGAACTTCGGCGCCCCATCCTTCTTTATGTGGGCCGCGTCGCCGTCGAAAAAAACATTCCCGCTTTTTTGGCGTTGAAAACCACGGGAAGCAAGGTCGTCGTGGGCGACGGGCCGGGTCTTGCCAGCTTAAGGGCGCAATTTCCCGAGGTCCTTTTTACCGGAAACTTGTCAGGCGAAAAGTTGGCGCGTCATTACGCCGCCGCCGATCTTTTCGTTTTTCCATCAACCTCGGATACTTTCGGTCTTGTGTTGCTTGAAGCGTGCGCGTCGGGCCTCCGGGTGGCCAGCTATCCGGCCCCCGGCCCTGTCGATATCTTTGCCGATCCGGCAACGCAATCATTCGCCGTTCTCAACGCCAATCTCCAGCGGGCCGTCGATGAGGCGCTGCGCTTGCCGGGCAATCCGGAAACGCCGAGGCAATTTGCCGGGCGGTTTTCGTGGGAAAAATGCACGGAACAATTTTTCATGCACCTTCAGGCCCGGACGCCCGAGGCCATCAAACGCCTTACCCGCATACGGGAATGGCTGAAAAACTGGTGGAAACATTGATTGCCGACCGCCCAGAGCACAGGGTAGATTAAGTTATGGCCAAACCGACCACCCATTTCGTCTGTCAAACCTGCGGCGCTTCGTCGGCCAAGTGGGCCGGAAAATGCGAGGCCTGCGGCGCGTGGAATTCGCTGGCCGAAGAAGCCGTTACGGAAGGTCCGCCGAAGGGACTGAGCGGCGGCGCGAAACACAAAAAAGGCCATCGGATCGCTTTCGTGCCCTTAAAGGGCGTCGAGCGCGCCCTGCCCCGGCGTTTATCCGGCATCGGCGAGTTCGATCGCGTCGTTGGCGGCGGTCTTGTGCCGGGATCGGCCACGCTCGTCGGCGGCGATCCGGGCATCGGCAAATCCACCCTTTTGTTGCAAGTCATATGCAAACTCGCCGCGCAAAACCGCGTAGCCTATATTTCCGGCGAAGAAGCCATCGATCAGGTGCGCCTGCGCGCCGCGCGGCTGGGCGTCGCCGAAGTCAACTGCGAACTCGCCAGCGCCACGTCCATCCGCGACATCGTGGCCAGCATCGATCACACGGACGCCCCCGATATCCTCGTCATCGATTCCATCCAGACGATGTACGTGGACACAATCGACAGCGCGCCCGGCACCGTGGCGCAGGTGCGCACCTCCGCGCAGGAACTCATCCGCACCGCTAAAAAACGGGGCTTTTCCGTTATTCTTGTCGGCCATGTCACAAAGGAAGGCATGATCGCCGGTCCGCGCGTGCTTGAGCATATGGTCGACACCGTCCTTTATCTTGAAGGCGAACGCGGGCATCAGTTCCGCATCCTTCGTGCCGTCAAAAACCGCTTCGGCCCGACGGACGAAATCGGCGTCTTTGAGATGACGGACAAGGGCCTGCTGGAAGTTCATAACCCTTCGGCGCTTTTTCTCGCCGACCGGCGCGGAGATACGTCCGGCGCGGCGGTGTTCGCCGGCATGGAGGGTACGCGACCCGTGCTCGTGGAAGTTCAGGCTCTTGTCGCGCCTACGTCCTACGGGACACCACGCCGCGCCGTCATCGGCTGGGATAACGGAAGGCTGGCCATGGTTTTGGCGGTTTTGGAAGCTCGATGCGGCGTTACCTTCAGCAACGCGGATGTTTATCTGAATGTGGCGGGAGGGTTGCGCATAACGGAACCTGCGGCTGATTTGGCTGTCGCCGCCGCCCTTCTCTCGGCGCTGACGGGGGAACCCGTACCTGCCGAAGCGGTTGTGTTTGGCGAAATCGGGCTTTCCGGCATATTTGCGTTCAAGCGCGGTTTGGTGAGGGAGGTTT
>JAXGVG010000211.1:0-2184 GCA_040773965.1 Alphaproteobacteria bacterium | reverse complement strand
GGGAATGTCTGACGTTGCTGGCGGATACGTCCATCGGTGGCGCGCGGGTCGTGCGGGAACTGGATATGTTGGTCGCCCGTCATGGCAAACCCTTATGCATCGTCAGCGACAACGGAACGGAGTTTACGAGCCGCGCGGTTCTGGCGTGGACGCAAGAGCAAGGCATCGAATGGCATTACATCACGCCGGGTAAGCCGAGAGAGAACGGCTTTACCGAAAGCCTGAACGGGCGCATCCGAGACGAATGCTTGAACGAGCACGTGTTCGAAGGCCTCGCTCACGCTCGGCGGCTCTTGGCGGCATGGCTGGATGATTACAACAACGTCCGCCCTCACGGCAGCCTCGGTCATGTGCCACCCGCTGCCTTCCGCGCCAGTCTGCTCTCGACTCTTGCGGTCGAGCAGCCTGGCGCTTGCGCCCAACCCCGAAACCGTCCTATTTTACCCCATGGACTCTAACTTCCCTTGGCGACAAAAAGGGGAGAACGTCAAACTTTTTACCCATATACCCACGAGTTTGACGAACATTGTCACGAAAAAGGCGCTTTGGCCGCCATGCAACTGGTAAATATGTCATCCGGCGTCAATCTGACATATAAGGAAGCCTACGCTCTTAAAGTGGAGTCCCTGAACAAACACGGCATAGGATTTGTTGAATTTTGCGATCGGTTCGGAATGAGTCACAAGGAATGGCACCACTTATATCATGAAAGCCTTGATGCAAACCTTACCGCGCCGACGCCTTTAACGGCCAGGCATCTTGAAGGATTTCCCGTGAACGTGGTCATACTTTCCCACGCCAGCAGGGGATGGATTGACAGAAAACTTCGGGATTTTGCTATCAAAAAGATGTTTCCCGATGAGAAGATTTTTGCTTTTGAGGACGTTGGCTACAATCCGAAATCCAACGGAGGCGAAGCCTACCGTATTCTGTGCGGAAAAATGTCGGTCGCTCCCGAGGAAACGGTTATGGTTGACGACTCGTTAAGCAATTTAATCTCGGCTAAAAAAGCGGGCATGAATACAGTTTTAATTACGCAAGGGAAAAACGGGAAAACAGGCGAGCACGAATGTGTGGATGCCGTTTTTTCGACTCTTCCTGAATTGGTCGCTTCGGTCAAACAAACGAAACCGGCATTCCAACGGCAACGGGGCCTTCGTTTGACGGATTGCCGCCCTTGAATTTTGATTATACCGGATTTTCAGGACCCGCAAGCAAACTCTCCGGTTTTTCAATGCGTTCCCGGATCGTGTTCAGGAACGCCACGGCGTCGCGACCGCAGACAAGGCGCGCGTCGTAGCTGAGGGCCAGGTTCATCATCGGGCGGATTTTGATTTCGCCGCCGATCACAACGGCTTTATCCTGAACGGCATGCAATCCCAGAACGCCCGCCTGTTGGGCGTGTAGCGCAGGCGTGGACAGCGCCGCGCCGTACAGGCCCGCGTTCGTGATGGCGAACGTGGCGCCCGCAAGATCGCCGGGCACAAGATCGCCGTCGTCGATCCGCCGGGACAAAGCGGCGAGTTTTTTTTCGATTTCGGAAAGGCCGAGCTTGTCCGCGCCGCGCAAAACCGGCGCGGCATGGCGCGCCGCCGTGCCGATGGTGACGGCAATATCGAAGTATTTTTTATAAATAATATCGTTTCCGTCGGTTTCGGCGTTCAGCGCCGGGTGTTTTTGCAAGGCCATAACGCAGGCCTTGACGAAAAAGGGCAGAAAACCCGACGAAGCGCCGCCAAAAGATTCAGGACCGTCTTTCAGCATATTGCGCAGCGCCATAACATTGCACAGATCCGTTTCGGCGAAGACCGTAAGACCGGCGGCGTTTTTTTGGGCCTCAAGAAGCCGATCGGCCATTTGCCGGTGAACGGGTGACATGGGAACGCGCTTTTCCTCGGCGGCGCGCAAACGGGGCCGGGGAGGAGCCGCGTAGGTCAGGACAGGCGCAGGCGCGCCTATGCCGAGCGGAATGTCATAGGGATTTTCTCCGCCGTCGGCGGGATCGTCGCGCAAAAGAGGTCGAGCGGATGCGGGCATGCGGCCATGTTACGCGATTCGCCGTGCCGCGAAAGCTTTCTTTCCTTTCGTTTGCCCAAGCGGCGCCGATCCGGTTCGGGCCCAGAGACAAAAGCGCGAAAGAGAAATGGAATATAACCGGGACCGGCCAACGGTGCCCGCCAGCAT
>JAXGVG010000210.1:0-2199 GCA_040773965.1 Alphaproteobacteria bacterium | reverse complement strand
TTCAGAGAAACAGGAGACGCGCCGTTCTCTTAATTCTGCCCCCTTCAAAAACCCCGGCATACTGGCCGCCAAAGGGTGGCAAACGGCTTGACCGGCATAAGGACTGTCGGATAATCTCCTGCCGGGAGAATGATTTTCTTCGCTGACGCATGAAGGTTTCGCCATGAAAGCCTTTCCGTTTTTTGTCCGTTTCGCTGAGTGGTGTTTTGGCCGTTCGGCGCTTGCGCCCCCCCCCGTTCTCGCGAATAGATTGTGAGTGGCCAGGTGCGCCGATTGGGAAGTTTCTTCTTTCCCTTCTCTTTCTCGTTGCTATCGCTTTTCAGCCCGCTAGGGCGGAAAGCCCTGAAATCTCCCCCGCCATTAAGCAAGGCGGGTTAACCTGCTTCACCGTTACGCCGCCTGAAGAACCGAAAAAGGATTACAAGGATCGGCCAAGCTGTGCCGCAAGCTTTTGCCGCCAACAAAGCGGGGGATTCCTGCGCGCAATTTGGAGAGACGCGGATAAACGACGACCATACGCAAATTATTGCTTGTCTTTGCCCCTCGGGAACGAGCGCTCTTGATGGAACGTGCGTCAAGAACGGCGCGGGCGCGAATATTGTGTGGAAAGGAACGTCATATGAAATTTTCCCGCAAAATTGCGGAACGACCGGCAGCGTGGTGGCCTACAGCGAAGGTTACTACTACTGCGCGAAGACAGAGGTGTTTTTCACGCGTTTTCCCATAGGGGAGCTGTTGACCGGACATCAGGCTTGTCAGAGGATCGACCCGAATTCACGCTGTGTAAGCCAGGGGAATGCGGCAAACAACTATTTGTTTTGCGATACCGCGCAACAGGACGATACGGGAGCAAGCGCCGGCGTTCACTGTCTCCGGTTCACAACGCCATAACGGCCCGGAAAACGGACCCCTCTTGCGCCGAACGAAAAGGTCAAATAGATTCACGCGGCGTCCCTAGCCCGTGAGGTTTTCCATGCAACGCGTTTCCCTGCTGCTTCTGCTCGCCCTGTTCCTTTTGCCGGCGGCCCAAATCCGCGCCGCGAATGACGAGCCCGTCATTTCTCCGCCCGTCGTGCAAGGAGGCATGACATGCTTCACGATCACGCCCGCCGAGGAGCCGAAGGACCGGAAGGACCGGCCAAGCTGTGACGATCTTTGCAACATGCAAAGCGCGGCCTGCGCGGGCGTCACCAACGGGGCCTATAACCCGCCGACAAAATGCGAGGACCCCCCGCCGTCGCATTACGCCGTTTGCCGTTGCTGTAAGGTGAAGTAATGCGGAAACGCTGGCTGCCTCTTTTTCTTTTCGTGCTTCTTCCTGTCGCAATCACTGCCTACGCGCAGACCACGGCCACGTATGGCGAAAGCCAGATCGGCGTTACCGGCTGCGGCCCAAACCATAATTCAGCCGACTTTGACACCCTTGCGCAATGCAATGTGAGCACCGGCACCGGCACCTTTCAAAAAGCGCCGATCTTCGCCGGAAAGGTCACGAGCCCCCCCTATAGCGCTACGACCTGCGATAGCAACAAGGCCGGCATGATCCAGTGGACGGGGACTAGTTTTTTGGGATGCGACGGCTCCGCTTGGCAAAGCCTGGGTTCCTCCGGCCCTCCGCCCTATCCAATAGCGGGAGTTGATAACGGCGGCCAAGTCATTTACGTCGCTGCCTGCGACGTCGGGATGACCTACAGCACCGCGAGCGGCTGCACCGGAACGAGGAGCACTTATGCTTGGGGGCCTAACACGGTCGAAACGGGATATCAAAGTCAAACGACAGGCAAGACGAACTCGGCGGGTCTGGCAGCGCTCGGCTCAAGCTACGCGGCCGCAACGGCTTGCGAAAACCTTACGGCGCACGGTTACAGCGACTGGTATCTTCCGGCCTCAAGCGAATTGGTTCTCCTTTATAATATGAAAAACCTTATAGGAAATTTTTATAGTGGAAGTTTCTGGACTTCCACAGAAAGCTATAATTACAATGGTACAACAAGTGCATGTTGGAAAAACATGGGCTCCGGATCAGGCGGTTGTTCAGCAAGCAAACTTGGCACTTATTACGTCCGCTGCATTCGCCGCGATTGACGCGCCTGCGCCCGGACGCTATCAAAAACGCGGCGCACATAATGCCCGGTCGCAAGGGTTGGGGAAGAGGGGAACGGCGGGAACGGAACTTATCAGATGTAACGCCACCGGTAT
>JAXGVG010000209.1:0-2256 GCA_040773965.1 Alphaproteobacteria bacterium | reverse complement strand
CGGAAAAATCCGTCCAGAACGAGCGCATGACCTTTTTCCAGCCGATGCGGCCGCCCGAAATGTCGTCCAGCTTTTCCTCGAGATCGGCGGTAAAGTCGTATTCGACATATTGGCCGAAGAAGTTTTCCAGAAACGCGACGACGATCCGGCCCCTGTCTTCGGGAATGAAACGCTTTTTGTCGAGCCGCACGTAATCGCGGTCCTGCAGCACCTGCATGATGCTCGCGTAAGTGGAGGGGCGGCCGATGCCGAGCTCTTCCATCTTTTTCACAAGCGACGCTTCGCTGTAACGCGGCGGCGGCTGGGTGAAATGCCGTTCGGGTTTCAGTTCCCGTTTCGTGACGGGATCCTTTTCCTTTACCGGCGGCAAGCGGACTTCGCCCGCCATCGCCGTATCGGGCGCTTTTTCGTCGTCGTCGCCGTTGTCTTTATAAACGCGGAACCATCCGTCGAACGTCACCGTCGATCCCGTCGCGCGGAACATCGCCTTACCGCCGCCGCCCGCGATATCGACCGCCACCTGGTCCAAAACGGCGCTCGCCATCTGGCAAGCCATCGTGCGCTGCCAGATCAGCGTATAAAGCCGAAGGCTGTCTTTATCCAGATAACGCGCCATCTGTTCCGGCTTGCGGCGCATGTCGGTGGGGCGAATGGCCTCGTGCGCTTCCTGCGCGTTCTTGGCCGCCGCCTTATAGACGCGGGGCGAAGAGGGCAGGTATTCCTCGCCGAACTCGCCGCCGATCACGTCGCGCGCGGCCTTGATGGCCTCCATCGAAAGCGCCGCGCCGTCGGTGCGCATATAGGTGATAAGGCCGACGGTATCGCCGCCGATGTCCACGCCCTCGTAAAGCTGCTGGGCGATGCGCATGGTGCGCGTCGCGCCGAGCCCGAGTTTGCGGGAGGCTTCCTGCTGCAAGGTGGAGGTGGTGAAAGGCGGGTAGGGGTTGCGCCTGGTCTGTTTCTTCTCGACCGACGCGACCTGATAGACAAGCGGATTGAGAACGCCCAGCGCGGCCTGCGCCTCGGCTTCGGTCTGAAGCGCGAACTTGTCCAGCTTCTTGCCGTCGAGGTGCGTCAGTTGCGCGACGATGACGTCGCCTTTTTCGGTTTTGAACGTCGCCTCGACGGTCCAGTATTCCTGCGCCTTGAAACTTTCGATTTCAGTCTCGCGCTCGCAGATCAGGCGCAACGCGACCGACTGCACGCGCCCGGCAGACTTTGCGCCGGGCAGCTTACGCCACAAAACGGGCGAGAGCGAAAAGCCGACGAGATAATCCAGCGCGCGGCGCGCCATATAGGCGTCGACGAGATCGCTGTCGATGTCGCGCGGCCTGGCGATGGCGTCGAGCACGGTCTGCTTGGTGATTTCGTTGAACGTGATGCGGCGGATAGGCGCGGCCTTCGCGGCCTTCTTGTCGCGCAACACTTCGGAGATATGCCAGGCGATGGCCTCGCCTTCGCGATCGGGGTCGGTGGCAAGATAGATGGCCTCGGCGCCCTTGGCGGCTTTGGCGATTTCCCCCACGGGCTTGGCGGCGCGGTCCCCAAGCTCCCAGTCCATGGCAAAATCCTCGTCCGGGCGCACGGACCCATCCTTCGGAGGCAAATCGCGGATATGCCCGAAGGAGGCAATGACAGTGTAATCGCTGCCGAGATATTTATTGATCGTCTTTGCCTTGGCGGGGGACTCGACGACCACAACCTTTTGCGCCACTTAACGAAGCTCTTTCGACCTGTTGGAAAGGCCAGACCTTTAGCCACAAAGTTACCCAAAAACAATAGGAAATGGGATTATTGCGATAAATCAAGCCGTTAACCTTCAGTCCTCACCCCGGCAAAGTACGACCCTGCCTTTAGCGTCATCCATCTTTTTTCATCGTCATCCCGGAAACGCGCAAAGCGCGTTATCCGGGATCCAGTGAAAAACCCCGCAAAAAAGCCCGAAAAAACCCGCATCCCCATCCCCGCAAGAAATACCGCCATCCCCGTCCCCACCTGCGCGGGGACAGGCTCCGGCGGGGATCCATCTTTTCTTTTGGCATCCTCCCCGCCACAACAAAAAAGCCCCTCTCCCCTTGCGGGAGAGGAAGCAAAATCTTGGCGTTACAAAGTAACGCCTCAGACTGCTGACAAACCCCGGTATTTTCATACTGGGGTTTGCTTTTGGTATCGAAGAATGAAGGATGGGAATAGAGTGAGGGTCGGCCTCACCATGCCGCCAAGGGATAGGGCGCGGCGGTTAAAGCGAGAGCCATT
>JAXGVG010000208.1:0-2277 GCA_040773965.1 Alphaproteobacteria bacterium | reverse complement strand
TTTTCGGCCTTTTGGGGCCCAACGGCGCGGGCAAATCGACGTTGATCAACATTCTGGCGGGATTGGTTATCAAGTCCGGCGGCGAGGCGCGCGTATGGGGGTTCGACGTCGAAAAGCAGGCGCGGCAGGCGCGCAGCGCCATCGGCGTTGTGCCGCAGGAGCTTAATCTGGACGCCTTTTTCACGCCGCGCGAACTGCTTGAGCAACAAGCGGGGCTTTACGGCGTGCCCAAGCGCGAGCGCATCACGGATCAACTTCTTGAAACCGTGGATTTGACAGCCATGGCCGATGCGCATGCCCGAACGCTTTCGGGCGGCATGCGGCGGCGCTTGATGGTGGCAAAGGCGATGGTGCATAACCCGCCGGTTCTCGTGCTCGACGAACCGACGGCGGGCGTCGATATCGAGTTGAGGTTTTCTTTGTGGGAATCCGTGCGCAAGCTCAACAAGGCCGGAACGACCGTTTTGCTTACCACGCATTATCTTGAAGAGGCCGAGACGCTTTGCGAACGCATCGCCATCATTCACGAGGGCCAGCTTGCCGCCAACGACAGCAAGGAAAATCTTCTGCGGCGAGTAGACAACAAACGGGTGACGGTGACCGTGGACCGCGATTTGCAGGAAATTCCCGCGAATTTGAAACCGCAGGGCTGGCTTTTGACGGACGCGCGGCAGCTTACGCTGAGCTATAAACCAAGCCGGAACAGCATCGGCCGGATGCTTTTGGCCGTTCAGGTGAACGACCTGACGATTGTGGACATCACGACGCGCGAGACGGATCTTGAAGATATTTTCCTGCAATTGACGCGGACATCATGATTTTTGCCGAAACCGGACGCCTTTGTTTGCGCTCTCTGGAAAAAGCCGATTTGCCGCGCCTGACGGAACTGATCGGCGATTGGGACGTCGCCCGATGGATGCTTCGCGTGCCGCATCCCTATACGATGAAGGACGCGGAAGAATGGCTGGCGCACACGTCGGCGCTGGATCGGGCCGGAAAGACGGAATTTTTCGTCCTCGCGGACAAGGGCGATAACGCCTTGATGGGCGGCGTCGGCGTTCACCCGCCGACCAAACCGGACCCGCAACCAGGTGAGGCAGAGCTTGGGTATTGGCTGGGTAAAACCTATTGGGGGCAAGGGTTTATGAGCGAGGCGGTCGGGGCCGCGCTGCCTCTTGGATTTGCCCGTCCCGAGACGGACCTGATCGCCGCAAGCACCGATCCCGACAACAAAGCATCGCAGAATGTGCTGCGGAAAGCGGGATTCCGTTATCTCGGGATTCACCCGCGGACCGAGAAAGGCCTGCGCGGCGGCGCAACGTGCACGCGGTGGGAATTGGCGCGGGAAGCGTTTGAGAAACGAGAACCTGCGGGGTCTTAAAAACGCTCTTATGGCCGTTCCATGCTTGCGGGCGTTTTTCGACAACCTCCGGGTTCTCAAAAACGGGCGTTTTTCCGCGTTTACGGTCCCGATAAAGCGCGTTTGCGTGCCTGTTCGGACCGGGTTTCGTGCCCGTTCGCGCGCAAAAAAGCGGGGTTTGGGGCCTGTCCGGACGGACCTTATTTCATCGCGCGGGCGACGAGGCGGGCGGTGTAGTCCACCATCGGGATGATGCGGGCGTAGTTCATGCGCAGGGGGCCGATGACGCCGATGGCGCCGATCACCTGTTCCTGGGCGTTCTTGTATGGCGCGACGATCGCGCTGCAGCCCGCATGGGCGAAAAACGCGTTCTCCGCGCCGATGAAAATTTTCACGCCTTCCGCGCCGCGCGCCGCTTCCAAAAGCCGGGCCATGGCTTCTTCGGTTTCCAGCGCCTCGAACAACTGGCGGACGCGCTCGATATCCTGAAGCGCGTTCACGTCTTCCAAGAGGTGCGACTGGCCCTTGATCAAAAGGTGAGCCGGCTCCGCCGCGCCCGACCACACGGCAAGGCCCGCCGCCACAAGTTTGCCGGTAATCACGTCAAGCTCGGCGCGGCGCAGGCGGATGTCTTCCTCGATGTCGCGCTGGACTTCCGCGAGGCAGCGGCCCGCCAGTTGCCGCGTCAGGTAATTGCCCGCCATGACGAGCGTGCCGGAATCGATGCCGAGAGGCGCGTCGATCACGCGGTTTTCGACAAGCCCGTCTTCGGTGACCAGCACAACCAGCGCGCGCCCCGGCGCGAGATTGACGAATTCGATCTGGCGCAGCGGCCTGTCGGACTTGGGCGCGAGCACCAGCCCTGCGCAAGCGGAAAGGCCCGCGAGCGCCTCCGTCGCGCGGGCAAGAACGTCGGC
>JAXGVG010000207.1:0-2337 GCA_040773965.1 Alphaproteobacteria bacterium | reverse complement strand
CATGGATAAATCGCTCAATGTGCCGCCCGCCGCGCGCCATGCCGCCGCGCGCGCGCGGGAGCGGGCCAGATCGTCCAGCGCCGCATCGCTTATTTTTTCCTTGTTCAAAAGAGCCTCGCGCGCCGCGTCTCCCGGCATCTGCGCCAACCGCGCCCCAAGCAGATAAAAAGCAAACACAAACAGGAGCGCCGCCAGCCCGGCCAGCAGAAATACCGGGACGGAATGGTCGACGGCCCTAGTTCGCATAATATTCGTGATAGTTCTTGTGGTAATAGCCGTCGCCGTATTTGGCCTGCTCGGCGACGTCAACCTGCATCATCACCACGCCCGCGACCTTGCATCCGAAGTTCCGCAGTTGTTTGAGCGCATGCACCACCGTCTCGCGCGGCGTCTCCGCCCAGCGGATCAAAAAAAGCGTTGTATCGACGGACCTCGCCGCCATGGCGGCATCCGACACGGCCAGAATGGGCGGCGAGTCGACAATTACCAGATCATAGTTCTTGGCGGCATCCTGAAGGACTTTGTGCATTTGATGGGATCCCAAAAGATCCTGCGCGTTCGGCGCCTTGCTGGTCGCCGGAATGATGTCGAGTCCTTCGACAACCGGGTCGCGCTTGACGACTTCCTTGAAACTTTTTTCGCCTGCCAGCAGGGCCGCAAGGCCGCCCGACCCGCCCGGCAGGCCCGTAACGTCCGCAATCCGGGGACGCCGCAAATCGGCGTCGATAAGCAGAATCTTGCCTCCGGCCTTTGCCAGCGACCGCCCCAGAGACAAGCAAAACGTCGTCTTGCCCTCCCCCGGCGTAGCACTGGTGACCATGACCGTTTTGGGAGGATTGTCGACATTCGAAAAATGAATGGCCGTCCGAACGGTGCGCAACGCCTCGCTGTAGGCGGACATGGGTCTTTCGACAACGTAATCCTCGGCCGCCTGGCCGCTTATGCCCGACAAACTCGGCACCATGCCGACGACGGGGATTCCCGTCATCTCTTCCACCTGCAACGAGTTGCGGAACCCGCGATCGAAATACTCGACCAAATACGCCATCAAGACGCCAAGGACGGCGCCCAGAAGAGCCCCGATCAGAACAAAAAGGCCTTTTTTGGGAAAAGCGGGTTCAAGGGGCGGCTCGGCGCGCGCGATGATGCGTGAATCGGCCAGCTGAAGATTTTGCTGGGCATCGGTTTGCTTGAAACGGGAAAGAAAGTTTTCATACAGCGTCCGGTTAGCCTCTGCTTCGCGCTGAAGCTGGCGAAGCGTGACGCTGTCTTTCATTTCAACGCCGGCCCGCTTTTCCAGATTCTGCAATTCCTTCTCAAGCTGCGCCTCTTTGGCGCGCGCTATATCGACTTCGTTGGACAGGCTTTGCACGACCTTGTGGACTTCTTCGGCAATTTTATTTTGCAAGTCGCGGTATTCCGCGCGCGATTTGATCATCTTGGGGTGCAATTCGCCGTAGCGCGACGCCATTTCCGCTTCGCGGCGCCTTACTTCGGCCTCCTGCTCCCGCAGCCGTTGAATCAGCGGCGAGTTCAGCACGTCGGCGGCGCTGTTCACGCCGTCTTTCGATTGAAGAAGATTCTGGATGCTGCGCAGCCGGGCTTCGGCCTGCGACGTCTGTCCGCGCGCGGCAACCAGCTGGGAGTTGATATCCTCCATCTGCCGGGCCGAAACCGTGGTGCCCTGAATTTCGATCAATTTCGTCTTCTGGCGGAAGTCCTCGACGGCCTTTTCGGCAACTTCGACCTGTTGCTTCAAAACGCCAAGATGGTCGTTAAGCCATTTGTTCGCCCGCGCGGTAACTTCATATTTAGCTTCCAGCTGATCCACCAGATATTCGTCGGCGATGGCGTTCGCGATAAGCGCCGCTTTTTCGGGGTCACGGGAATCGAACATGATATGAATGCTGAAAGAGCGGCCGTCGTTTGTAACCATGAGCCGTTCGCCGATATTCCTGGCGACAATGCTGCGCTCCCGGCTTTTCTCTTTCTCGGACGCCGCGCCCCCAAACCACCGGAATACATTAAGTCTGGAAAACCAGTGGCGGGGATTCATTTCCGGATCCTTGGTTAGATCCAGTTTGTTGACGACCCTGTCGATAACGGAACGCGACATGATAATGTCGATTTCGCTCCGCAAGGCCGTGTTCTCGCTGGGAAGACCTGAAACGACGGAACCGACGTCGACAACCCGCGTCTGTCTTGCGTCCTGCATGACAATGGCTTCGGCCCGGTACTGCGATGTCAGCAAAAGCGCCGCCAGAAAGGCCAAAAGAGCTCCCGCCGCCGTCACGCCCAAAACGAGCTTTAGCCGCCGCTGCAATAATAGCGAGGCCT
>JAXGVG010000206.1:0-2349 GCA_040773965.1 Alphaproteobacteria bacterium | reverse complement strand
GTCGGGGCTATTCAGGGCATGGCGGAGGCCTGTAAGGCTTTGGATTATCCTGTCGTTTCAGGCAATTGCAGCCTTTATAACGAGACGAACGGCGAGCCTATATCGCCGACGCCTTGCATAGGGGGCGTCGGTCTTCTGGCAAACGTGAATAATATGGCCACGATCACTTTTAAGGGCGAAGGCGAGGCCATCTTTGTGATCGGCGAAACGAAGGGGCATATCGGCCAGTCGCTCTACCTCCGCGAAATCCACAGCAAGGAAGATGGCGCGCCGCCGCCCGTAAACCTGACGGCCGAGCGCAGGCATGGGAAGTTTATCCGCAACGCCATTGCGGCGGGAGAGATTAAAACCTGCCATGACGTTTCGGACGGCGGGTTGCTGGTCGCGCTTGCCGAGATGGCGCTGGCGGGTGATATCGGATGCCGGTTGGATATATCGGCGCCGGATGCCGCTTTCTGGTTCGGCGAGGATCAGGGACGCTATGTTGTCGTTGTGCCGGATGCTGACAATTTTCAGGCGAAGGTACAGGCGGCGGGTATCCCTTATTTGCTTATCGGCCAGACAGGCGGGGATGCGATAAGCCTGGCGGGGTCAAGCCTTTCGCTGGAAAAGCTTCGGCAAGCGCACGAGGGTTGGCTGCCGAATTATATGAAGGGATGAAATAATTTTTTATGATGGAACCCGAAGAAATCATCCGCCTTATCCAGCAAGCGCTGCCCGACGCGCGGGTTGAGATCGAGGATATGCGCGGCGAAGGCGAACATTACGCTGTTTATGTGCAGAGCGAGGCTTTCGCGGGCCGAACGCGCGTGCAGCAGCATCAGATGGTTTTTTCCGCCCTGCAGGGTCGCGTCGGCAGCCTGTTGCGGACGTTGTCGCTGACAACGGCCCTTCCGCCTGAATTACCGGAACAGCAAAAGGAATAGACATATATGTCAAACGACGCAGGCACAACGGATCGCATCCGCTCGGAGATCGAAGCGCACGACGTCGTTCTTTATATGAACGGCACGCCTGCGTTTCCGCAATGCAGTCCGTCGGCACAAGCCGTCCAGATACTCGGCATGCTTGGCGTCAAGTTCCGCAGCATCGACGTGAAGGCCGACCCAAGCATCCGGCAGGCGATCAGGGATTACAGCAACTGGCCCACAGCGCCGCAGCTTTTTGTCAAGGGCGCCTTCATCGGCGGCGCGGACATCATGCGCGAGATGTTCGAAAGCGGCGAGCTTCAACAGCTTCTGGCCGAAAAAGAAGTCGCCATGACGGGGTCCTGAGACGCCAAATTATTGATAGGCGCAAGTGGCCTTGCCGTCGCCGCTGTATGTTACGTTTAAAACGCCCGCTTGCGCCTGGGGTGCCGGACAATTGATCGTCGACATCAATTGAATCGCGTATTTCCCTCCGGCAAGCCTTATAATCATGCCGGATTTTGGCATGCTTTGCGGCGGGTTGCACACGGCCATGGGCAGCAGCGACACCGACTGAATTCGCCCGTCGTATTTCAGGCTGGTCTGCTGGCCCGCAAAGGTTTGGGTCATGAAAACGCTGCTCGACGTCGCAAGGGTCGTGTCGAGCCTCAGTTGGCATTGCTGCGGTATTTGGGCGGCTGTGTACCCGAGGCCGCGATTGATGGAGTCGACATCGGCCGGACCCCAATAATAATTCGTTCCGACCGCAACCGAAAATGTGTAAGGAAGAAGAGCCAGATATTCTTCGGGATAATTGGGGGGCGTCACATCGTTAATAAAGGTTGGCGGACGCTCAAATTTCTCCCGTTCTTTCTCGAACAAGCTAAAAAATTTGTCCCTTTCAGGATTGGGAGGAAGCGCGGTGGCTGGCGCTTTGTTCGAGAAAAGGCGCGAGAAGGACGATTCTGTTTCATCTAAAGCGTTTTTGGAAACGGTGCCGCCGGGCTTAATCGACGTCGTGATGGAATTGGCGCCCTTATTTGCGTTTGCCGCAGCGCTAACGGGTGTTTTGGGAACGGCAGGCTCAGGCGTTGCGGGTGGGACCGGAGCTTTTTCCGTCTCGCCCGGCTTACCGCCGCCAAGGCCCAAATCAGGCAGTGAAACATCCGAATCGTTCTCGTCCGGAAGAAGGACGCCGCTGGCGATTGCCAAAGCAGGCGCCGAGGCAATCAGCGAAACCAATAAAAAGGTCCTGAAAATGCGCATGTCCTTTTCTCCCCTGGCGGTTCGGATAGAGAGGACTCCTTATAAAACGGAAGCGACATACGGGCAAGGGAATCCCTTTGAAACGGCACGGCTACGAATCCGGGTTAATGAGGAGAGAAGCGAGGTAATCGGGGTTCCAACCGGCTAATTTTCTTCGGATTTTAAGGCTTTTCTT
>JAXGVG010000205.1:0-2392 GCA_040773965.1 Alphaproteobacteria bacterium | reverse complement strand
GCCTTCAGCTTCTCGACCTGCCGCGCGTTCTCCTGGAATACCTTTACGGTCTTGGCCATGTCGCCGATTTCGTCGCGGCGCTCGTCCATCCCGATGTGACCCGTCGTGTCGCCCGACGCGAGCTGCTGCATCGCTTCGTTGAGGGTCTGGATCGGTTTCGAGATGCTCCGTCCGATCAGGTTGGCGATCAGGATCGCGATGATTAGTAGAATGCCGGCGGCCGTGCCGAGTTTCTTTTCAACTGCCCACACCGCTTGGGCTATATCGTCGGCATAAACGCCGCTGCCGATCACCCAGCGCCATCCCGGAACGCCTTTCACATAGGAAATTTTCAGCTTGTCTTTCCCATCCGTGTCCTTCAAGTAATACTGATAGGAATCGGCGCCCTTGTTTTTGGCGATGTTGATGAAATCGACAAAAATCGGTGTGCCGCTTGAATCCTTCATGTCCAGGATGGTTTGGCCGACCAGTTTGGGATTGAGATGGGCGAGCATTTTGCCGTCCCAATCGTTGATCCAGAAATATTCGTTTGTATCGTAGCGCAGCCCTGCAACGACAGCGGCAGCTCTCTTCTGGCCCTCTTCCTCCGTAAACTCGCCTTTTTGAGCGCGTTCTTCAAGATTGGCGACTAAAGAATAGGTCACTTCAACCAGACGCCGAGTCTGTTCGATGCGCGATTCGGTTAAAGAGCTTTTGATTTCGGATGCGCCAACAATGACAACACCGATGATGCCGAGTGCGGCGATGGCAATCAGGAGATAGATGCGCACAAGGATTTTTAAGCGGCCCAACAAACTGCCCATGTTCGTATCCTTTCTTTTTGGTCTCTGACTAAGGCCAAATGGATAAGTTCAGAGACCGAAGTGGCGGGAATAGTGTCCGCAGGCTATTCGGCCAGAGTTAACGACCGGTAAATAAAGTTAACAAATAAATAACCCCTATCAATAAGTGGTTATAATTATTATAGTTTTGTGTTTGAATTTATTAATAAACGGGCTTATTCAAGCGGACCTTCTGCGTGTTGTTTTTTTGTCCCACATTTCATCTTCTTTGACTTATAGGCGAGAATCGTGCCTTAAAACTCGGCCACTTAATTAAAAAAAGGGAGGAAATTGACATGGCGGCGGTCAAAATTTCATTCGCGAGGCGTCTGGAGAAAGTCAAACCATCACCCACATTGGCCATTACGCGGCTGGCGCTGGAGATGAGGGCGGCGGGGAAGAATGTGATCGGCCTCGCCGCTGGCGAGCCTGATTTCGATACCCCGCAGCACATCAAAAAAGCTGCCCAAAAGGCTATTCAGGCCGGCTTTACCAAGTACACGGCGGTGGACGGCATCCCCGAACTTAAAAAGGCTATCATGGCCAAGTTTAAGCGCGAAAACAGCCTGATATACGAGCCTAATCAAATCAGCGTCGGCACCGGGGGCAAACAGGTGCTTTTTAACGCCCTTGTGGCCACGCTCAGCAAGGGGGACGAGGTGATTATCCCCGCGCCTTATTGGGTGTCGTACCCCGATATGGTTAATCTGGCCGAAGGAAAGCCCTTGATCGTGCCGACAGGCATGGCCAGGGGCTTCAAGATGCAGCCGTGCGACCTTGAAAAGGCCATTACGAAGAAGACCAAATGGCTAATTCTTAACTCGCCCAGCAACCCGAGCGGCGCGGCCTATACGAAGGCTGAACTAAAAGCTCTTGCCGCCGTGCTCAGGCGGCATCCGCACGTATGGATCATGAGCGACGATATGTACGAGCATATCGTCTATGACAACTATAAGTTTGCAACGATCGCGCAGGTTGCTCCCGATCTTTACGGCCGCACGCTGACCGTCAACGGGGTTTCCAAGGCCTATAATATGACGGGATGGCGTATCGGCTATGCGGGCGGCCCCGCCGCGCTTATCAAGGAAATGGCGGGAATTCAGGGGCATTCCACGAGCAACCCGTGTTCCATCAGCCAGGCTGCCGCTGTGGAAGCTTTGAACGGCCCGCAGGGCTTTATGGTTAGGCAGCTTAAGGTCTTTAAGCAGCGCCGCGACATGGTCGTGAAAATGCTGAATGAGACCAAGGGCATAACTTGCCCAAAACCGGAAGGCGCGTTTTATGTCTATCCCTGCTGCGCCGGGCTTATCGGCCGGAAAACGCCGGAGGGCAAGACACTGAGGACGGACGACGACATCGTTCAGTATTTCCTTGAATCCGAAGGCGTTGCGGCCGTTGCGGGATCGGGTTTTGGTATGAGCCCGCATTTCCGCATTTCGTACGCGACGTCCACGGCGGCGTTAAAAGACGCCTGTCAGCGCATCCAGCGCGCCGTGAAACGGTTAAAATAAGGCGCGCGGATTTTTCGTTGAAACGAGAACCTGCAGGTTCTCTTTTCGGTGCAAAAAGCG
>JAXGVG010000204.1:0-2432 GCA_040773965.1 Alphaproteobacteria bacterium | reverse complement strand
TCGACGGGCGTTGTCATTTCCGCGACGATCACGGGGTTGTCGCCTTCCGCCGCGTCTGCCGTCTCTTCCTCGGGGTTCAGCACGAAGGACTGGGCCATGAAGGCTTCTTCCGGCGGGGCTTCCTGATGTTGCTTTTTAAGGCGGTCTTTGTACCGGAGAAGCCTTTTGGCCATTTTGTCGGCCGCCATGTCGAAGGCGGGATAGGGCTCGCTCGCGCTGGCGTTGCTTTGGAGCACGATGCCACGCCGCGCGTGGACGGCGATGTCGGCGCGGAAGAGGTGCGCCTCGCGCGAAAACGTTACGTTGGCTTCAAGCGTACCGCCGCTGAAATACTTGCCGACGATTTCCTTAAGCCGGGTCTGGACGTGCAGGCGCAAAGCGTCGCCCACATCAATTTGCTTGCCTTTAACGGAAAGTTGCATGGATTGCCTGGGTGCTAATTGTTAACGGTTGAGCCCGGATTCTGTCGCGGCTTTTCCTGAAAAGCCGATATGAAAAGAAAGAATGCCGTAAGTCATGCCTAAACCGGGTTCATGGAAAGAGCCACATCGGGCTCAGGCGGTGCAGAATAGCCACAACCGCCGCCGTGTCAAGCATGGCGGAGTCCCCGGACAAAGCCGGAAATGACTAAGGCGCTGAAAAAAAAGGAAAAACGCTCCTGTTAACATTTGGCGCCGACGGCCATGTCATTATAAGTTCAGAAGATAAAACAAAGGAAGAAACCCCTTACATTTGCTCCGGGGACGGAGAGAAAGGTTTTTCTTTTTTTTCCGGACGGGATTCCGGGGAATGACATATATTGCAAAGCCGTTGCGAACCAGGACAATGTTTTTTTTGCCGCGCGGGCGCCGTGTGAACAAACGGCCCGCCTTGCGAAGGTTATAGGCGTCGGCGAGTTCCATTGCCCTGCGCTGCGAAGACAGGGTGTCGGGAGAGCGGAGGGGGAGGTTTTTTTCCGTTTTGGGCATTTTCGTTTCCTTTGCTTTGCTGGTTCACTGGTGCGTGAGAGAGAGCGGGTTCGAACCCTTTTGTTGGCCTAATGCGCGCGGCCGACCGCCGTTCCCCGGCTCCCCGTCTTTCATAGTGGGACGGCCCGAATTCCCTTCATAAGGCGCGTTTCCACGGGCGGCGATGATTTGTTCGGCTACGCTCGCGGCAGCCCTCGGCAACGCAGGATTTCCATTGTAGTTTTTTGGGTGGGCGACGGCCTGGAGCATTCCTTGATTAAGGTCGGGGCTGGCGAAAAAAAGGTTGATAGGGGAATTGGGGTCGCGACTTTCCTGCTCGTTTCGCGCCATGGCTTCGCGAAGAGCGGCCGACAGCATATCCAGCGCTTTTGGGTGCGAGCCTTTACCAATGAGATACAGGGCTGCCGCTGCCGTCAAGGCGTCCAAAATTCGTTCGTCTGAATTCGGAGAAGGCATATATTGTCCTAATAACAAAAACGATCAAAATGACGTCGCACGACATTTATACAAAAACACCCGGCGCTTTGTCGAGCGCGGCGGGGCCCGCTAACCGTTTGTTTTAAAAGGAATTGTCGCACAAAAAGGAGCGGCTATTACTTTCATTCCCGCTTTTCGCGTCGCCGCCGGGCGGAGGAGGGGATGCGCAGGGCTTCGCGGTATTTGGCGACGGTGCGCCGGGCGATGTCGATCCCTTCCCTGTGCAGGAGGGCCATGAGCCGGTCGTCGGATAAAATCGCGTCCGGCTTTTCCGCGTCGACGAGCGCCTTGATCCGGTCGCGCACGGCGGCGGCCGAAACGCCTTCCCCGCCGCCCGTCGAAGGAATGGCGTTGGTGAAAAAATATTTCAGTTCGAACAGGCCGCGCGGCGTGGCGATGTATTTGTTTTGCGTGACGCGGCTTACGGTCGATTCGTGCATTTCCACGGCGGCGGCAATGTCGCGCAGGATAAGCGGGCGCAGATATTGAACGCCGTAGACGAAAAATTTGTCCTGACGGCGGACGATTTCGGCGGCAACCTTGAGAATGGTCGTTGCGCGCTGGTGAAGCGCTTTCACGAGCCAGTTCGCCTGTTGCCAGCGTTCGCTGAGATATTCCTTGTCCGGTTTGGCGCGCGCGGCCGTTTGCACCTGCGTGTAATAGCGTTCGTTTACAAGAACGCGGGGCAGGTTTTCGGCGTTCAGCTCCACCTGCCAGCCGCCGCCCGGCTGGGCATAAAGCAAAACATCCGGCGTGACCGGCGGCGCGGCGTCGGCTGTAAACGCCGTCGCCGGTTTCGGGTTGAGCAGGCGTATTTCCGCGATCATGTCCGCAAGGTCTTCGGCGTCGACGCCGCAGCGTTTCATAAGCGCCACGCGGTCGCGTTTGGCGACGAGGTCGAGGTGCTTGAGGAGCGTTTGCATAGCCGGATCGAGCCGGTTCTTTTCGCGCAACTGTATGGCGAGGCATTCCTGAAGCGAACGGGCG
>JAXGVG010000203.1:0-2530 GCA_040773965.1 Alphaproteobacteria bacterium | reverse complement strand
GCCGAGAGGTAGGGCGGGGATGACGCCGAGAGGTAGGGCCGGGATGACGCCGAGAGGTAGGGCCGGGATGACGCCGAGAGGTAGGGCCGGGATGACGCCGAGAGGTAGGGCCGGGATGACGCCAAGGAGTAGGGCTGGATGCTGTCATTAAGCTCAGGCCCGGTTTATTTCCCAGTCTCCATCATGCGGTAAAGCGTCAGGCGGAGGAGGATGCCGTTGCCGATGTTCGGCCCTTCGAGACGGGCCATGTCCAGAGGCTGGATATCCGGATCCTTGAAAGTTTCCATGAAGGCCCGTTCGTGATCCTGATCGACGAGCGCCATAAGACAGCGGTCTTTCATGAGCATTTTCGCCGCCACATCGCCGTCGTACAGATAGCGCGTCTCCGTTCCCGCAAGAAAAGTGAGGCTCGGCTCGTTATAGGAAGCCGAGACAAGGCGAAGATCGCCGCAGGGCTTGACGGCATGAGCGGTCGAAACGACGCTTTGCGCCAGCCACAGACGATTGAGCGAAGGCAGGATCGTGCCGAAAAAGAGAGCCACATACAGAAGGGTAAGGGGAATCATGACCAACGCGCCGTCGAGGGGACGCTGTTGGATAAGAATGCCGATGGCTATGAGCATGGAAGTTAAAACGAGCGCGGTTAGAAGGGCGACCGGGCTCCAGACGTCTTCGATAACGCGCGGCGCGCCAATGGTAAAAACGACGCCGATGAAACCGATGAAAAGCCAGAGAGCCAGAGCGCCTTTCGTAAAATAACGGTGCAACGTCATATAAGGCATGCCGTCACGCAAAACCCTTGCGGCGAGAATGGCAATGGCGGGATAGGCGGGTAGGAGATAATGCGGCAATTTGGTCAGGGAAATTTCAAATAAGAGCCAAAGGGGCGCGATCCAGCAGAGCAGAAAACGAACCTCCGGTTCGCGCCGCTTGCGCCAAACGTCGGGGATGGCGAGAAGGGCGAAAAGCGAAGCGGGAAAGAAAGCGACCGGGAAAACAAGCGCATGCAAGCCCGGCGGCATGATGCCGCGCAGTTGCCCCTGCCAGATTTTCGCCAGCATGTCGTGACCCGCCGCCTCGGCGATAAACGCGCCCTGGCTGGAAAGCGAGATGAGCAGAAACCAGGGAAGAACCAGGGCAAGCGCGTAAGGCAGGCCCCATGCGGGACGCAGGAATTTGAACCATTTCAGACGCGTTCCGGACAGGCGAAGCCCGGCAAGCGTCAATACCGTGACGAGTAAAAGAATGGGGCCCTTGATGAGAAAACCGAGGACCTGCGCCGTCCAGAAAGACAGGACAACAGGCCAGCCGGGTTTTTGAGACGCATCGCGGGACTTGTAGGCGCGGGCCAGCGCGTATTGAGCCACCATAACGCACGCCAGAAGCGCCGCGTCGGTTTTGGCAAGCCGCGCCTCGACGTTCAGCAAAAGGCAGCTCGCCATCATCAGGCCAGCCAGAAAACCCGCCATAGGACCGAAAAATATGGCGCCAAGAACCGCCGTCATGACGACGCCGATCGTCGCGCCAATAAGCGATGGGACGCGGTAGGCCCATATCGAGTTCGGCTTATCCGGACTAAAAAGTTTGACGCTCGCCGCCTGCAGCCAATAAATGCCGATAGGCTTTTTATAGCGCGCTTCTTCCTGAAAACGGATGTCGGCATAGTTGCCCGTCTCGATCATCTGTTTCGTGGCCTGGGCGAAAAGGGGCTCGTCGCGGTCGACTGGCGGGATCGCGTTCAGGCCGGGCAGAAAAAAGGCAAGGCAGAGCAGGATCAGGATGACATGCGCGCGCCAGCTTAAGCGCTGGCCGTCGTCCGAGACGATGCGGGAGAAGGAGTCGGGGAAAGGGTTTGTCATTCAATTCCCATTGTCGCTCACGGCGCGGCAGAGCCCGCGGGCAAGGCCTTTTTATGCCGTTTCTCGCGCCAGATCAGCTGAATATTGCGAATATAGATGAGGGAGCCGAGGCCCTGGCTCAGGATGAAAACAAGGTCCTGTTTGTGAATGGCATAGGCCAGCACGATCAGCCCGCCCCCGAGGCTAAGATACCAGAAGACTTCGGGGATGACGCTTTGCTTGACGCGCTCGCTGTGAATCCATTGAACGATAAAGCGCATCATAAAAAGGCTTTGACCGAAAAGACCTATGGCGACCCAGAGGTTTAACTGTGTGTGCAGCCATGCGGCGAAAGAGGCGAAAAAGGTTTCCATGGGGCCTTTGGGGATGAAGATCAGGATTCGCCATCAAGCCCCTTTTCCGCGTTTATTTCAACCGTTTCGACAGGGATCTGCCAAACAATGTGAGCGAGTGTTTATGTAAATTCTGGACAGGAATGGTTCGGGATGTTAGCAAAACAAAGATTAATAATCCTGTTTTTAAGGAAAGATGCACGGCTACGAATCCGGGTTAATGAGGAGAGAAGCGAGGTAATCGGGGTTCCAACCGGCTAATTTTCTTCGGATTTTAAGGCTTTTCTTGTCTTTGGCGTTGCGAACAAGATTAATGGCGAAGTGACGAACGATGGCCAT
>JAXGVG010000202.1:0-2532 GCA_040773965.1 Alphaproteobacteria bacterium | reverse complement strand
TATCGCCGGCGTTGCGTTCGCCTTCCGTCAGAGCCAAACCGAGAATAAGCGATCCGGTCGCATCGACGGCACAGCTCAGCCCGGCCAAAAAGAAACAGTCATAAGCCTGAATGCCATTATGCAGGGCAAGCATGGCTTGGGAAGGCTGCCGGACCGGCATAACGCCCGTGCCCGGTTTCAGCAAAACGTCGAAACGCTTCGCGCACCAGTCGAGATAAGGCTGCCACATTTCCTGCTGGCGCTCGGCGAGGGCGGCGGGCTCATCGGCGCGATAGCATAAAAGTTCCGTCGACGCATGGGCCACAAGCTGATCCACAATCCGCGCGCGCGCCCTGGCGACAATGTCGATAGCCGTAGCCGCCAGTTGCGTGAGGGGCATTTCGGCGGCCAGGGCCTTGCGGCGCGCCGCCGGATCGCGCTCAGGCAGGTTGGCATCGACTTTTGCCTGCTGGGTTTGCCATTCGGCGGCAATAGCCTCGGCCAATGCCGCCGTCGGCAAAACGTAGCCCTCCCCCGCCGGGGTTTTCAGGGGACTTTCATAACGGTAAAGGGCAAATTCGCTCCCTTCCGGCACGACTTTAAAAACAACCGCTTGAGACGTTTTCTTCATCTTTAACTATATCAATTCCCGAACAATTTGTTGCCTATTCCTTCCAGAACCTTATCCCCCATTTCCCTTGCTTTTTCACCCGCCTTTTTCACGGCGTTCTGAACCGCGCCGTTCACGGCGGGCTTGCCCGCCTGGGGATGTTCCAGCGTGTAAACGCAGGCGTTCTGGCCCGCTTGCGTCACGATATCCGGCACGCCCGTTTCCATCACCGCGCCGCCCGTCAGCATTCCCGCAACGTTCTGCGCCACGCCCGCCATATCCGGCGCATAGCTAAGATCGGACAAAGGTCCCTTGATGCGCAAAGGCGGGGTCAAGCCGGCGTCGTCGACCGTCTTGGGCTTTGTGCGCAGCACCATGTCCATCGTCTCGTCGCGCAGATTGATGCCGCCCGAGCCCGCCAGCGTAGCCTGCGCGGTGTCGATCAACAGTCCGTCCGTTTGCATTTGACCGTTTGCGATTTTGAATCGCGCGACCATGCAATTCACGGCAGGTTTGGCAAGACCGCCCGTCCCCGGTGCGAACGCTTCCAGCAGACTCCCCGCCAGTTCGCGAAGGACATGCTGCGAAAGCGTCCCGCCCGCCGCGACAAGGCTTATCTGCCCGTTCGCGTTGCCCATGATGGCGCGCATGCTGTTGCCGGAACTCGACACGTCGAGGCTCAAATCGGCCTTGCCCGAAATAAAGGACTCGAGTCCGTAAAGTTCGGCCAGTTGCGACATATTGAGCTGAGGCGCGTTCAAAAGCGCGCTCATCTTCGGGGGCGACGACGAAACGTCGACCATTTTCTGTCCATTGGCTTCCGCGCCCGCGAAGATCATGCTGAACGGCGATACAAGCAAACGTCCGTTCGCAAGATTCAGCTTGGCCTTAAGATCCTTTACGGACGAAAGCCCGGCCTTCATTTCGCCGATAGCGATGTCAAGATCGGCGTCCACGGCTTTCAACGCATCGAGGTTAAACGGCTCATCGCTGAACATAAGATCGCGCCCGGAATTTTTGACGGGCGCAGCGGGCCGGGACGCAGGTTCCTTCGCCGCTTCCGCCGCATTTTCCGCCGGTTTCAAATCGTCGGGATTCAGTTTGTCGCTCTTCACCGTGCCTGCAATCGAAGGCCGCGCGCCGCCAAGGGCAATCTTAAGGCTGCCTTCGACCGTCGTTCCGCCCGCGCTTAGCGAATACGTGTCCACCAAGACGTTCTTTATGTTGTCGTTCAGGGTTCCTTCGGCATGAACCGCATAAGGCGCATATTCGGCATCCGCCGAGAACGGCCACTTCTCGCCCGTCATCTTGTCGAGCGCGCCGCCTTCCATAGTGAACGTTACCGGCGCGCCCGAGACGTCGCCTTCAAAGGAAAGTTTGACCTTGTTGCCGCGCCCGTCCAGCGTCATGTCGTTCACGTTGACAACGGTAACTTTTCCGTCCTTGCCGCGAAAAGCGAGGCGGCTTTTGTCGACGCTGACCTTCTGGATTTGCAGGCCAATCGGCTGCCCGGCTCCGGCTTTTTCCGCCGGAACTTCACTCGACGTCGGCGGCGATGGCTCCGCCGACTTCATGACCCAATTCGATTGTCCCGCAGCGTTCGATTCAAGCTGAATGTCGGCGTCGGAAAGCCGGAAGGACTGGATGTCGAGTTTCCGGCTCAAAAGAGGCTGAATGCCGACGCCAAGCTGCATTTCGCCGATGCTCGCCATCAACGGACGGCTGGCCCACGGAGGGTTGGCAATGCTGACCTGACGGACGTCAAGCACAAAACCGTCGCGCCACGAAAGGCCGAGACTGAGGGGACCGTCGAGCTTGACGGTTCGCCCTATCCGGCCGCTTAAAGCTTCGGCGATTTGGGGCCTGTAAGCGTTCACGTCGAACGTCATCACGAGCGCGACGACGCCCGCAACGGCGATCGCCACGAGCAGAAGACGAATTTT
>JAXGVG010000201.1:0-2546 GCA_040773965.1 Alphaproteobacteria bacterium | reverse complement strand
AAGACAACTTTTTCCCTCAAATCCCCCGAATACGGTTTCGCCATCCTTGCTGGCCTCCTTCCCAGCCCTCATGGTGAATCACATTTCAACTGATTTGGGAATCCTAAATCGGGCCAGCCTAATCGGAAAAGGCTCTAGAGTCTTTATAATCGCTTTTCAGGCAGGCAATAATATGCTTGCTATCGCCGTCCAATTTCGTTGTGCCAAGCTGTTGGGCGGCACACGTCTGTCCACGGCAGTTCGTTCCAGGAGATGGATCGCAAGCATCTGCCGGAAGCGAAAACAAAACCAGCGCCGCAGCGCATGTCAGGGAAACAAAACGGGGAAAGGCGGGCATGAGAATCTCCCAAATTCGACGCTATTATTCACTAAACGCCCTTATTCTTAACTTTCCATGAATTCACGGAATCCCTCAATCTTATGAACGCCCTAAGCCGCGCCACGGTTTCCCTGTCCGCAACGCCGGTCAGGCCTTCGGGGCGATAGCGGCGCTGAAACGCCGTCAGGGTCTTGCGCAAGGCTTCGCCGTCCGGCGCCGGTTTATAGCCTATCGCTTCCAACATCTTCCGCGTGCCGTTATCGTTCCACGGGGCATAATCGGTTTCGCACGGGGTAGGCCATAAACCCAATCCTTCCGCCGCAAGCGCCTGCCACGGAAACAATTCGCCCGGATCCTGCTTCCGTTCCGGCGCGACATCCGAATGCGCCAGCGTAGCCGCCGGGGGCAAATTGTAACGGCCTAAAATGTCATGCATGAGCCCTTTAAGAGCCGCTATCTGGGGGACCGGAAAAGGACGATAGCCGAACTCGTGCCCCGGGTTGACCAGCTCAATGCCGATCGACGCGCTGTTGACGTCCATAATCCCTTGCCAATAGCTTTCGCCCGCGTGCCACGCGCGATGCCTTTCATCGACAAGCTGAAAAACCCGCCCGCTTTCATCAATCAAATAATGCGCGCTCACCTTGGCCTTTGGATCGCACAGCCGCGCCAGCGCTTCTTCCGCGGACCTCATGCCCGTGTAATGAAGAACGATAAACCGCAGCGGCGAACCCGCCTTGCGCGCGTTGAAGTTCGGCGAGGGGCGTTGACGGACCGAAAGCGTCATTTAATGCCTTTCGCCTTGCAGATGCTGGCATAGGCTGCGTTGATGCGTTTCATTTTTTCGGTCGCCTGCGCCATCATTTCCGGCGGCAATCCTTCCGAGACCAGTTTGTCCGGATGATGCTTCCGGATAAGCGCGCGATAAGTGCGCTTGATTTCCGCTTCGGAAGCGTTTTCGGGCAAGCCCAGCATCACGTAGGCGTTGTCCTGACGCCGGGCGGCCTGATGGGGCAGCCGGACGCCGGACCGCGCCGCGATGCGGATAAAATCGGATTCCGTAAAGCCGAAGATCGTCGCGACGCGGCGCAAAAAAACGGTTTTCGCCATCGAAAGCCCTTTCCGGTCCGCCGCGGCAACCAGAAAAAGCCCGGTCAAAATCTCTTCCAGCACGGCCGGGTAACGCCGGAACGTCTGCGCGAGACGCGCCGCGTAGGGCTCATAGCCCGAAGCGGTTTGACGGGCCTGATCGAAAAGCTTTCCGGCCTGTTCGATCTGATCGCCCGGAATGTTGAAGACGCGCCGGAATGTCGCGATTTCCTCGCGCGAGACGTGGCCGTCGGCCTTCGCCATCTTGGCGCCGAGCACGATGACGCCGATCGTAAACGTGGATTGTTGCAAGCCGTCTATGAATCCGCCCGGACAGGCGCCGTCCTCCCGTTCCGTCCGGTATGAGCGCGCCCGCGCGTCCAGCATCGTCTTCACGTCGTGGAGATGGCCAATAACGAAGCCGACGACGGCTCCCGCCGGACCCCCGACAGCAAAACCGAGAAGGATCCCGGCGACCTTGCCCACGATACGCTGCATCGGCGCAGTCTACTCCCTGTCCCGGGCGGATTCCATGGCCGCTAAAGCGTCCAGAGCGCCCTGCAAAATGTAGGCGGCGGCGGCCTTGTCAACGACGGCGGCGCGGCGCCTGCGGCTCATGTCGTCCTCGATCATGAAACGGGTCACGGCGGCTGTTGACAAACGTTCGTCCCAGAAAACGGCCGGCATATCGGGCACAGGCAAAACGCCCGGGCGCAAAAGGTTCGCCGCAAATGTACGCGCCGACTGAGCCGCCGGGCCTTCGGACCCATCCATATTCCGGGGCAGGCCGATGACAAGCCCCCCGACGCGTCTTTCCTTAACGATTTGGGCCAGTTGTGCAGCGTCGACGTTAAAATTCGTCTTTTTAATACCTGTTAACGGCGAGGCCACGCGGCAACCCGGATCGGACACGGCCACGCCAATGACCTTGCTGCCCGGATCGAGGCCGAGCAGGCATTCGCCGGGTTTTAAAAGGCCGCGCAGACCGGAGAGGTTGCAGATGGGCATAACGGATGATATCAGAGGCGGGAGGTCAGAGGCTAGAGGCTGGGGAAAAAGCGAATTTCCGAGCCCCGAACCCCCAAACCCCAAACCCCAAACCCAGTTTTCCAAGTCCATAGATAAAAACACCCGCGTT
>JAXGVG010000200.1:0-2552 GCA_040773965.1 Alphaproteobacteria bacterium | reverse complement strand
TCCTCGCGCTGTTTTTGCAAGGCTTCACCGGTGTCTTTGGCCTTGTTTTCTTCGAGCTGCTCCCTCAGTTTGCGCTGCTGTTCCAGATAAACTTCCGTGTAATTGGAACCGGTTACGTTTCCGGCGCTGGAGCTTTCGCCTTCGTCACCGTCACTTTTTTTCTTTTTGGCGCGGGCGTGTTTGCGTTCATCCTCGCTGATGGCCGTCGAGGGGAGAATTTCAAAACGCCCCGCCAGCATTTCTTCTTCGGCAGGCGTGAGCGGCGCGCCAGAGTCCGTTTGGCCTTTCAGCTTTCGGCGCTCTTCGTTATCCCGCGGAATTTGCAGGAAATTGCCGTCGGAGGGTTTTTCGCTCATACGCTGAATTCTAGCGAATATTGGTTAAAAATCCCTCCAATCCCCACCGTGAGCCTGCCAGCAGGCCAGGGCCGCCAGCGCGGCCGTGTCGGCCCTTAAAATGCGGGGCCCGAGCCGGACGGGCAGGGCATGGGGCATCTGGCGCAGGCGCTCAAGTTCTTCCGGGGCAAAGCCGCCTTCGGGGCCGGTCACGACGGCGGCTTGCGAAAAGGCTTTGATGTCCGGTTGTTGCAGGGCCTGGGCGATGGGGGTGGCCTCGCCGAACTCGGCGCATACGATGGGCAAGCGTTCCCGAGGCCAGTTTTTTATAAGAAAATCAAGCGTTAAGGGCACCTTGATTTCCGGCACGTTCAGGCGCTCGGATTGCTCGGCGGCCTCGATGGCGATGGAAAGGCAGCGGCCGACGTTGACCTCGCGGATTTGCGCGCGGGCCGTCAAAACAGGCTGAATCCGCGCTACGCCAAGCTCCGTGGCCTTCATGATCATAAAGTCGAAATGCGCGCGTTTCAGGGGCGCGCAGCAAAGCCGGAGATTTGGCTCCGTTTTCTGAGGCTTAAGGCGTTCGTTCACCATAACGTCCACGGCGCGCTTTTTATTAACGCCCGCCTCGGCGCGCCATTCGCCGTCGCGGCCGTTGAAAAGGCGCACAACATCGCCGGTCTTCAGGCGCATGACATGCAAGATATAGTGGCTTTGCTCCGGCGAAAGCGCGACGTGTCCGCCCGCGCCGAGCGCGTCCTGAACATGGAGGCGTGGGGTTTTCAATACATCTTTCATTATCGTTCGGCTCGCATTTGGGGCTTGTCCGGGCCGCATTTTGGCCTGTTTGGGACCCGTTTGTCACGCGATGCGTGCCCGTTCGGGCCCCTTTTTGGCGTCCTGCGTGCCCGTTCGGCACACGTTAAGGACTTATTATTCTTTCCTTGACGCGACCCCTTAAAGTTTCCTATTGATGCGCCTGCCTTTTCGGAGCCGGTGGTAGACCCGTATTGATATGCCGTCTAAACGAGGTTCCGGATGTCGCAAAAGCACCATAGCCAGTGGCGACGTAACGGCTGAAAGATTTCAGCAGGGTCGCGCGGTGTAAGTGAAACTACCCACACGGAGACGTTAATCGTTCTCTGGCGTGGGGTTTGCGTTGTTTCAGAAGGCAGAAGACAGGGATCAGAAGACAGATTTTTTGAGGTGAAAATGCCGACGATCAATCAACTGGTACGCAAGAAGCGCAAGCCGCTCAAGGCGCGGGACAAGGTCCCGGCGCTGCAGGAATGCCCGCAAAAGCGCGGCGTCTGCACGCGCGTCTACACGACGACGCCGAAGAAGCCGAACTCGGCTCTGCGAAAGGTCGCGCGCGTTCGTCTCACCAACGGTCACGAAGTCATTTGTTACATTCCGGGCGAAGGCCACAACCTGCAAGAGCACAGCGTCGTCATGATCCGCGGCGGCCGTGTGAAAGACTTGCCGGGCGTTCGTTATCACATCATTCGCGGCACGCTTGATACGCAGGGCGTGAAGGACCGCAAAAAGCGCCGTTCGTTGTACGGCGCGAAGCGGCCGAAGTAGGTGAGGTGAGTTATGCCGGCAGACAATGAAAGAAAAGAAACGCAGGAAACTGGCCATGGGGTTCGCTGCAACTCCGTTCCTCCGCCGGATGCGAGCACTACCTATCCGGAAAGGACGGAAGTGTATCCCGGATGGGATTTGCAGGGTTTGGGTGGGTCGCGCATTCCTCGTTTGGTCAGAGGGTAAGAGGTTTAGTCATGGCACGTCGTCGTCGCATTTTTGATATGTGTCATTCCCGCGCAAGCGGGAATCCAGCGGCGAGTGTCCACGAGCCGCATGAGTCATATGCGCCGCTGACGCGGCGTAACTGGATCCCCGCTTTCGCGGGGATGACGTTTTGGTTGAAGGGGAAGTAAGAAATGGCACGTCGTCGTCGCGCTGAGAAAAGAGAAGTTCTGCCGGACCCGAAGTTCGGAGAAATTCTCATTACGAAATTCATGAACGTCCTGATGATTCAGGGCAAGAAGTCGGTTGCCGAGCGCATCGTTTACGGAGCGCTGGAAAAGATTCAGACCAAGTCCAAGGGAAGCGCGCTCGATGTGTTCAAGCAAGCGCTGGACAAGGTCCGTCCGCACCTTGAAGTGCGTTCGCGGCGCGTCGGCGGCGCAACCTATCAGGTGCCCGTCGAAGTCC
>JAXGVG010000199.1:0-2568 GCA_040773965.1 Alphaproteobacteria bacterium | reverse complement strand
GCCATCTCGGCGATATCGCTGCCCGTCAGCCCCGCCGCGTAACCCGTGGCCTTGAGCACGCCTTGCAGACGGTTTTGTGCTTGTTCGGCCAGCGCCGCTTCCTCGAAACTCTTCTTGATGCCGATGGCCAAGGCGGCAAGCCCGGCAGCAGCCGCAAGGCCCGCAGGCCCCAACGCCGCCAGCCCCGCGCCGAGCGGCCCCATCTGGCTGGACAGACCAATCGCCGCGCCCTTCATATCATTGGCGGCGGCGTTCAGGGCGATCAGGCTTTTGGAAGCAGGTTTTCCGGCAAGCTCGATCTTCTTGAGCGACTTCTCGCCGGACTCCCCGATCTCCTTAAGCTCAGCCTTGACCTTGCCACCCTCAAGCACGGACAAGCGTATGGCGAGATTGCGTTCAGCCATTACTTTAAGCCCTCATTAACCTTTGCGTTGATTGCCGAAACCATGCCGGCCTCGCAGGCGGGGAGAAGATCGGCGACTGCCGCGACTTCGTGACCCAGCGTTTCGGCAATCTTTAATGCGGCGTTCATGTCGACGCCGATGACGGCAAGTTGCGCCGTGCGAAGCTGCCCAGCGCACCGAAGCGCAATATCCCACGCTTCCCAACCTTCCATTGTTTGCGGCTCGTTCGCGCAGTAGGGGCAAAGCTCGCCGTCTTTGTTGGCTTCACCCTTGCTGCACGGAAGTCCCGCATCCGCGCAGGAGGCGCAGTATTCCGGCCCGCCGCCGTAGTGCCATTTACAGCGGGCCTCTAACCGTTTTTTTCCTGTTCCAGAATGAGCGTCGGGCCGAGATAGAGCCGTTCGAAAGCGTCCGCGATAGGCCACAAATCCATCAAGGCGGAAACCGCTTCAGGCGTGACTTCGGCAAGATTGTCTTCGCTGTCGCCAACGCCCTCCCAAGCGATAATCGCAAGCTCTGCCAACTTCTTGATCAGCGCGGCGCTGCGGACACCGGCATCGGCGTCCGCGACCGCTTCCTTCAAGGCCGTGACGCGCGCGGCCATAACAAGCGCCGTTGTCGCTGGGCGCACTTGCACGCGCACGCCGTGGTCAAGGTCGAGCCAATACGGCTCGCGTTTCATATCAAGACGGATCATTAGGCGTAGTCCTCCACATCGTTGGTTAGGGTAACGGTCAGCATTTGTCCGGCATCGGGCTTGGCAGCCTGCCAATTGAAGCTGGCCTGCACGCCGCCGGGGCCAGTGATGGAAAGTTTCGGCTTGGGTAGATAAACCTCGTGCGCCGTGAAGATCAGCGAACGGTTCGCGTCGATGACGTAGCCGAACTCCAGTTCTACGGGCGTGTTGTTCGTCGCCGCGTCGATCAGCGTCGTGTCCGCAAAGCGCACGTCGATGGATCCGGTCAATCCGGCAATAGTTGGATCGGCCCCATCGATCTTGCCGTCCGAGCGAATGGTTTCGATCTTTTCCAGATTATTGGTGTAGGTCAGCTGCGCGCCCGTGACGTTACCGAGCTGCGCGCCGTCCTTTTTGACGCTGCCTTGAAACTGATTGAAGCGCGTCAAGGCCGCAACCGTAGGTGTGCCTCCCGCGCTTGCCGCCGCACGGTTTTCGCCTTGTGCGATGCAGTTCAACGTCGCGTTTGCGCCACCGGAACGGGCGAAGGTCAGTTGCATGGAATTGACCCGCACGCCCATATTCATGAAGAAAGCCGAGGCTTCGGGCATGCCGACTTCGAGTGAAAGACTGGGCAGCGCAGCGGAGCCGGAAACGAACTCATGCACATAAGGGCCGACACCGGTCGTCGTCGGCGCGCCGAGCATGGCTTTCAACCAATGCCCGAAATTGCGTAGATCGACAGGCACGACCACGTCGCCCTCAACGTTGATCACATCGCGCATGGGCTGCGCCGGATCGCGGCCTTGGCCCAACAGGTCGGAAGCGATCAGATTCTGCTCTGACCCCAACGCCGAAGAAACGAACGGAAACTTGATAAAGTCGCCCACGGGAGGCGTCCCGTAGGTTGCTTCAAACAAACCTAATAGCTGCGCATTCGCGCCATAGGCACGTGCCATGATAATCCTCCAGTTTTTTGGTGAGTGGTCAGCCGAGTTGGCTATCGGTGGTGTAAATCAGCTCAATCGGCACGATGGCCGCCTTAATGTTTGCTGCGCCTTCGATCACGACCGAGCTTGTGTCGGCGGCATGAGGCGTCACGCGATCGCACAGGCCGCCAAGCGTTTGATCCGCGATCAACGCGACAGCTATTTTCTGAAAAAGCGCATCCATCATCTGGTCGCGCTCCGTCGCGGTGCCCGCCTGAACAAAGACTTCCAACGACGCTAGGTGCTGCCAGTAATAGGAAAGCGGCGAAAGGATCGTCTCGGGCTCGCCGGGGTCGCCATCGCGCAGAATAAGCAGGCCTCCTGTCGGAACTTTTTCGGGCAAGACCTCATTGCGCAAAATCTTCGGGCCTGAGACGGTCTGAAGATTTTCAAACAAGGTTTGAAGAACGGTTTCCCGCGTTGTCATTTCTCCGTAATCTCCTGCCAGTTTTGAACGACAAAGCGCGGCAACGCGTCGTTCCATTTCTTTTCGGCGCTT
>JAXGVG010000198.1:0-2671 GCA_040773965.1 Alphaproteobacteria bacterium | reverse complement strand
TACAAAGGCAAAGGCATCAAGTACGCGGGCGAACGTATACGTAGGAAAGAGGGTAAGAAGAAGTAATGAGGGTGGGTGACACGAAAGAAAAGATCAGGTTGAGCCCGCTCACTCTTTTGGTGCTGAGCAACACAATGAGTTTAGACGGCATTCTCGAGTTGGAGGAGGCTGGAAAAATTGAACCTCTTCCTCGCAGTGAGCCAGTAGCGAAGGGTTCGGGTCAAGTTTATAAAACGACGCCGAAGGTAGCGTAATAGAAGGAAATACAGATGCTAACCGCAAAAGAACTGAATGAACGCCGCAAACGGCGCACGCGCTATCAGATCAAGCGCAAATCCAAAGGACGCGTCCGGCTCACGGTGCGCCGTTCGGGCGCGCATATTTATGCCCAGATTGTCGACGACGCGGCCGGAAAAACGCTGGCCATGGCGTCGAGTCTGGAAAAGGATTTGAAGAAAGCCCTGAAAACCGGCGCGAACAAGGATGCCGCCACGGCGGTCGGCAAGCTTGTGGCGGAACGGGCCAGAAAAGCGGGCGTCACGAAAGTCGTTTTCGACCGGGGCGGTTATGTTTTTCACGGGAGGGTCAAGGCGTTGGCTGAGGCGGCGCGCGAAGCCGGTCTCGAGTTTTAAATTGAAGGAGTGAACCTGGTATGGCGAAGCCGAAAAAGTCCGATGAGAACAGGGAAGACCGCGAAGGCAGCGATCTGATCGAAAAGCTGGTTGGCATCAACCGCGTGGCCAAGGTGGTCAAGGGGGGCAAGCGCTTTGCCATGGCGGCGCTTGTGGTGATCGGCGACGGCAAGGGCCGCGTCGGGATCGGCACGGGCAAGGCGCGCGAAGTGCCGGAAGCGATCAAAAAGGCGACGGACGCCGCGAAGCGCAAAATGCGCCGCATTCCGCTGCGCGAAGGCCGTACGCTGCACCACGACGTCAGGGGAACCTATGGCGCGGGCCGCGTGGTCCTGCGCGCGGCGCCTGCCGGTACCGGCATTATCGCGGGCGGCCCGATGCGCGCCGTGTTCGAGGCTCTGGGCATTCAGGACGTGGTGGCAAAGTCGGTCGGAACGTCGAATCCGCACAACATGATCAAGGCGACGTTCGCGGCGCTGGATCAGGTGGCAAGCCCCCGTTCGGTGGCGATGCGCCGCGGCAAGAAAGTCAGCGACATTCTGGGCCGTAAACAGGTGGAGCACACCGAAGCCGCGAAGGAAGCATGAATTTATAGCGTCACCCCCGCGCAGGCGGGGGTCCATCTTAAATCAAAAGGAAGTCCCGCGAAGTCGGGCACGACGCAAAGGGAAAAAGAGGGCAGATATGGCTACGAAAACGACTATGAAAAAACCGGCGGGAAAAACGATCGCCGTCATTCAAACCGGCAGCGTGACGTGCGTCAAACCGGGCATGCGCGAAACGTTGAAAGGCCTCGGTCTCGGCAAGCCCCGTGCGCGGCGCGTGCTTGAAGACACGGCCGCCGTTCGCGGCATGATCCGCAAAGTAAGGCATCTGGTGAAGGTTGAAGGGGAATAAAAATGAAACTCAACGACATGCGCGACAATCCGGGCGCGCGGAAGAAATCGAAAGCTCTTGGACGCGGCATTGGCTCCGGCAAGGGCAAGACCTGCGGACGCGGCGTCAAGGGCCAAAAGGCGCGCACGGGCGTTTCCATTCGCGGTTTCGAAGGCGGCCAGATGCCCCTGCACCGCCGTTTGCCGAAGCGCGGCTTCAAAACCGTTTTCCCAAAGGACCATGCCGAGGTGAATTTGGACCGTCTGCAAAAAGCCATCGACGACGGCCGTCTGGACGTCAAAAAGCCGCTTACGGAAGACATGCTGATGAAAGCCGGGGTTGCGTCCCGCGCGAAGGACGGCGTTCGTCTGTTGGGCAAGGGCGCGATCAAGGCGAAAGTTGAATTGACGGTCTCCGGCGCGTCCGCTTCCGCCATCGCCGCCGTCGAAAAAGCGGGCGGCAAAGTCACCGTCATCGCAAAAGCCAAAGAGCCCAAAGCGGCCTAATTTCCCAAGTCAGCATTCAGCATTCAGGGATCAAGAATAATTCGTCATCCCGGCCAAACGGCGCGGCTTTGCCGCGCCGTGCGAGCCGGAATCCAGTTATCCTTTCCCCCAGAAAGCTCTTACACGTTCTTCCACCGGATTCCATGCTCTCGCCTTCGCTTCGCCCAGTCTTGCCCCGGAAGGACGTTGAAGATTGCACCTGTTCACGAACCCCTAACCCCTAACCCACCGGATCAATATGGCCGCAGGGCGGGTCCTGAGCCTGCGTGACCTCAAAAGGCGGCTCGCCGCCGGACGCCGGACGCCATGCGCCGGCTTGTTTTGCTTCCGAAAACTTGCTTAACAGCGCCTGAATTTCCTTGACCCGCTCCTCATGCTCTTCGTCGTCGCAAAAATCCTCTTCCTTCGCCGTTTTCTTGGCTAACGGCCGCGTTTCACTCTTGCGCTTGCCCACAATATCGAAAAGAAGTTTTGCAGCTTCAAGACGGATCTTGTTTTCGCAACCCTGGTCGTACAGCAGCTCAAGAAGAACGGCGCGGAGATGGCGGCGGATGGTCTGTGGCTGAAGATGGAGAAGAAACGAGCGGCTCTCGAACGTATGGAGGGGCGACATCATGCCTCCCTTTGCTGCGGTGTTGCTCATAAAGCCTCTCTTTC
>JAXGVG010000197.1:0-2675 GCA_040773965.1 Alphaproteobacteria bacterium | reverse complement strand
TGACCTTGCCGCCCGTGCCGATCACTTCGCGGATCTTGTCCTTGGGAATGACGATCGTCGTGATGCGCGGCGCGTTTTCGCTTACGTCTTCGCGCGCGCCCGTCAGCGCCTTCGCCATTTCGCCAAGAATGTGCATCCGGCCCTCCTTCGCCTGGGCCAGCGCGACGCGCATGATCTCTTCGGTGATCGAGGTGATTTTGATGTCCATCTGGAGCGACGTGACGCCGCTGGCGCTTCCGGCAACCTTGAAGTCCATATCGCCCAGATGATCCTCATCGCCCAGAATGTCCGTCAGAACGGCGTAACCCCGGTCTTCCTTGATGAGGCCCATGGCAATGCCCGCCACGGGACGCGACATAGGCGCGCCTGCGTCCATCAGAGACAAAGACGAACCGCACACCGTCGCCATGGAAGAGGAACCGTTGGATTCCGTCACTTCCGACACCACGCGGATGGTGTAGGGGAATGATTCCTTCGGCGGCAGCAGCGGATGGATCGCCCGCCACGCCAGCTTGCCGTGGCCGATTTCCCGGCGGCCCGGGCTTCCCATGCGTCCCGTCTCGCCGACCGAATAGGGCGGGAAATTGTAATGCAGCATGAAGTGCTCGCGGTATTCGCCCGCCAGCGCGTCGACGATCTGCTCGTCCTGCCCTGTGCCGAGCGTGGTGACGACCAGCGCTTGCGTCTCGCCGCGCGTAAAGAGCGCCGAGCCGTGCGCACGGGGCAAAACCCCAACCTCGCAAACGATGGGCCTCACCGTTTTGGTGTCGCGGCCGTCGATGCGGCGGCCCGAATCCAGGATCATCGCGCGAACGTGATCGTATTTCAGTTGTTCGATACCGTCGTTGATCAGCTCAGGCGCGAACTCTTCCGCCGGAATGGCTTCCAGCGCCTTTTCTTTCAGCGCGTCCAGTTTTGCGTAACGGTTTTGCTTGACCGTTTCGTTGTAGGCGCTTTTGAGGTCCGCGCCGATCAGATTCTTCAGCTTCGCCAACAGCGCTTTCCTGTCGTAAGCGGGCGGAGGCAAATCGCGCGGATCTTTCGCCGCCATTTCCGCCAGACTGATGATCAGATCGATGACCGGCTGGAAGCGCTTGTGGCCGAACATGACGGCGCCGAGCATGACATCTTCCGGCAGTTCTTTGGCTTCCGATTCCACCATAAGAACGCCTTCTTTCGTTCCCGCGACGACGAGATCCATTTCGCTCGTCGGGATGTCGCTTATCGCCGGGTTCAGGATGTACTGGCCACCCCTGTAACCCACGCGGGCGGCGGCGATGGGACCGAAGAAAGGTATGCCCGAGATGGTCAGCGCCGCCGAACAGCCGATCATGGCCACGATATCCGGACTGTTTTCCAGATCGTGGCTCAACACGGTGGCGATCACCTGCGTGTCGCAGAGATAGCCTTCAGGAAAAAGCGGCCGGATCGGCCGGTCGATAAGGCGGCTCGTCAGCGTTTCCGCCTCCGACGGCCTGCCTTCGCGCCGGAAAAAGCCGCCGGGAATTTTTCCCGCAGCAAATGTCTTTTCCTGATAATTGACCGTGAGGGGAAAAAATCCCTGCCCCGGTTTTTGTTTCTTTTCGCCCACAACCGTGCAGAGCACCGTCGTACCCCCCAGCGTCGCCACTACCGCGCCGTCGGCCTGGCGCGCGATTTTCCCTGTTTCCAGAGTCAGCTTCTTTCCGTCCCAATCCATTTCTTTCCGGTAAACCGTAAACATTTCCGTCTTTCCTTCTCTTTGTTTGACGTCCCGCCCGTCCCCAATGGACGGACGGCCTTTTTCATGCTGCAAGTCGCTTCATGAATCCTGTGCGTTGATGCCCGCGTATAAAGTTTTCGAGCTCAACAAATCGTTTGTAACCCAGCTTTTCGTAAAAGCCGGGCGCTTCGAAATCCTGCGTCCAGAGATAGGCCGAATGGCACCCCCGGCGTTTCGCTTCGGCCTCCGCCTCCTGCATCAACCGGCGGCCAAGACCCTTGCCGCGCTCCCGATCGGTTACCCAGACAAGATCGATGTACGCCCAGCCGGGATGGAGAAAGACATAAACGCCGCCTTGCAGCGCGCCTTTTTCATCCGTTTCCGTAACCGCGAACGTTTTGTGGTAACGGTCGATCGACAGCGCGTCGGGAGGCCGTATTGTCAACACCGCGTCGCGTATCCGTTCATAAAGCCTGTCGGAGGGGGCGGATTCGACCTTCATGTTTTCGATCCTTTCCCGGGATCGGCCAACTGCTTCATAAACCCGAACCTCTGATGATCGTTCGGCAAATCGTGCATCGCGACAAACTGCCTGTAACCGAGCCTTTCGTAAAACTCCGGACTTTGAAAGCTGAGCGTGTAGAGATAAGCCGAATGACAGCCGCGATTGATGGCTTCTTCTTCCGCCGCTTGCATCAATTGCCTGCCGAGGCCCTGCCGCTGATAGGCCGGTTCAACCCACAGGAGCGTTATCCGCAGCCAGTTCCAGTTCGTTTTGCCGGTCAGCCCCGCGACAATCCTGCCCCCGGCGTCGCGCTTCAGAATCGCCAGATCCCTTTCGTCGCCCGGCAAAAAGCCTTGCCCGCTTTTATAGGCGTTGACCGCCGTCTCAATCGCGGTCATGTCGTGCGAACTGATGGTGTCGGTAATTTCGAAATCAGTCATATCGGCCACATGCTCCGATCGGCCGTCC
>JAXGVG010000196.1:0-2681 GCA_040773965.1 Alphaproteobacteria bacterium | reverse complement strand
AGGTGATCAGAGGGAACCAAGCTCTCAATCGTTACCATCTCAAGCTCGGTTTGCTGGGCTGTTTGGCGTTTCAACATGCCCCATTGAATCAAAAAGCCCAGCTCTTCGCCAGGCTTTTCGACACTTTGTCAGCAGTCTGAGGGGCCCGAAGGCCCCTTGATGTTCGTCTTAAATGCTTGCTAATACCATATAAAGAACCTTTACGGGGTTGGCGTCTTCTCGCCTGGAAGAGGTCTAAAACCGTGGGGCCAGGACGTTTTGGGATTGGGCCGGGTGCTTTCCTTGTATTTGGACCGGGCACCTTCATCGACGATTTCAACGCTCGGCGTTTTAGACGTTCTTTGAGGGATGTTGATGCCGGTTTGTCCTTTGTTCAACAATTCCAGGCCTTCGAGGGGAGTGGGGAAGGGTAACTTGCCTCGGCAAGCTTTTTGATAAACTTCCGAACCGTTAAGGAAAGCAAAAACTTTTTGTCCCCAGCTGCGTGCGGGGCGTCCGCATGTGCCGTTTCCTGCCGCCCGAAGGAGATCGTCGGCAATGCCTTGCGCAACCTGGTGTTCCCTGTCTTGCGGAGGCCCGAAGCCCCTTGAAAGTTTTCCGTAAATGATGGCCGGATTTCCCGAGGCATCTTTCGCAAAGCCGTAGGGCCCGACAATATTGTTATTCTCATCCACAACGAATTCGCCCGGCCTTGCCTGAGGCGTGCTCGCGCCGATGTTGTCCGCATCGATTGTTGTGCCGGGAGGGAGAAAATACTTTTTACCTTCCATCAAGATATACTGCCCTGGAACGGATGTTGAAATTACGCCTTCGGGAGGTCTCGGATTTTCAATGGATATTGGCTCGGCCAAACCAGCCGAAAAAACTTGTCTGTATTTTTTCCCGCGTTTGGCCGGGGTCAAGTCCAGGGGAGAAGCGGGAGCGGAGCTTTCGGGCATAGCCACCGGATTTGGCGGGGCTTGAGGATCCGGCGTTTGCTGCGAAGCCGTATCGTAAACAGGATTCTTGACTCCATCTTCGCTGAACAGCATGTCGGCAATATGAGGCGGGACGACATAAACGTCGTAAGTTTCCTTGCCTTTTTTATCTTTTTTGGCCTTTGGAATCTTGATGTAATATGGACCTTTGTTTGCAGGCGTATAACCCGCAGGCTTCGGGTTAGCGGCCTCGAGCGCTTTTACCAGTTCCAGGGTTTCCTGTGACGTCAGAACGACGTCGCCGTCCTGAATGCCAATTTCGGTCATGTTAGCCAGTTTTGGTCCGGCGTTGGCCGTAGAGGGAAAGGCCAGAACAGCGATAGCCGTTGGAACGACAACAGCCAGTTTTGCTCCGTAACAAACAGCTTTCATGACATCGCGGAAATTCATGGTAAAAACTCCTTTAAAAAACCTGCGGGCCGAGGCGAGCGTCGGGGTTGTTCTTGCCGTTGCCGTCTGAATATTTATACGTGCCGGTTAATGGTTTCACAAGCGTAATTATCCCCGGGAATTATGGTTAACGGCCTTGCCGGGGAGGCTTTTTCTTAATTTTGTAATATAAAATCCTTCGCTCGTTTCACGCTTGTAATAAAGATTAGTTCAGATTTTAACCTTTGAAGCTTTAAAGTGTTCGCCATGACCGTTGCCGTGTCCCGAAACATGACTGCTTCCGAGGCTCCCGTATCGTTAACGGCCCCCAGGAAACCCCCCGTTTCCTGCGTGGGCTGGTGGGACTCCGTAATCGGGCTCGGGACCATTCTGGCCCTCTTTTTCGGCTTGCGTTTCGAGACGAGCTTTTCGGACGCCGAGCTTTCGTGCCTTCTGATGATGGGAACGGCTTTTACGGTCGGCGCGCTGGAGATACGGCGCGCGCCATGGCGCAAGCGCGCCCCCTCAAAGGAGGCTTTCGGGGCCATTCTTGAGCGGGCTGCGGTCAAGTACCTCGGGTTTTTCCTGACGATCGCCGTCGTTCTTTTCCTCTATTGGCTTTTTCCGGAATACCGTCGTCCTTACTACAATTCTTTCTTTGAAATGGTGCGCCTGTTGCTACCGTGGCTGTTTGCAGTGTCGGCCGTGTACTTTCTATGGGCCGAGTGGCGCGTTCCCGAAGAGAAAGACGGCAGCTGGCAGGCCGGACTGTTGGTTCTGGGGCAGTGGGGGCTGGTCGATTACGAGAAGCTTAAGCAATACGCGCTCGGCTGGCTCGTGAAGGCGTATTTCCTGCCCATCATGTTCGGCGATCTGGCGAACAATTTGCCCAAGTTCCGCCTGAGCGCCTGGAACCTGTTCGACATGCCGTTCATGCAGGCCTACAGCGTGCTTTTCGTCGCGTCGGTGACGCTTGAACTCGTTTTCGTGGCCGGGGGCTATCTTTTTACATGCCGCCTTTTCAACTCCCAGATTCTTTCCGTCGAAAACAAGCTTTAAGGCTGGTTCGACGCGATTATTTCCTACGCGCCGCTGATGTCGATCGTTTATACGCGCTATTTCGGTAACAGGACGCAGCTGACCTGGAGCGTTTGGCTGTCCGATCATGAGGCGTTTATGATCGTGTGGGGGTCGATCATCCTTGTGCTGATGATCGTTCATACGTGGTGCGACGCCTGTTTCGGCGTGCGTTTCTCGAACCTTACCAACCGCGGCATCATCACCAACGGGGCCTATCGTTTCTGCAAGCATCCCGCCTATGTCATCAAGAATATT
>JAXGVG010000195.1:0-2730 GCA_040773965.1 Alphaproteobacteria bacterium | reverse complement strand
CGTTACCGGCGCGGTTGTCAGGCATTGGCAGGAACAGGCGCATGATCGCATATCGGTGGTGTTCTGCTCCACCATCGCGCACGGCGAAAACGTCCGGCAGAGCTTCCAGAATAACGGCATTGAAGCTGTCATCGTCCACGGCGAAATGGCGAACAGCGACCGCCGCCTGGCTTTGGCGCGGTTCCAGCAAGGCACCGCGCGCGTGATCGTCAACGTGGCCGTCCTGACGGAAGGCTGGGACTATCCGCCGACATCCTGCGTCCTTTTGCTGCGCCCCAGCTCTTATAAGTCGACCATGATCCAGATGGTCGGGCGCGGCCTGCGCACCATCGATCCCAAGGAACATCCTGGCGTCATCAAAACCGACTGCATCGTACTCGACTTCGGAACGTCCACGCTGATGCACGGCAGTCTGGAGCAGGATGTCAATCTTGACGGCAAAACGGTTCAAGGCGATGCGCCCACGAAGGACTGCCCTGAATGCGGCGCGACCGTTCCTCTTTCCGCGCAGGAATGCGCCTTGTGCGGGTTCGAGTTCTTCTCGAGCGCCGCAACGGGCGAAGCGGGCTCAGGCGACGAAGAGCCGCTCCCACTCGAAAACTTCTCCTTGACCGAAATCGATCTTTTGAAGCGTAGCAGCTTCCGTTGGATTGACCTGTTCGATGATGACGCGGCGTTGATGGCCTCCGGTTTTTCCGCATGGGCCGCGATCTTCTGGCTTGGCGGCTATTGGCACGCCGTCGGCGGGTTCGAGCGCGACGTGCAAATCCTCGGCACAGGCGAGCGTGTTGTCATGATGGCCGTGGCCGACGATTTCCTTAACGAGCACGAAACAAGCGAAAGCGCCCACAAGACCCGCCGCTGGATGAACGAACCTGCCAGCGAAAAGCAGCTCGCCTTGCTCGGCGAAACGGCGCGGATGGATTTCAGCATGACGAAGTATCGCGCGTCCTGCCTGCTTAATTTCCGCTTCAACAAAGGCCGCATTCGCCAACTGGTCGAACGCGCCATCGGGCAAAGGGAGGCCGCGTGAAATGGTGCGCCATTTGTTACCGGGAACAACGCGGCTTCGGCTTTATGCCCGCGCTGATCAAACAACCTCAAAAACCCGCACGGCGTTTCTGCTCGATGCTTTGCCTCGATCTGTATGCTCGTCTTTTCAAGGAGTCTGGCGGCATGATTGATATGACGGATTTTGAACGCGCCTCCCTTAACGCCTGCCTTAAGCCGCTTGGCGAATGCGTGGCCGAGATCGGCATGGACAAGCCGCTTTCCGCCTACAGCAAGGAACAGGTTCTCACGCTGATCGAGGTTGTCGTCACGGCCTATCAGGACGCCATGCGCAAAGGCAGTCCGGAGGTGCCGTTTTGATGCTCGACTTCAACCACGGCTCCGACCGGCCCCCACAGGATCCGCGCGCGCTTCCCATCGCCGTTCGCATCAACGAACTGGTGGACGCGGCTCTGATCGCCGAGCGTGAGAAGCAGCCGCGCCGCGAGTATCTGGGCGCGTCCATGCTTGGCGACCTGTGCTCTCGCCGCATCCAGTACGAGTATGTTGGCGCGCCCAAAGACCCAGACAAGGATTTCAATGGTCAGACTTTGCGCATCTTTGCGGCTGGCCATCAATTTGAGGCCTTGTCGATCAATTGGCTTCGCGCGGCGGGCTTCGATCTTCGGACGCACAAAGCGGACGGTGGGCAGTTTGGTTTTTCGGTCGCCAAGGGACGCATCAAGGGCCACATTGATGGCGTGATCGTCGGCGGGCCATCATGGTTTGTGTTCCCTTCGCTATGGGAACACAAGGCGCTCAAGGACAAAAGTTGGCAAGATTTGGCAAAGCGCGGTCTTGCGATCTCAAAACCGCTTTATGCCGCGCAAGTCGCTCTTTATCAGGGTTACATGCCCGATCTGGCGCGTTGCCCCGCGCTTTTCACGGCGCTCAACAAGGACACGCAGGAACTTTATCACGAGCTTGTGCCATTCGATGCCTCGCTGGCGCAAAGCACAAGCGACAAGGCCGTCAACATCCTGCAGGCCACCGATGCAGGCCAGCAGCTGCCCCGCATAGCCGCCAATCCCGATTTTTACCTGTGTCTGTGCTGCCCCTACGCCAAGAGGTGTTGGCATGGCGCATGAGAAGATGGACTTCAACGATGCGCGGCGGCAAGGCAGCGAGTCGCGCGGCAAGATCGACATCGTTCTGCTCAAAGAACGCATGGGTGATTGCTATCGGCAGATCCTCGACCATCTTCTGCCGAATGGCGTTTATGTCGGCGAGGAGTTTCATTGCGGCGATATCTACGGCGCGCCCGGCGAGAGCCTGAAGCTCAGCGTGCGCAAGAACAAGATGGGCGTCGGCGAAGATTTTGCCACGGGCCAGAAGTTCGGCGACCTGATTGACGTTTGGCAGATTGTCCGGCGCGAGGACTACACGACGGCGATCCGAAACATTGCCGAGTTTCTGAACATGGCCGAGCGCTTGCCTGTGCCGGTTTCAAAAACAGCGAAGAGCAAAGCCCCTGAAATCGGCGCGCCTGTCGCACAATACAATTACACCGATACCCAAGGCACGATCCTTCTTGTCGTCTATCGCCACGAATACGAGGAAAACGGCCAGCGCAAAAAGACCTTCAGGATTTGGAACGCCGTCACCCATAAATCCGAAGCCCCCATTTCAGGCCGCCCCCTCTATAAGCAGCCGGACATCGCAAAGGCGGACGTCGTCGTG
>JAXGVG010000194.1:0-2760 GCA_040773965.1 Alphaproteobacteria bacterium | reverse complement strand
TCCTGAGGGTAAGGGCAACAGGCAAGAGTAGTTTGGAACATAGTTGGCGGGTCAATTGAGGCGCATAGTGCTTTAAACTTTGTATCGTAACATTATTCTCGGCCAATTGTCTTTCGGCAATACTTTCAATGCGTTTATTCAACTGGAGAAATTCTACTTTGTATTTATCATCGACGCGAAGATTTTGGACGACAAGATTCCGGCGGCGGAGGTATTCAAAATATTCATTTTTGTCGTCAATATCCGAAAAGACTTTCTTGTCGTTTTGCAAACACCATAGGTCCCTGAGAATTGAACACCACTTGTCGGCAAATCGCACATAATTGACGAGGTCGCCCGAGTTTTGGGCGGCGTCAATCTGCGCGCGGAGTCGTGCCTTGCCGCTGACATCTTCCGGGTCGGTGAGTTTCATAAGGGCTTTGAGGACATATTCTTTTTGTTCCGGAGATCCCCTCCAGCACGCATCAACTATTCGAGGCGGCTGAATATCCTCGCGGAAATCCTCGCCAAGATCGTGGTTGTAGCCTACGAAAGCGGCTATGCCGTCGCGAACGTGTCTGAGCTCCGGGCAGTTGTGAACCCAATTGGCGACTTCCAGATAATGCGTGCACTGCAAAACGTTACCCCAGTTGCGTTCCTTGTCCTTTGTAAATTGCGCGGCAAAAAGACGTGAGGCGATGATGCCGGGGTCTTTCAACCAGCTCGTATCGCTGCCTTCAGGGAAAAAAGCTTCCGCCCTTGCCCGGTCGATGACATTAGAGTCAGCGGGCCCTGAAGAGCCCGAATCCGTTAACCCTGAAACTGGTTGCGTGTTGAGTTGAGGATTCATCGAAATCGCTTTTAATTGGGAAAGGGGAATGTAAATGACCACCGATATCCGTCCCCTATTGCACAATTTTGGCAGTTGGGGAATCGAAAATCTGGGGAAAAAAAGTTGTGGATAAATTGGCGCAATTCACGAACTTTTTCCGGCAATTTTGGGGCTTTTCCACATGTGAATAAGCCTGAATATTTCCGCACAAACATAGAGATAAAGAACAACATTTAGACACAAAATGAACTTCATCCACAATATCATGTAGGTAGTAGAATCAGCCCCGCATATCTGGTATGTGATTCTGTGTTAGCCACAACATGTTGCGTCACACAATAGGCTGTTTGGTTAACATTTCCCGGCACGATTTCGATGTCGAAACAGGCAAGAAAACGCGCCATTCGCGAAACTTTAGAACGGAGTTTGCACGCCATGGGCTGGACCGAACAACAGATTCAAGCATTGAAGAAAATGTGGGGCAATGGTTTCAGCGCCAGCGATATCGCGAAGACGCTCGGCGGCGGTCTCACGCGCAACGCTGTTATCGGAAAAGCGCATCGTCTCAAATTGTCGTCGCGGCCTTCGCCGATTCGTGTGGGGGATGAGATGCCTGGCAAGTTGGGAGGCAGCGTTATGCCCGCCATTACGCGCGTCAGCAAAAAGCGCGCGATGTTGCGTTCCATGCCGCCGGTCACGACAATTCCCGAGTCGAACGCGCGGTCGTTGCCTCGCGAAATGCCGCGTTCCATCGACACGACAAAGCGCGTCGAAGGCATTGCGGTCACCAAGGCGGGCGAACGTCAGTGCCGCTGGCCGATCGGCGATCCCCGTTCGCCGGATTTCCGCTTTTGCGGCTGCTCTTGTTACGAAGGCTTGCCGTACTGCGTCGAGCACGCGCGTGTAGCGTACCAGACGGTCAGCCGGAAATCGCGCGTGAGCGGCAATGAAAGCCTTTCTGAAACGAGGTTGCCGAACAAGACAAAGTACTAACTCGGGATGTAAGGGGCCAGGGGTTTTGAGCCCCGAACCCCGAACCCCGAACCCCTAAGTGAGCATTGCAAGTTCATGAGATACTTCCGTGCCGCCGTCCCAAATCATGCGCAGCGCGACGTAAACGATTACAAGCAAGCCCGCATATCCGATCCAGCGATAACGTTCCAGAAGTTTGACGATCAATGTCGCGGCCGCGCCCATAAGAACGACGGATAAAGCCAACCCGGCCACCATAATCCAGACATGATCCCGCGCCGCGCCCGCGACGGCCAAAACGTTGTCCAGCGACATGGATACGTCAGCGACGACGATCTGTATGACCGCGTCTTTAAGCGTATAGCCTTTGACGGCTTGAGGCGCCTTAACTTTCCCGTTGCCGCCTATAGCCCTGGAAAGGGCGGCGGCCCCTTCTTTTTCCTGTTTGATGTTTTTTTCCTGCCGGATGTTGTGGAACAGCTTCCACGAAACCCAAAGCAACAGCAGGCCGCCCGCCAGAGTCAGCCCGATGATCTGCAACAACTGAACCGTAAATGCGGCAAAAACGATGCGAAGGACAGTCGCCGCGCCGATGCCGATGACGATGGCGCGTTTTCTTTCCTTGGCGGGAAGACCTGCGGCGGCCATGCCAACGATGATCGCGTTATCGCCCGCCAGCGATACGTCGATCAGGACGATTTGCGCGAAGGCGGAAAGTTGGGCTATGAGTTCCGTAGGAAGTTCCATGAGAGTAACCTTAAGAAGTTCTGACCGCCTGAGGGCATAAACGAAAGAGCATGGCTTCGCCAGAGGATGTTGTATTTCATACCTTTGCTTATGTTTGGTTAAAAAGAGGATGGGCTATTGAAAGTATTTGAGCTGCCCCCCAAAATTTAGACCAGTGATATAAGGTCCCTAAACGAGTACGGAAAGGGAACGGATATGACTGGGATGCGGAATAAACACACGAAAGAAAC
>JAXGVG010000193.1:0-2769 GCA_040773965.1 Alphaproteobacteria bacterium | reverse complement strand
CCTATCTTGAACAGCTTATTGCACGCTTGAAGAGCAAGGGTTTGGTTAAAAGCATGCGTGGACCCGGCGGGGGATATCTGTTGGGTACGGGCGGGGACCAGATAACGATCTACGAAGTCGTCCGGGCCGTTGACGAGCCGGAGCCGCGCGTACGTGTAGACGATCCTCTGACGGCAAGCGGTCGTCAACTTTCTGATCAGCTTTGGCAAGCCATAGGCGATGAAATTGACCGCTTTCTTAAGTCGGTTTCGCTGGCTGACGTCTGCAACTGTTGCCTGACGGATCCTGTCCACGAAATCCAGAAGTCCTTTAGCGAAATTCACGCGATAGACGAGAAAAACAAGCCGGATGAAGGGCATTCCGTCTACGACGTCGCCTGAGGCATGAACGGCATCGATTGACTGGCTATGCCAGAATCGCGTTTGATTTTTCACACGTTTTGCGCGCAATAGGGTATAATGCCGAAATTGCAGATTCGGCTCTGCGCATATCTCCGGGTTGGAAGACGGGGGTGCGCGAATTGCGAAAATGCGAAAAGGCGTGGGAAGCTTTTTACGAGCGTAAAAAGCGTTCACGGGACGTTTGTCCCGCTGCGGCATGAGGATTTTGAATGGCGAATGTCGTTGAATTTAAAGGATCTTTAGACGGCAAAAGCGGCAAATTATGCTGCTGGCTTTGCCAGAAAGCAACGTCGGTTCGCGCGCTATTCTGCCACCATTGTGGCACAATTCAACCGGTACGTGACATCGATCATTTCGCGCGGCTGGGGATGGAGCGGCGTATCGACATCGACACGGAACTCCTTGATAAACAATACATTTCTTTAAAGCGTACGCTCGACCCCAACCACTTTTCCGTTCGTGGCGCAGGCGAGAAGGGCCATGCCGCCAAACAGCTTGAAGCCATTGAAAACGCTTATGAAACGCTGCGCGATCCCTTGAAGCGCGGGCGTTACTGGCTTTCGCTTCACGAAAAGGAATTCGAGGAAGCTGAGGACTCCAATCCGAAGGTGGCCGAGTTGCGTTATGAGCTTGAATCGGCTGCGGAGGCGTCGCAGTGCGACCGCGTGGCGCAGAAGGCGGGACAGGCGTTGGAACAAGGGATTATGGGGTTAATGAAGGCGTTGCGAGGGCAGAATTGGCAGCAGGCAAACGCCACGCTGGTTGAATTGGATGGGCTTGAAAACATTTTGAAGACCGTGCGGGAACGCCGGGCCTTGTTTGCGTCCGTTCCGTCCGGCGGCGATGAAATAACCGGCATGATATAGCCGTTTGTGTGCCTGTCGGACGCGCGTTGCGCGCCTGTTCCGGACGCGTTGGGGCCCTTTCCGGCATCATTTTGGCTTATTTGCGTGCCTGTTCGCGCTATTATTGTCACGCGTTAAGGTTAACGAGCGTGGGAAAGTTTTGTCCCGAGGTCCGGCACGGGTTTATAATGGCTCAATCGATTAATGATTTTGAAGGAATGAGTTTTTGAAAGGAAGCAATATGAACGGCACGACGAAATCTGCGCAAACGGAAAACGATGTTCTTGCCTTAATACGCGAACATTGGGAAGCAGCCGAAAAGACATTCGATGCGGAAAGAGCGAACGACGGCGCGGCGGCAAATTCAATCGGACCTGCGGCGCTGCGCGCGAAAGACAACCTTGAACTGATCGATGCGTATGTTGCGGAAGGAATCCCTTTTTATGCCATTCCGCATGTGGTCCATCTTTTGAATTGCGCCAAGGACCACAAGGCCTTGCAGCTTGTGGCCGGCCGGATCGATACGTGCGTTGACGCGTTGCGCGGTATTGAAGAGGAACGGCCCGGTTTCTTCGACCTGTTTCAAAGAGCGCTCGTGCCTCTCATAAATGGCGGTTCGGAAATACGCGCGCCGTCGAATGGACCTCAATATGTCTTGGGCGAAACCGCTCGCCGGTTTCATTTCCTGACGCCGGTAAAGCCCGAGCCACGTGGCAACGACGGTAAGGTTGTCGGCTTCACAGCGTTCGTTCCGCAATAAGAGCGGCCTAAAGCCATCTGAATATATCGAGAAGCCTATGCCGTTTTTTCGCGTTGACGACCGCGACGCAACTCGGTTCGCCGCGATAGTTGTTTTTCATTTCAACCGTAGCGTACCCCTCCTTTGTCAAGAGCCTGTAAACCCGTTTGGCATAACGCGGGCCGATTTGCAGGAACGCCATGCCGCCGGGGTTCGCCAGATGAGGCAAATCCTTGCAAAGGCGATGGAAGTATTTCAGGCCGTCCGGCCCGCCGTCCAGCGCCGCGACAGGATCGTAAAGACGCATTTCAGGCATCAGGTACGGAAGATCGCCCGTCGCCACGCGCGGCGGGTTGGAGACGACGAGATCGAACGTTTCCCCGAGCGGATCGGACCAATCGCTTTTGCGAAACGCGGCGCGAGCCGAGAGGCCGCAGGAGACGGCGTTCGTTTGCGCAAGACCGAGCGCGGTTTGGCTTAAATCGACGCCCACGCCCGTTGCGAACGGCAAGTGATGGAGCAAAGCGAGGAGAAGACAACCGGACCCTGTGCCGACGTCGAGGATGCGAAAAGGTTCATTGCGGTTTTGGAATGCGATAACGGCATGATCCACCATCGCTTCGGATTCCGGATAGATATTGAACACCCCGGGCGCCATTTGAAGTTGCAGGCCGCAAAACGTCGTTATGTTGAAAATGCGCGAAAGAGGGATGCGTTTTTCGCGCTGGGCGACGGCGGCCTCAATCGCGGCTATTTCGCCCGGCGCAACAGGGCGCGAGGCGTG
>JAXGVG010000192.1:0-2771 GCA_040773965.1 Alphaproteobacteria bacterium | reverse complement strand
CGACTTGAAAGTCATCCGCCCGCATGAACGTCACCACCGCCTCCCCCGAAAATCCCGATCACATTGAGCACCATGAGTGCCGCGTTATCGCGGTGGTTAACCAGAAAGGCGGCGTGGGCAAAACGACAACGGCGGTGAATCTTGCAACGGCGATGGCCGCCGTGGGCAAGCGCGTGTTGATTGTCGACGCCGATCCGCAAGGCAACGCATCGACGGGCTTCGGCATTGCGCGTGCGGACCGAGGCGCGGGCTGTTACGAAATGATGTTCGACGGTTTGTCGGTCGAAGACACCGTCGTTCCGACCCCTATTCCCAATTTATCGATCGTCACGTCTTCGGCGGATCTGGCGGGCGCGGAAATTCAGCTTGTGAACACGGAACGCCGCGAATTCCGCATGCGCGAAGCGTTCGAGCGCAGCGCGAAAAATTACGATTTCATTTTGATCGACTGCCCCCCTTCCCTCAATCTCATTACGTTGAACGCGCTTGTCGCGGCGGACGGTTTGCTTGTTCCGCTGCAGGTTGAGTTCTATGCGCTTGAGGGAATGAGCAGCCTTTTGCAGACCATCGACGCCGTGCGCGTGCGCTTCAATCCGGGGCTCGAAATACAAGGTGTTGTGTTGACGATGTTCGACAGACGCAACGCGTTGTCGGAGGCCGTGGCGAACGATGTGCGCGCGTTCTTCGGCGACATCGTTTATGAAACGGTCATTCCGCGCAACGTGCGCGTGTCCGAAGCGCCGTCGCACGGCAAGCCCGTGCTGCTTTACGATTTGAAGTGCTCCGGCAGCCGCGCGTACATGCTGCTCGCGGGCGAAGTTTTGCGTAGAGAAGAAATGAGACGGCAATCGGGGATCGGCAATCAGGGTTCGGGGATCAGAAGCGAAGTTGCATAATAACCGCGTCACTCCCGCGAAGGCAGGAGCCCGTTTTACTTTTTGAAGATGGATGCCCGCCTGCGCGGGCATGACGCCAACGGAAAAAGTGGGGAAGAAAGCCATGACCGCAAAACCATTATCCAAACCCGCGCCGTTGGGGCGCGGCTTGTCCGCCCTGTTCGGCGATACGGATTCCTCGTATCAGGCGCCGCGTCTGGCCGCGGCAACGGTTGCGTTGGCGCACGGCAGGGACAAAGCGGGCGCGGTGCAGACGATGCCCATCGAATGGGTGCAGCCCGGCGCGTTCCAGCCGCGCCGCCGTTTCGACGAAGACGCGATCAAGGGGCTTGCGGATTCCATTCGCGAGCGAGGCGTGTTGCAGCCGCTTATGGTGCGGCCCATCGAAGGCGAGAAAGACAGCTATGAAATCATCGCGGGCGAGCGCCGCTGGCGCGCGGCGCAAAGGGTTGGTTTGCACGAAGTGCCGGTAATGGTCCGCACCCTGTCGGATCGCGAGGCGCTGGAGATCGGCTTGATCGAAAACGTGCAGCGGCAGGATTTGTCGCCGCTCGAGGAAGCGGAGGGCTACCGGCGCTTGATGGAAGAGTTCCATCATTCGCAAGACGGGCTTGCGAAAGTGGTGGGCAAAAGCCGTCCGCACATCACAAACATGCTGAGGCTTTTGACGCTGCCGCAACCCGTGAAACAGATGATCGACGCGGGCCAGCTTTCCATGGGCCACGCGCGCGCCATCATCACGGCGAAAGACCCGACATCGCTCGCGCAGGAGATCGTGAAAAAAGGCATGAGCGTGCGGCAAGCCGAGAGCCTTGCGAAACGCATGGCCGAGGCGGGCAGGGCAGGGGACGCGGCCAAGAAAAAACCCGCGCTTTCGGCACAGGCCGTCGCCGACGTCATTGCGCTTGAAAAAGAACTGGAGCGCGCTATCGGCCTCAAGGTCAAAATCCATCTCGACGGCAAAAAAGGCTCCATCGCCATTCACTTTGCGGGCCTCGACCAGCTCGACGGCGTGATACGGAAGTTGAGGGGATAGGGGGCAGAAGTTTTATTTAATTGAGAATCTACAAAGTCAGCGACAGTTGACGAATCTCGTTTAGCCTTATAACTCCATTAATAAGCCATGTATCTGGGTGACGCGAATGGGTTCCTAACGCAAAAACCATCCCTTCTGAGGGATATTCTTCGCCAAACACTTTTTTCATTTCTATTAAAGCTTTTTCTTCGCCATACAAACTGCGCCACTTAAAAAATGTTACATCTGTTTCCCAATCTTGGCATGTTCCAGTTCTTGCTTTTCCAGCAGCTTCATATTTGTAGATGAATTTATAAGGGCACGGCTTAATAGGTATGGACGGTCGTATGCCTAACAAATCAGGTTGGTTAGTGTAGGCCTGAAAAGCGCGACGCTCAGTTTCAATTTCTTCTTCCGGTTTTTTCTTGATCAAGAATCTCGGTTTTTGGGGGCGCAGAAGTGCAAGAGAACCACCTTTTTCTGCGACATCCTCAATAGTAGCGGTTTCCAGTCTAGAAAGCAATTTTTCGCGGTCTTGTTTTTTCAGGGATCCGGTAATTTCAATAGTTTGGTGTTCAACCCGTCGACTCTCCGGACGCCGATCATCTGTAGGAAGCCTCCAGCGAAAACGAACCCTGTTCCAGCGGCCAAACTTCTGTTCTTGATTCAGCGAACGGAAGCTAATTGGATAAAGCCGCAACCACTCAGCATTGTCGGTGACTGAGCTGCACCCCGTCGTTTAGACCAGCAAGCGGGGTAAATTAAGGTCCATGGATTTACCCCTTTTTCTCATGCCGCTTTAGCCATTTCTGGTTGTAGCGGTTGTTGCGCCTGTGGAGATGTGGGCAACGCGCTTGCGT
>JAXGVG010000191.1:0-2791 GCA_040773965.1 Alphaproteobacteria bacterium | reverse complement strand
CTTTCCAACAACAAAAGGGGGTTTTCCGTCAACTGGATCGACTATCCAGACGGTTGATTCGACAAAAAACGACTCGAAATACCCCTATTTTGAGAAAAAGATTCCTCTCCCGCTACGTTTGACCCCCTCAATAGGTCAAAAAAGTGATTCGAAAGGGCGATTTCAGCCTCTTTGTCGGCAATTATGACCGGGTTGTCGCCTGATTTGAATGATATAGCGTCTTTTTTCGAGTTTGCGGAAACGGGGAAGAATGACGGTTTTGGCGACCTCCTGAATGATATTTTCGACCTTTTTAAAATTAATCTTTAACATGAACTACGTTCCCGAACTTACTGAAAAATCTTCCATAATCAGGTGCGTCTAAAGTGATTTTGATCGCCGTTTTTGTTTTCTTGTCCTTTCGTTCCAGTATTTTTCCGTGTTTGTAGAGCCATGCAAGGGCCGCCCCTTCGGAAACAGGGATTTCAAGCCGGTAAATCTTTGAACGTTCAGCAAGTTTTTCGTCCAGCAAGGCAAGCAGGTTCTCGATCCCCTCGCCCGTAAGGGCGGACAGCGCGACCGTTCCACCGCGTGCGCCTTGCCGCAATCCCTCAATCGAAGGCGCGCGTAAAGTGTCCCGTAGAGCACGCTTTGTGTGCTCGATCAGACGCTCTTTTTCGCCGTTTGGTACCCGATCGACCTTGTTCAGGAGCTCGATCAGACGCGGGTCGTCCGGGGCGATGCCGAGGCTGGCGAGGACGGACTCCACGGCCTCCTTCTGGGTGCGGGACTCCGGATGGGAGACGTCGCGGACATGGAGGATGATGTCCGCCAGCTGGACCTCCTCCAGCGTGGCCCTGAAGGCTTCCACAAGATGCGTCGGCAGGTCGGAGATGAAGCCGACGGTGTCCGAAAAGATGACCTGGCGGCCGCCGGGGAGCTTGAAACCGCGCATGCTGGGGTCCAGCGTGGCGAAAAGCATGTCCTTGGCGGCTACATTCGCCCTTGTCAGACGGTTGAACAGCGTCGATTTGCCCGCGTTCGTGTAGCCGACAAGGGCGATGGTCGGGTGTTCGGCCTGCCGCCGGGCCTTGCGCTGGAGGCCTCGCGTCCTTTGGACCTGTTTCAAGTCTTCCTTGAGTTTGGCAATCCGGTTCGTGATCAGGCGCCGGTCGATTTCAAGCTGGGATTCGCCGGGACCGCCGAGAAACCCGAAGCCGCCCCTCTGGCGTTCAAGGTGGGTCCATGATCGGACGAGACGCGACTTTTGGTAACTGAGCGCCGCCAGTTCAACCTGAAGTTGTCCTTCCCGTGTGCGCGCCCTCTCGCCAAAGATTTCAAGGATGATGCCCGTGCGATCGATGACCTTGCAGTGCCATGCCCGCTCCAGATTGCGTTGCTGAACGGGACTTAACGTATGGTCGACGATAGCGAGGTGAATTTCGGCGGATTCGATAAAGAGCGCCCACCTTTCCACGTGCCCCCGGCTCAACAAGGTTCCGGGCGACGGGTTCGGCAAATTGAAGCTTTCGGCCATTGCGACGTTGAGGTTGATGGCCTTTGCCAGCCCGACGGCTTCGTCCAGCATGGCCTGCGGATCGCGCGAGAGCCCGCCCTCTTCCTCGTACAACATGGGTTTGAGAACGAGCGCACGAGCGCCGTGGCGCATGCCGCGCTCGTCCAGCGAGGAATCCACCGTCTGAGGGTTACGCCTGTTCGGCAACGTCGCCTGCGTCGTCGAAAAGCTGGACCGGGACATTCGGCATCACGGTCGATATGGCATGTTTGTAAACAAGCTGGGCATGGGCTTCCCGGCGCAAAAGCACGGAGAAATTGTCGAACCACGTGATAATGCCCTGCAATTTAACGCCGTTGACCAGAAAGACCGTTGTGGGGGTTTTGTTTTTCCGCAGGTAATTCAGAAAAACGTCCTGCACGTTTTGACGAGCTTCGCTCATGTCAGGCCTCCTTTGGGCTCTTGTTTTTCTTTGCCAGCGAGTAGAGCAAGCTTTGCAAGGCGTGACAATCGGAAAATGAAAGACTCACATTCAGTTGTTCGGGATCGAACCTGTTGTGAAGCAGGACGGGCGTGCAACCCGCATTGCGCGCGCAGAGCATATCGGAATCCATGTCGCCCACGAACCAGATTGCGAGATCGTCCGCTTTCATCCCGGCTTTACTCAACGCCAAATCGACGGGTTCGCGCTCCGGCTTGTCGCGTGAGGCGTCCGACGAGCCGACGATGGCTTTGAAATAAGGCGTCCACCTCAAATGCTCGACTTCCTTGCGCAAGACGCTCCCTTGTTTGTTGCTAACGATAAATGCGGGGATGTTTTGGGTCTGAAGCCAGCGCAGAAGCTCCTCCGCCCCCGGGATGGCTCCAAGCATCCCAAGGTGGATATGAGCGTAACGCTCGTAAAAAACCTCACGCGCTTTTTTCCAGTCGTCGCCGAACCATAGGGGAAAACTTTGGCGCAGCGGAAGGTTGCAGCACTGCTTGGACTCTTCATATTCCCATGTGTTCAGTCCCCATGCTGCCCGGACGACGTTGATGGCTTCGTGCACGGCGGGCCAGTTGTCCGCCAGAGTCAGGTCCCAGTCGAAAATAAGGGCGCGGGGGAGCGAGAGCATGGGGCTTTTATAGTCCTCAGGGGCCATTTTAGGCAATATGCGGACGGGCAAGTGAGCTGCCCCCCAAAATTTAGACCAGTGATATAAGGTCCCTAAACGAGTACGGAAAGGGAACGGATATGACTGGGATGCGGAATAAACACACGAAAGAAACGAAACTGAAAGTTGTGCTGGCGGCGCT
>JAXGVG010000190.1:0-2805 GCA_040773965.1 Alphaproteobacteria bacterium | reverse complement strand
TGGCTCGGCGAAATCGTCGCCGAGGATCGCGCCGCCTACCAATACCTCGCCGAGAGCATCCGGAAATTCCCCGCCCAGCCCGCGTTGGCCCGCCGGATGGAAAAGGCGGGGCTGGAAAGGGTCAAATGGGAAAACCTCATGGGCGGCATCGCCGTGATCCACTCGGGCTGGCGGCTCTGAACGCTGCCGAAACGCTCACTCAACGCTCACTCAACGCGCGCTTAGCGAGCCCCTAAAACGCTAAAAAAGAGGAATTCCTCTTGAATTTCAATCGTCCGAAGTGCCTTCAACGCCGTTCAGACGGTCGCGAAGCTGCTTGCCCGTCTTGAAAAACGGCACGCACTTCTCGGCCACGGAAACGGTTTCGCCCGTGCGAGGGTTGCGGCCCATGCGGGCTTCGCGGCGCTTGATCGAAAAGGCGCCGAACCCGCGCAACTCCACGCGATTGCCGCGCGCCAGAGCGTTCGAAATTTCGTCAAAAACGGTGTTGACGATGCGTTCAATATCCCGTTGAAGCAAATGGGAATATTTCTCCGCCAGGCGTAAGATCAGATCGGATTTTGTCATCAGGCGCTCTCCACGAGCCGTTGAAAGGAATCGTCTACGGTCCTAACCCTGCCAAAGCCTTAGGCCGGAGTCAAGCCGCGGATTCGGTAACCCCTTGGGAGGCAAAGCGTTTTCGGTTCATAGCTCCAGGCCTCAGGAATAGCGACAGAGAAAGAACCGCAAAGGTTGGATCAAACCGCAAGCTTCATACTGGCTCAAGCCCGTCAAGTTGAGCGTTTCACACACAAAAAAACATGGTTAACGAGACAAATTTTCACTCATGCATCTCACGCTTCTCCCGCCCCCTCCGCCTGAACCTCTCCTCTTTCTCCGCCTCATCTTTCCCTTTTACCGGCTTCATGTCCACGCGCGTTCCTCTTGTGCTCTCCTCTTTCTCCTCCCTCTTTCCGGGGCTTCTCTCCCCTTATTCTTCACGCATTTTTCCCCTTTTCCGCCCCTTCTCCGCGCCCCTCGGCGGCAGACTCCCGCGCGCTTAGGCCCAAGCCAACCCCTTGTTCCACCAAATAAAAACCGCCGGAAACCTTGCGGCTCCGGCGGTTTAGCCCTTAAACCGGGCCCTTTCGCTTAGTCTTCTTCCTTATCCTTCTTGCTCTCGGCGCCCTTCTGCTTGGCCCGTTTAATGGCCGCGCCAAGTATATCGCCGAGGCTCGCGCCGGAGTCGGACGAGCCGTATTCGGCCATCGCCTGCTTCTCCTCGTCCACTTCGCGCGCCTTGATCGACAGCGTGACCTTATGAGCCGCCTTGTCGATGTTGGTGATCTTGGCATCGACTTTCTCGCCAACCGCAAAGCGATCCGGACGCTGCTCGGAGCGGTCGCGGGCCAAATCGTTGCGCTTGATGAAGCCGGTAAAGCCGCCCGACTGCTCGCCCAGATTGACCTCGATGCCGCCTTCGGTGACGGCGCCGACCGTACAGGTCACGACGTCGCCCTTCTTGAAGTTGACGGCAACGTTCTCAAACGGATCGGCGGTCAATTGCTTGATGCCGAGGCTGACTCGCTGGTTCTCGGCATCGATATCGAGAATCTTGACAACGATCGTTTGTCCTTTTTGAAACCCCGTAATCGCCTCTTCGCCCGTCTTGTCCCAGGAAATATCCGACAAATGCACCATGCCGTCGATATCGCCCTGAAGGCCGACGAACAACCCGAACTCGGTAATGTTGCGGATTTCGCCGGACAGCGTCGCGCCGATCTGATTGCCGGCACGGAACTGTTCCCACGGGTTTTCGGCGCACTGCTTGATGCCGAGGCTGATGCGGCGCTTGGCCATATCGACGTCGAGCACCATAACCTCAACTTCCTGCGAGCTTGAGACGATCTTGCCGGGATGGACGTTCTTCTTCGTCCACGACATTTCGGACACGTGCACAAGGCCTTCAATGCCGGGTTCCAATTCCACGAACGCGCCATAGTCGGTGATGTTCGTCACGCGGCCCTTGAGCTTCGTGTTCGCCGGGTAACGCGCGACGACGCCTTCCCACGGATCGGATTCAAGCTGCTTCATGCCGAGGCTTATGCGCTGGTTTTCGGCGTTGAAGCGAATGACCTGAACGGTCACCTGCTGGCCTATCTGCAGCACCTCGGACGGATGATTGACGCGCTTCCACGCAATGTCCGTCACGTGCAGCAGGCCGTCCACGCCGCCCAGATCGACGAAAGCGCCGTAATCGGTGATGTTCTTGACGACGCCTTGCAGCACCTGGCCCTCCTTGAGGTTGGCCACAAGCTCGGTGCGCGCTTCGGCGCGGCTTTCCTCAAGCACGGCGCGGCGCGACACGACGATATTGCCGCGCGCGCGGTCCATCTTCAAAATCTGGAACGGCTGCGGCGTGCCCATAAGCGGCGTGATGTCGCGCACGGGGCGGATATCGACCTGGCTGCCCGGCAGGAACGCCACGGCCCCATTTAAATCGACGGTAAAACCGCCCTTGACGCGCCCGAAGATAACGCCGATGACGCGCTCGGCCGCGGCGAAACATTTTTCCAGAACGGTCCAGCTTTCCTCGCGCTTGGCCTTCTCGCGCGACAGCGAAGCTTCGCCGTTACGGTCTTCCATGCGCTCCAGATAAACCTCAACGGTATCGCCAATCTTGATTTCGGCAGGCTGGCCGGGAAGCGCGAATTCTTTAAGGGACACGCGGCCTTCGGACTTCAGGCCGACGTCGATGATCGCAAAATCGTCGTCGATGGATACGACCTTGCCCTTAATGACGCTGCCTTCCATGCTCCCCTTTTT
>JAXGVG010000189.1:0-2822 GCA_040773965.1 Alphaproteobacteria bacterium | reverse complement strand
CTTTCCCGTTTTTTTCGATTCTATTTCCGGAGCCTTCACATGATAAAACAATTTTTCGTTGCGGCGTTTCTTTGTCTCTTGATGATTTCGGTGCCGGTTTCTCCCGTTTATGCCAAAGCCAAAGCAGGCGCGCCCTCCGTGCGCGAAGCGCAACGGCAGCTGTCGGATCTTGGCTATTACACGGGCCGCAACGACGGTCTTTTCGGACCACAGACGCGCCGCGCCGTCAAGGCGTTTCAGCGCGACAGCGGGCTGCCGGTTTCAGGCGAACTGACGGCGCAAACGAAAAACCTTCTTCTGCATAAGGACTCCAGCCTGCGCGAGGGCGGATATTTCAGGAAGCGCAACGCCTTTTTCTATTGGCCGGACCGCAGCCACATTGCCGCGTCGCAAGGCATTCCGAACCGCTATATGAACGTTGCCCTTCGCGAGGAAGGCGCCGGCCTTTTAAGCCGCTTTACGATCACGCTGAACGGCACCCCCATTTTCTTTGCCAACAACCAGTCCGGCCCGTTGCAGGTTTCCGAAACGTTCACTCTGCCCGGCGAGGACGCGATCGTCGTAACGTCTTACAGCGGGGATGCCGTTTGCCCGCACAAGAGCTTTCTGTTGACGTTCCGCAGCAACAATACCTATGCCGGCCCCAAGGAAATCGGTTCCTGTTCCGGCTTCGTCGAAGCGGGAGTCGCCGGCAACTATCTGATTATCGGCTTCAGGCATGGCCCCGATCGTTATGCGGCGCGAAGTCTCTGGCGCTACGCAAACGGGTCGCTGGTCCAACTGTAATCATTTTTCGTTCGGGCGAAACAGGCCCGCAGGGAATTCTGCGGGCTTATTTCGTTTGCCACGTGCGAATATTGCCAAGATCGACGTGAACGTGATTGCTGCTCGGGTAAAACGACACGCCGCCGCGCTGCATGGTCTTGGCTACTTCCGCGATGGCGCTGCCGTTCACGCCGGGAATGCGAAAATCCACGGCCCAGCCGTGCAGGTGAAGGCTTTCCTTGGCGACCTGGCCGTTGCGCTGCTTGAAGGCGGCGTTCGTGCCGGGCGTGCGGTAGCCGTCGAGGATTTCAAAGACGACCGAGGACGGCAAGGCGAGACGGGTGCGTATGTCCACCAGAAAATCGATCAGCTCCGGGTCGATCTTGCCCGCCGCGTCTGCGCGGCGGTCCCGGAAAAGCCGGTCGATCGACGCCATGGCCGACGGATCATAACGGCCTTTCCTGTAATAGGTGAGTTCAAGCCGTTCGCCGCTTTTGGGGTGAGCCAGAACAATGAAACGTTCGGCGGCAGGATCGGGCCGCGTCTTGGGTCCGCCGTACTGCTTGACCAGCTTACCGGCAGGACCCGCGCTGCCGCCGCATCCCGCCAGCAAAAGCAGCGTCAGAAAAAAAATGACCCTTTTTGTCCGTCCCATGCCCCAAAGGTTAGGGAAAAGAGGTTATCAATTTGTTAGCCACGCCGGGTTGATGCGGTAACGGCCGTTTTCAACCAGAAACAGGTCGTGGCCTTCGGGAATGTTCCGGCGCAAAAGATAGATATGCGTTTCAAGGGTATGCGTGTCGATCCGGCCGTCGTAGCCCCAAACGGCTGCGAGCAATTCGTCGCGCGGAACGGCTTGTTTAGCCTGGCAAAGATATTCAAGCAGGCTCGATTCTTTCGCCGTCAGGCAAAGGCTTTTGCCGCCGTCTTTCGGCGTGAGCTGTCGCGCGCGCGGCGTGAATGTCCACGCGCCTAAGGCATAGACGGCATTTCGTTCGTGGTGATGCGGCTGGCGGTAAAAATGAAGCCGCGTCAGAAGATAACCGAGCCGGAGCGGCTTAGGAAAACGCTCGGAGACGAATTTCTCGTCGACAGTAGAAGGGGACTCGCCAAGGAGGAACAGAAGCGCTGGCGGCGTACGCGCCTGGACGGCTTTGACGAGCTGCGGCGCGTGTTGATCCAGAGCGCCGTCGTCGAGGAAAATGGCTTCCGGCGTCCGGCTCTTCCATGCCTCAAGAGCGGCAACAAGAGAAGGCGCTTCGATAACCTGCCATGCGTTCGGCGCGGTAAGTTGCTCGAGAATCGCATGGCGAAGCGCGTCGTCGGGCGATATGAGGTCGAGCGTAGGCATGGCCAATCTTATAAACGGAAAAGCGCCCGGCAAAAACCGGTTTGTCTTCAGGCGGCCCGGCTCCAGCGCTTCGGCCACCAGCCCCCGCGCAGGCCCGGCGTTTCTTCGATCGCCATTCGGATATGGCGCGGTTTCACAACGTTGACGCCGTCGACATAAGCGGCCAGCAGGGCCTTGTCGGCCAGCAGGTGAATGACGCGCGGCAGGCCGCCGCTGGCCTTGGCGAGGCGCTCCAGCGCCGCCGGAGCGAAGCGCGCGCTTTCAGCGCCGGTCTTGGCGCAGCGCTCCATCCGGAAGCGGACGTACGACGCCACCGTTTGCGGCGCCAAAGGCTGTGTCGTAAAGCTGAAGTTCAGGCGCTGCGTGAGTTGCCGCAGGTCGGCGCGGGAAAGAAGCTGGTCGAGCTCCGGCTGGCCGAAAAGAACGATTTGCAGAAGCTTGTCGGTATCGGTTTCCAGATTGGACAAAAGCCTTATCGCCTCCAGTCCCTGCGCGCCAAGCGTTTGCGCTTCGTCGACGACAAGAACGTTTCGCTTTCCCTTGCCGTGTTCTTCCAGAAGGAAAAAACGCAACGTATGCGCCGGATCGTCCTTTTCCGGAAGCGCCACCCCGAATTCGCGCAAGACAAGGCCGGGGATCCGATCGGGGTCCATGGAGCCGGGCGCGTTCATATAGGCCGTGTTGACCGGCATTTCTTCAAGGCGTT
>JAXGVG010000188.1:0-2861 GCA_040773965.1 Alphaproteobacteria bacterium | reverse complement strand
TGGGTCTATCACGATGGGGGCGAGCCATGATTTTTGCCCGCAAAAACCCATCCAAACCGGCTGTCATTCTGGGCCTTCGTTTTGTCATTCTGGGCCAGAATGACGTCATTCTAGACGCGGCGTCATTCTGTCATTCTAGAATCCGCCTTTGTTTTCAGAGTGTTACAGGCCATTTCCAGAATGACACGTCATTCTGCCCGGCAGTCCGGAAATCTGGAAAATTCGCCTTATTTCTCAGCGCGTTATTCCAGAATGACAGAATGACGTTTTCCCACTCTCCCTACGGGAGAGAGAGACGCCTTGCGGCGTTCTCTCCTCCAACGGTCGAGGGAGTCTGCGCGCGGACAGGTTCCGTGATGCCCAAAACCTTTCCCCATTTTCCAATCCCAACTGACAGGAGGTGCATCTCATGATGGCAAACCGGATCAAGGCGCGTGACGCCAACATCTACTGGAAATACTCGCACACGGGTCGCGTCTACGATGTGCGCGTGCGTGACAGGTACGACATCTGTGAAAGCCGCGTTTGTTCGAGCGGCGCTTTCTGGACAGGGTGGCGGCATGCGCGCGGCACAAGTCCCGAAACGCTGTTCGGCGAGATGCTGTTCCGCTACGGCTTCACCACGCTTGAGGAGACGCGTATCGCGCTCCTGCAGTTTGCCAAGATCGACAACTGCCAATGGGCGCGCGACATGCTGGAGGGCAAGACCTACGGGAGGGTCGCATGAGCCCCCGCGCCAAGAAGACCGTGTCCGATGTCGCAGATCGGATTGAGCAAGCGGCGCACACGATGCGCAAGCTGCCCAAGGTCACCGTGCAAGGATACTTCAACGCATGGCCGCCCATCGTCCGCGAAGCGATGGAAGCGTATGGCTGGGAGGACGCGCATGTCAGACCCGGCCCGCCCTCGGCGCACCAGATCACCGAGATGGACGAGGTCATGCTGTGGCTCATGTGGCTGGAGCGCGAGGAAGTGCGTCTCGTGTGGCTGCGGGCCAACGGCGTTCGCTGGAAGCGCTTGTCGCTCGAGCTGGGCTGGTCGGTGCGCAAGCTGCAGTACGATTGGCGAATCGCGCTCATGAAAATCGTGCATCGCTTGAGCAACCCGAAGGAGAAAATCACGCTCCCCTACAAGCGACGCATCCAAGGCGGATAGGCAAAAATGCGCACGCGTTCTTTAAGCGATTCAATTTATTGATAAACCCCATGCGCATTTTAGTTCTGCGTCGTTTGCGCATTTTCTGCCAGACTGCACGGCATGATCGGGAGACGAGCGGGTCCTCCCTCGGCCCCAACGTATGCTGGCGGCAAGAGCGCAGGACTTCGCTACATGTAGGGGTTGAAAGCGGGAAGCCACCCCACATCTTGTGGTTTCAAGCGTAGCCCAATTATCTCACGGAAAACAAAGAGTTAAGCCGCCTCTAGAGGCGGATTCCCGCCCGGATTCCTGACGAGGGAGAAGCCGGCTTTTTCCAACAACAGAGGTTCGGGTTGAATGGTCTGGCTTTACCTGCCGCCGGAGGCGATTGCGCACGCCCAAAAGAAAGGCGCGCGTTGTTCGGCCTCTCGCTCTGCGCGGGCGCAGGCGGACTTGACCTCGGACTGCATCTCGCAGCGCCCGGATATCGAACTGTTTGTTACGTCGAGCGGGAAAGCTATGCCGCAGCCACGCTCGTGGCGCGGATGGAAGACAAGGCCTTGGATCAAGCACCTGTCTGGGACGACGTTGCGACCTTCGACGGCAAGGCGTGGCGCGGCATGGTGGATATCGTTCATGGCGGGTACCCGTGCCAGCCGTTCTCCGTCGCGGGGCGCAAGCTCGGCGACAAAGACCCGCGCCATCTCTGGCCGCACATCGCGCGGATCGTCCGCGAAGTCAAACCGCCAGTATGTTTCTTTGAAAACGTCGGCGGACATCTACGATTGGGGTTCGAACAAGTCCAGGATGACCTTCGAGCAATGGGTTACCGCGTTAAGGCGGGCCTGTTTACAGCGGCAGAAGTCGGCGCGCCGCACAAGCGCGAACGGCTGTTCATCCTGGCCTACCGCGAGAACGTCCGACTCTCATGGTGCCGGACGTCATGGCCAAGGGGGTATGGATCTTCGAACGGCGGTGCAGGAATGCTGGCCGACGCCGCGCGCTCACGAGCCGGGAAGCACGGTTTCCGTTCACGGGATCAGCTTGACCGAGGCAAGCAAGACTTGGCCGACTCCGCGCGCCTGCTCGGGAAAAAGATCAAGCGGCATGAACCGGACGGAAATTGTGGAGGCTTGGGCAACGCCGACCACGCGCGATTGGAAGGACGGGACAGCGACCGCAGACGTAAAGACGAATTGCCTGCTTGGCCGCCAGGCCCCTCGGATCATGAAAACTGGGAACACGTTCCCGCTCACCTTAAACCCGCCGTTTGTCGAATGGCTAATGGGCTGGCCCATCGGGTGGACAGACTGCGGCTGTGCGGCAACGGCGTGGTTCCGTTGGTTGCAGCTTATGCGTTTCGAACTCTTGCGTCTTCTGCAGGCATCGACGAATGAGCAAGCGGATTTGTTCGCATGACCGTCCGTATTTTGCAGGGCGATTGCCGCAATGTTTTAAAGACTTTGCCGGAAAGTTCCGTACATTGCTGCGTGACGTCGCCCCCGTATTTCGGGCTGCGCGATTACGGCATCAATGGCCAGATGGGGCTGGAGAAAACGCCGGACGATTATGTGCGAGAGCTTGTCTCGGTGTTTGACGAGGTGCGGCGCGTTCTGCGCGACGACGGAACCTTATGGCTTAATCTCGGCGATTGTTATGCGGGCAGTGGCAAAGGCCGCAACGCCGACGGCACACACAGCGTCGGCGGCAAACAGGATACGAAC
>JAXGVG010000187.1:0-2875 GCA_040773965.1 Alphaproteobacteria bacterium | reverse complement strand
CTTGCGAAAAAATCCGTCGAGACCGCCGTGCGCGAAGACAAGGTTTTGCCGCTTCCGGCAAATCTACCCGAAAAACTGCAAGCCGCTCGCGGCGCGTTTGTCACGCTCAGGGAAGACGGACAGTTGCGCGGGTGTATCGGCTATTCCGTCGCCAGCAAGCCGCTGGCCGAAACCGTGCGCGACGTGGCAGCACAGGCGGCGACGAACGACCGGCGCTTTCGGCCCGTTCGCGCGGATGAACTCGGCAAGCTTTCTTACGAGATTTCCGTTTTGTCGCCGCTACGCCGCGTCGGGAACGCGGACGGCGTTCGCGTGGGCCGCGACGGGCTTTTGATCAAAAAGGGCGAGGCTGAGGGTCTTCTTTTGCCGCAGGTGGCCGTCGAACAGCGGTGGGACCGCGCCACGTTCATCGATCAGACGAGCGTGAAGGCCGGGCTTTCGCCCTATGCCTGGCAAGCGCCGGATGCAGATTTGTATGCCTTCGAGGCGGAGGTTTTTGGGGAGGAGTGGCGATGATCGCCGCTCTAACCTTGCAATAGCCGCTTGATAAAAATGAATATCATTCACCTTAAAAAGCCATGTCAGGGCTTCTCTTCATTTAATCTCAAAATTTCGGCCATGATTTTCTCGCCGATCTCCCCCCCGGTTCCCTTAATTTCGGCAGACGCAAGCTTGCGAAGGCTTGTGATATGCCATTCAATAATTTCAATATTTTTTTCGTTAAACTCTATTTTCTCACTTTCTTCACAATATACGTGAAGCGATTTAGCCAACGCTGCAATCAAATCATATCCCCCAATTCCTGCCTGCGACTTTAGGGCAAAAGCAACAGTAATGATGTCATTTAATAAACGGCTAATTTCAGTTGGTTTTTTTCTTATTTCGCCTAAAAGGCCTTCAAGCTCATCTATATTCTTGAAGCCTTCTGCAACAAAATTGTCTTGCGACTCAACTATTTTCTCTTCGGCATTTTTAATAACTTCCGGCGTAAAGAGTTTATCAAGGACGGCCGTCCCCACTTTGGCCTGCAAGGAACGATCGGGAGCAAAAACTTTTACATCGGCGCTTTTGTCAAATGTTTCCGCCATAGATCGCTCTTCATCCAGATGTTGTTGCCGCGCTTTTACGTTTTTCAAAATCTTCCTTCCTCTTCTCGACATAAGTTCCCGGCGGCTTGTTGTGGAAACGTCTGTCCGGCCCACAGTAGGTAGCACATTTTATAAAGCGTTTTGGATGTTCGAAAATTGAACGAATTCTTTGGGCGATCTGCTCCGCTGAAAAGGGCTTTATCATATACTCGTTAACGCCGGCATCTCGAGCTGTTGTAATATATTTCTCTTGTGTATTGCCTGTTAAAAGGATGATAGGAATGCGGATATTTCTCGACTCCGGATCCAATCGCACATAACGAATAAGATCGATTCCATCTCCGTCTTTCATTCGCCAATCTGTAATGATTATGTCGAAATCCTGCGCTTTGATTAACTCAATTGCTTTTTTAGCGCTGTTTGCAATAGTTATTTTCCAGAAACCCAGCGCAGTCAGCACATTCCGGACAAGGTTCTGGATTAGCCGTTCATCATCGACAATCAGAACTGTGACTCTCTCAAACTGACCAACCGCCATGCCCTTCTCCTAGTTATCGGAGATTACGAGCCAATCCACGCTGCCCCCAAGATTCACACTTTGACCGAAATAAAATCGGACAAATCTCGCATAACCCCACGTGCGATATGGATATACCCGTACGTATTCCCTTGCAATATTTAGTTATTGTAAACATACAACAACGATAACGACTGAGGATTTAAAGCAACAGTGCACCTGTTGTACGACATATTTAACTACTTTTATATTATAAAATGACAAACAACGGTTGATTTCTTGCTCGAACGCAAATGCGCCCAACATTATTTTATTCTCGTAATAATTTTAGTTTAGAATTGTTCTATTGGCTGGGGGACGTGGATTCGAACCACGGTAAACAGAGTCAGAGTCTGTTGTCCTACCGCTAGACGATCCCCCAGTATTTACGGACTGGGTCCCGGCCTTCGCCGGGACAGGCGTTTTCTAACTTCGCCTCGGTTTTGCCAAGGCTCACTAAGAAAACGCGCTGGTTTTCCTATCATATCATTTCACGTTTGTGTAGATTTCTGATAAACCTTCGTTATCAGCTTGTTGAAGGCCCGTTTTTCGCATGAAAGGCTGCAGCAAACACAGGGGTTTAGGCGGTTTGGCCTCGCGGCGGCGCGACGTCGTTCGCGTCAAAACCTCCCGCAAACGGTCGTCCTCCTCCGCGCACTGGCTTGAACGGCAGCTTAACGATCCCTATGTCGCCGCCGCCAAAGAAGCCGGTTACCGCTCGCGCGCCGTCTTTAAACTTATGCAACTTGACGCCCAGTTCAAATTGTTGCGCGCCGGCATGCGCGTCGCCGATTTGGGCGCGGCCCCGGGCGGATGGAGCCAGATCGCCGCAGAAAAAATCGGCGCGACGGGCAAGCTCATCGCGCTCGACATCCTGCCGATGGAGCCGATTAAGGGCGTCGAAATTCTTCTTATGGATTTTTTGGCCGACGCTGCCCCGGCCCGCTTGCACACTGCGCTCGGCGGCAAGGCTGATTTGGTTCTAAGCGATATGGCCCCCGCCGCCACCGGCCACAGCCGCACGGATCATATCCGCATCATGGCCCTTGCCGAAGCCGCCGCGCTTTTCGCCATAGACGTGCTGGCGCCAGGCGGCGCATTCGTTTGCAAAATGTTTCAGGGCGGAACCGAGAAAGAATTGCTGGATACGCTCAAGATTAATTTCGCCAGGGTCAAACACACCAAGCCCGCCGCCAGCCGCGCGGAGTCTTCGGAAACCTATCTCGTCGCG
>JAXGVG010000186.1:0-2925 GCA_040773965.1 Alphaproteobacteria bacterium | reverse complement strand
GGCAGGACCTTGTTCGACAATCTCGCCGTTTTGCATGACACAAACGCTGTCCGCAATCTTACGTACAATGCCGAGATCGTGTGTAATCAACAAAAGAGACATGCCAAGCTTTTTTTGCAAGTCTTTCAGCAAAGAAAGAATTTGCGCCTGAATGGTTACGTCGAGCGCCGTCGTAGGCTCGTCCGCAATTAGCAAATCGGGGCCGTTCGCCAGGGCCATGGCGATCATAACGCGCTGGCGCTGGCCGCCGGACAGTTCATGCGGATAAGAAGCGAGCCTTTTTTCGGCTTCAGGGAGAGCCACAAGATTTAACAATTCAAGCGTCCGGGCGCGCGCCTCTTGGGCGTTCATGCGCTTATGTAAAAACAGCACCTCGCCGATCTGCTTCTCAATCGTATGCAACGGATTAAGCGATGTCATGGGTTCCTGAAAAATCATCGCGATGCGGTTGCCGCGTATTTTTTCAAGCGGTATGGTCGGCACAGGATACAGTTCCTGCCCATCAAATGTAATTCTTCCCCCGGGATGCCAGGCGTTGGGATAAGGCAAAAGTTGAAGAACGGACAATGCCGTAACCGATTTACCGGAGCCGGATTCGCCCACCAAAGCAACGGTTTCGCCGCGTTCAATGGCGAAAGAAATATCGCAAACCGCTGCGACAGCGTTGTCGCCATGCCCGAACGTTACGCCAAGATTGCGTATTTCAAGCAAACTCATCGGCGTTCCCCGTAAAGCTTGCGGGGATCGAAAGCATCACGCACGGCCTCGCCGGTAAAAATCAGCATCGTCAGCATTATGGATAAAATACCGAATGCGCTAAGGCCAAGCCATGGCGCCTGCAGGTTGTTTTTGCCCTGATTGAGGAGTTCTCCAAAGGAAGTCGATCCCGGAGGCAAGCCAAAGCCGAGAAAATCAAGCGCCTTAAGATTAGTGATCGATTGATTGAGGACAAAATGCAAAAAGGTCAGCGTAGCGACCATGGCGTTAGGCAGCATATGTTTGAACATGATAAGGCTATTGGAGGCGCCCAAGGCTCGCGCGGCTCGTACATAATCAAGATTGCGCGCGCGCAGGAACTCCGCGCGGACGACATGAACAAGCGACATCCACGAAAAAAGAAGCATAAGCGCGAGAAGCCACCAGAAATTGGGCTGTACCAATGAAGCCATGATGATGAGCAGATACAAAACGGGCATTCCGCCCCAAATTTCCATAAAGCGCTGCATAAAAAGGTCGGTCAGGCCGCCGAAGAACCCCTGAACCGCCCCGGCCGCCACGCCGATAAGCGAGGAAAACATGGTCAATGTAAGGCCGAAAAGAACGGAAATGCGAAAACCGTAAATAATACGTGCCAACACATCGCGCCCCTGATCGTCGGTTCCCAGCCAGTTGTCGGCCGATGGAGGCGCTGGCGCCGGCACCCGAAGATCGTAATTGATGGTGTCATAGGAATAGGGGATGAGCGGCCAAATCGTCCAGCCGCTCTTCGATTCAATCAGTTGCTTGACATAAGGATCGCGATAACGCGTCTCGGTCTCAAAATCGCCGCCAAAAGCCGTTTCGGGATAACTTACAAAAACCGGCATGTAGTAACGACCATCGACATGGACCAGAAGCGGCTTGTCGTTGGAGATAAACTCGGCCCCCAGCGCCAAAACGAACAGGCAAAGAAAAAGCCAGAACGACCAAAAGCCGCGCTTGTTGGCCCTGAAATTAGCCCACCGGCGCTGGTTGAGCGGCGACCATGTGCGAGGGGAAAAGCTCACGTTTCCCTCGATTCAAAGTCGATGCGCGGATCGACGGCGACGTACATAAGATCGCCGATAAGATTCATAACCAACCCAAGCAGCGTAAAGAAATACAGTGTGGCAAACATGACGGGATAATCGCGGTTGATAGCGGCTTCGAAGCCAAGCAACCCCATGCCGTCCAGTGAGAAAATAACTTCGATCAGCAGAGCGCCTGTGAAAAGAATTCCGATGAAGGCGGAGGGAAAACCGGCCACGACGAGCAACATGGCATTCCGGAAAACATGGCCGTACAAAACGCGCTTTTCCGTCAAGCCTTTGGCGCGCGCCGTCAGGACGTATTGCTTGTTGATCTCGTCCAGAAACGAATTTTTTGTCAGCATGGTTAAGCTGGCAAAACCGCCAATAACAAGCGCGGTAACAGGCAGGACAATGTGCCAGAAGTAATCCATAATCCTGTCCGGCCAGCTCATATCGTTCCAGTTGTCGGAAACAAGGCCACGCAGCGGAAACCACTCGAAATAGCGTCCGCCCGCGAAAAGAACGATCAGAAGAACGGCGAACAAAAAGCTCGGGATGGCGTAACCGGCGATAATCGCGGCGCTCGACCAGATGTCGAAAGGCGTGCCGTCCTTGACGGCCTTGCGAATGCCGAGAGGAATGGAGACAAGATAAATAATCAGCGTCGTCCAAAGCCCCAGCGAAACCGACACGGGCATTTTGCTCACAACAAGGTCTACGACGCGCTCGTCCCGGAAATAGGACGTGCCGAAATCAAACCGCACATAATTGCTTATCATTTTAAAGAAACGCACATGCATGGGCTGATCGAAGCCGAACTGCTTTTCCAGTTCTTTAATAAGTTCCGGATCGACGCCTTGGGCCCCCCGGTAACGCGTTGTGCCGCCGGCGCTGACCTTGCTTTCGCGGGTGGCTTGGCCCGGACCCGCCATATCGCCTCCGGCGCTGCCGGAAACGCGGGCCGTGGCCTCGACGGCGTTGCCTTGCAGTTTGGCGACGATTTGTTCGATAGGCCCGCCGGGCGCCGCCTGCACAATCAGGAAATTCAGCACCATGATGCCGAACAGCGTCGGGATCATAAGCAATAAACGGCGGATGATATAAGCGGCCATGAATCGGATAATAGCGAGAGTGGAACGGTTAAAGAAGGCGCAGT
>JAXGVG010000185.1:0-3002 GCA_040773965.1 Alphaproteobacteria bacterium | reverse complement strand
TTTTTCAGGAATGCCCCCGCGCCGAGAACGGGCGGGAGTTGGCGCGGGAGGGGAAGAACCGTGGCGGCGGCGTCAGGATGAAGCATGGGCCTTTATCCACCCCATCCATTGGTCCATGCCTTCGCCGGTTGCGGCGGAGAGGGTGATGGCTGCGAGTTTCGGGTTGGTTTGCTGCGCGTGCGCGAGGCAGAGCTTAACATCGAACGGCACGTGCGGAAGCAAATCCGCTTTGGTGATGATCAGAAGGTCCGCGGCCAGAAACATGTCGGGATACTTGAGCGGCTTATCGTCGCCTTCGGTGACCGAAAGCAGAACGACCTTTGCCGCTTCGCCGAGATCGAACGCGGCGGGGCACACGAGATTGCCGACGTTTTCGATAAACACCACACCACCATCTATCGCGCCGGACTCCAGCTTGAGATCCTGCAACGCATGGCCGACCATGTGCCCGTCGAGATGACAGCCGCGGCCTGTGTTGATCTGCACGGCGGTCACGCCCGTTTCGCGGATGCGCGCGGCGTCGATGTCGGTTTGCTGATCGCCTTCGATAACGGCGGTCGGAAAACGCAGATCGGCCAACGTGCGGGCGAGCAACGTCGTCTTGCCCGAGCCGGGGCTGGACATCAGGTTAAGCGCGAGAATTTTGTGTTTGGCGAAAAGCGCGCGGTTGGCTTCGGCATAGCGGTTGTTGGCGGCGAGTATGTCCTCTTCAATCTTGATCGCTCGTGTCTTGTCCACGCCATGCTCATGCACCGCCCCCAGTGGCGCTTCGTGCGTATGGTGATGATCATGGTCGTGATCGTGGGTATGAGGGTTGCAACCGCAGGTTAGGCACATGTGAACCTCTCAAGTTTTTTGAGAATGCTGTCCCGACAACTTGTCGCTCAACCACATTTTGATGAGTGATTGGCGCGTGACGCCGAGGCGCTGAGCCTCCTTGTCCAACGAGTGTACCATCCATACTGGAAAATCGACATTCACGCGCTTGGGCGCAAGATTAGGCCTGCGGACGGTGCTGAAATCCAGATGCTCCGCGATATCCTCACCCGCATCGAATTTTTTGTCGAATTCAGAGGCTTTGATTTTTTTCATAGGCTTCAACCTCTTTCCCCCCAACCCTTCGGCGCGAACAATATTTAATACGGGGGATTTCACAGAGAGTCCATTATATAAAGGCTGTCATCCCGCACAAGCCTCAGGCGACTTGCGCCTGAGGTGAAGATGCGGGATCCAGTTTATTTATTTTATTTCCGCGAAATTAAACTGGATCCCGGATCCATTTTCATTCGTCCCGCGTTGCAGGCCGAAATGAAAATGTTCCGGGATGACGCCCGGAAAGAGCTTACCCCCGCACCAACGGCCTGTATTTGATCCGGTGCGGTTGGTCGGCGTCGGTGCCGAGGCGGCGGTGGCGGTCGGCTTCGTAATCCTGATAATTGCCCTGGAACCACACAACCTGACTGTCGCCTTCGAACGCCAGAATGTGCGTCGCGATGCGGTCGAGGAACCAGCGATCATGGCTGATGACCGCGACGCAACCCGGAAAATCGATAATCGCGTCTTCGAGCGCGCGCAGCGTGTCCACATCGAGATCATTGCCCGGTTCGTCGAGCAGTAGCACGTTCGCGCCGGACTTGAGCATCTTGGCCATATGCACGCGGTTGCGTTCGCCGCCGGAAAGCAGGCCGACTTTTTTCTGCTGATCCGGCCCCTTGAAACCGAACGAGGCGACATAGGCGCGGCTGGGGATCGTGCGTTTGCCCAGATCGATCACATCCAGTCCGTCCGAGATTTCCTCCCAGACTGTCTTATCGCCGCGGAGTGTTTCGCGGCTTTGATCGACATAGCCGAGCTTCACCGTATCGCCGACGCGGAAATCGCCGCTGTCCGGTTTTTCCGCGCCCGTGATCATGCGGAAGAGGGTGGTTTTGCCTGCGCCGTTCGCGCCGACAATGCCGATGATGCCGCCGGGCGGCAGCTTGAAACTCAGATCGTCGACCAACAGCCGGTCGCCGTAACCTTTTCGGATATGCTCGGCTTCCACCACCAGACTGCCCAAACGCGGCGGCGCGGGAATGACGATTTGCGCGGTGTCGAGCGACTTGTCGGCGCTTTGCGCCAAAAGGCTGTCATAGGCGGTGATGCGCGCTTTGCTTTTCGCTTGCCGCGCTTTAGGCGAACTGCGTATCCATTCCAATTCGCGGGCGAGGGTGCGCTGGCGCGCGGTTTCGTCGCGGGATTCCTGCTCAAGCCGCTTTTGCTTCTGCTCCAGCCACGCCGAGTAGTTGCCTTCATATGGAATGCCGTTGCCGCGATCCAGTTCAAGGATCCAGCCCGTCACGTTGTCGAGGAAATAGCGGTCGTGCGTCACGAGGATGACGGCGCCCGGATATTCCACCAGATGATGCTGAAGCCATGCGACGGATTCCGCGTCGAGGTGGTTCGTCGGTTCATCGAGGAGCAACAGGTTGGGCCGTTGCAAGAGAAGGCGGCATAGCGCCACGCGGCGGCGCTCGCCGCCTGATAATTTGGTTACATCGGCATCGCCGGGCGGGCAGCGCAGGGCATCCAGCGCCACTTCGATCTTGCGTCCCAAGTCCCACGCGTCGGCGGCTTCGATTTTCTCCTGAAGCTCGGCTTGCTCGTCGATGAGCTTTTGCATCTCGTCCGGGTCTTCGACTTCGCCGAGTTTTGCGCTGACCGCCTCAAACCGTTCGAGCAAAGCAGTGGTTTCGGCAAGACCTGCGAGCACGTTCTGTTCGACAGTCAGTTTGGGATCGAGTTCCGGCTCCTGCGGCAGATAACCCACCGTTGCGCCCTCGGCGGCCCAAGCTTCGCCCCCGAAGTCTTTGTCAATCCCCGCCATAATCTTCATAAGCGTGGATTTGCCGGAGCCATTGGGGCCCAGCACGCCGATCTTGGCGTCGGGATAGAACGAGAGCCGGATGTCCTTCAAGACCGTCTTCCCGCCGGGAAACGTCTTGGTCACGCCGTTCATGACG
>JAXGVG010000184.1:0-3017 GCA_040773965.1 Alphaproteobacteria bacterium | reverse complement strand
CTCCACAGGCGCAACAACCGCTACAACCAGAAATGGCTAAAGCGGCATGAGAAAAAGGGGTAAATCCATGGACCTTAATTTACCCCGCTTGCTGGTCTAAACGACGGGGTGCAGCTCACCAGCATCGTCAATATTTCCCCATAAATAATCAAAAAAACAATGGAACCACCATATAAAAAATACGCTGAAAATGCAAGAAACATAAATACTTTCAACAGGTTAACAGACATTTAACCATTAAGAAAAATTCAACCATAAGTCAAAAAGCCAAGAATTAAGAGGGGACTGTTTTATATTCGAACGCGATTAACTCGTATGACTACAGTTATTGTTTGAAGGAATACGTTCATTCAATTCCTTCGGGGCGCCGGGAGAGAGCCAACCCTAACGACCCCCTTGCGTTGCGGGCGTTCCAATGCCAGAAACAGGGCCTGACCCTTTTCGTTACTTATTCCGGAGCAGGCAGAAGAGTCTATGTTTTCCAATTTGTTAGGTTTGCTTTCAGCCGATATGGGCATCGACCTCGGCACCGCCAATACGCTCGTTTACGTGAAGGGGCGGGGCATCGTCCTCAACGAACCTTCCGTGGTTGCGATTGCGACAAGTCGCGGCAAGCGGCAGGTGCTTGCCGTGGGCGACGAAGCGAAGCTCATGCTCGGCCGCACGCCCGGCAACATTCAGGCCATTCGTCCCTTGCGCGATGGCGTGATCGCCGACTTTGAAGTCGCGGAGGAAATGATCAAGCACTTCATCCGCAAGGTTCACAACCGCCGCAGTTTCGCCAATCCGCAAATCATCATCTGCGTGCCGTCGGGCTCCACGGCGGTCGAGCGCCGCGCGATTCAGGAGTCGGCGGAGTCGGCGGGCGCGCGCCGCGTGTTCTTGATCGAAGAGCCGATGGCGGCCGCGATCGGCGCAGGCTTGCCGGTAACGGAGCCCACGGGCTCGATGGTCGTCGATATCGGCGGCGGCACGACGGAAGTCGCGGTGCTGTCGCTGGGCGGAATCGTGTATTCGCGTTCGGTGCGCGTCGGCGGCGACAAGATGGACGAGGCGATCATCAACTACATCCGCCGCTATCACAACCTGCTGATCGGCGAAAGCACGGCCGAGCGCATCAAGAAGGAAATCGGCTCGGCGGCGCCGCCGGAAGACGGCGAGGGCCGCGTCACGGAAATCAAGGGCCGCGATTTGATGTACGGCGTGCCGAAGGAAATCATCATTACCGAGCGGCAGGTGGCCGAAAGCCTTGCCGAGCCGGTCAGCGCCATTCTGGAAGCCGTGAAGGTCGCGCTGGAAAACACCGCGCCGGAACTGGCGGCCGATATCGTGGACAAGGGCATCGTTCTGACAGGCGGCGGGGCGTTGCTGCGCAATCTCGATCTTGTGCTCCGCCATGCGACGGGCTTGCCGGTCTCGGTGGGCGAAGATCCGCTGTCCTGCGTGGCGTTGGGCACAGGCCGCGCGCTCGAAGAAATGCGCACGCTCAAAAACCTGCTGGTCAGCGGGTATTAAGGGTTAAGGCCCGGCCTTAATATCCTTGTGTCCCGAAAGACGGTTTAATACGACGGAAAGCGGCGTCGTCTTTGGAGTTTTTTGCGGCCTTTGCCGTTTCAGGGCGGCGAAGATAAAGCTAAGAGCCGCTATTTCCAAAATCGTCCTGTCTCCAATGCCTTTGGCAAGACTTATCTTCATCATGTCTTTGGGCGACAGATCGTCGACAGGTTTTTGAGCGAGAGTCTGCGTGTCCGAGTGGCGCTTGAAAAAAGCCGTTCCGGCATTGAGGAAACCAGCCCTGTTACGGGGCAGGATATGCGCCTCGAAAGCTTCCGGCAGGGAAGGAGCGTTCCCATTGTTTTCAAAGCGTTGCAGGACTTTTTGTCCCTTATCCCTTAACTTCACGACCATAGCGTCGAGAATGCCCAAAGGCCCCCTTTCCGCAAAGTCCCTCCGGCAGTCGATAGGGAGGCCGACGGCCTCATAGGCGGCCCTGAAGGCCGTTTCGTCGAGGGGTGTTTGACCCGGCATGTCTGTAATTCCCTTCTTTATAAGTTTAAAAGAACGGCGCTACTTTAGCACCGAAGCGCAAAAGACTCAAATAAAGCTTGGCCTTTTCGGGCGTCTTTGGTTAATCTTCGGGCCGCCGGGAGAGGTCGCCCCCGGAAACAGAAATTCGCTTCAGGCAGAGAGCGTCAATGCCGGTTCGTCCGCGCCGAAACGATTGGGTCTATACGACCGCCATATCATGGCGGCTAACCGCCCAGCGTTTTTCTTTTATCATTTTTTTGCTGCTTGCGTTCGGTCTTCTGATCCTGAGCCGGAGCCAGCCCATGCTGGTGGAAAATGTCCGCGCGCGTTTCGTGGATGGGCTCGCGCCCGTGCTGGACGCTTTGGCGCGTCCCGTTGCGATAGCCGGGAACGTGGCGCATCGCGTGACAAGCTATCTTGATTTGCAAACGGAAAACGAAAGACTTCGGGCGGAAAACGCCAAACTGATGCAGTGGCAAAACACGGCGCTCGGCCTCGAGAACGAAAACAAGGAATTGCGTCAGCTTCTCCGCTATGCGCCCGAACCGAAACTCGCCTTCATCTCCGCGCGCGTCATCGCCGACGCCGGCGGGCCATTTGTGCGTTCGCTGATCGTGACGGCGGGCAAGACGGACGGCGTGCGCGAAGGCATGGCGGCGATGACAGGCGAAGGACTGATCGGCCGCGTGGTGGAAGCCGGCGAATGGTCGTCGCGCATTTTGCTGATTACCGATTTGAACTCGCGCATTCCCGTGGTGATAACCGGCAGCGGCGATCATGCCATTCTGGCGGGCGACAACGCCCCGAGGCTAAAGCTTCTTTATCTGCCGCAAGACGCCATTCTCAAACCCGGGGTGCGCGTGTTGACCTCGGGCCATGGCGGGGTTTTTCCGCCGAATTTGCCGGTTGGGATGGTGATCAGCACCGCGAAAGGGGCCTATGAAATAGCGCCTTTGGCGTCGCTGGGACGCATCAATCAGGTCCGGCTT
>JAXGVG010000183.1:0-3071 GCA_040773965.1 Alphaproteobacteria bacterium | reverse complement strand
TGCTTTCGGCGAGGTACCGGTAGGCGTCGCGGTCTTCGGCGACCGTTTCGCCGAGCCACGGCAGAACGGTTGAGCAATAAAGATCGTAAATCTCTTTAAGCCATGGCGCGACGCCGGGGCTGAACTCCAGGCAGAAGAAGCGGCCTCCCGGCTTGAGCGCACGCGCGAACTCGGCCAGCGCCGTGTCGATGCGCGTGACGTTGCGGAGGCCGAAGGCGATGCAGACCGTATCGAAGCTTCGGTTGGGGAAGGGAAGGGCTTCCGCGTTGGCGGTGAGCCATTCGATTTGTGCCCGTGTGTCATTCCCGCGGAAGCGGGAATCCAGTGGCCCGCGTCTGCGGGCCGCATGAGTCATATGCTCGCTATCGCTCGCGCTGGATCCCCGCTTTCGCGGGGATGACGGGATTTTTTGGTTATCCAAAATTGACCCAAGCCATCCCCGATCAATCGCTTTATCGCGCCCCACCTTTAGCATGGCCGGGTTGATGTCGCAGACGGCGATGCGGGCCTTGCCTTTCGCGCGCGAGAGGCAGCGGAGCGCGATGTCGCCCGTGCCGCCCGCAACGTCGAGAATGGATTGGCCCGCCCGGGGCCGCATGAGCTCCACAAGGCGATCCTTCCAGAGCCGGTGGAGGCTGCCGGACATGAGGTCGTTCATCAGATCGTAGTTCGTTGCGACGGAATCGAAGACCCGGCGCACGCGCGCGGTTTTGTCCGCAGGCGAAACGCGCGTTTTGCCGAACCATTCGGCTTCAGGATTGAGGACCGGTGGCTTTTGGCGGGGCGCTTTCGGCATGTTTTCAGGCGGCCTGCGCCGGGGCCTTGAGCATCGGGCACGACAGCATCGCTTCGTACAGATCGAACATCGAATCCCGCCAGATGTCGTTCGGGAAAGTGTTGTCGACGAAGTTCCGCGTGCGCCGGGCCAGATCGATGCGTTGCGATTCCGTCATTTGCGTCGCTTCCGCCAGCGCGTTTTTCAGCGCCTCGGGATTGTCCGGCGGCACAACCCACGCCGTCTCTCCGCTTTGGACCATTTCGGCGTTCGCGCCGCAGTCCGTCACGATCACGGGCCTTCCGATGGCCTGTGCCGCCAGAAGCTCCATCGACTGGCCGCGCGGCGCCGTGTTGACGGCCACGACGATCGTCGCAAGCCAGCACGCCGCCGGCCAATCCGTGCAAAGCTCGGGCATGACGACTTTGCCTTCGAGGCCGCAGGCGGTCACCATGCGCTCGATCTCCGCGCGCGTGCCCGGCGCAACGCGGTCGTTGCCTACCATGACGAGAAAGACGTCGTTGCGCCCGATGTCTTTCAAGGCTTCCAGAAGCTGTTTGTGGCCGTAGCCGGGCGCCAGCGGCGTGCCCATGATGGCCACCGTCGCCTGTTCCGGCAACCGCCAGAGTCGGCTTAGCGTTTGAAGCCTTTCGGGCGTGACGCGCCGGGCGTCGTACCAGTGAAGATCGACGCCGGGCGGGATGCGGTAGAGAAGGTCGCTGTTCAATTGAAGCTCGTCGCGCAGGAAGCGCGCCATGTAATCCGACGGAACGCGAAAGCGCGCCTGATGCGCCGCCGCCGCCTGGAGAAGTTTTTTCCGCGCCTTGGTGACGGGCGCGGGATCGGTGACGTCCACCAGCAGGGGAATGCGCCGGAGCGCGCTTATGCCGTTGGCGGCCGCAAGCGTTTCAAAGCCGTGCGCGTGGATCATGGCCGGGCGTTCGCGCTGGACCAGCGCTTCAAGGTGCACGCGCGAGCGCCAGCGCGCGAAGATGTGGCGCTTGTTCAGCGGCATGCGCGTGTGGCGCACCGCCGCGCGTTCGGCTTCGAGGACCAGCGGGCCGCCTGCCGAGGCCACGATGGGCCGCCATCCGGCCCGGTGGGTCTGGATGGCCAGATCCACGAGTTCGCGCGCGTCCGGGCCGATTTCAAGGTCGGGCGCGATATGCAGAACCGTTGTGCGCGAAGCCGTGGCGCCCGGCCCTGGGGCGTTGTGCGCGGGGTTTTTCCTGCTAGATTGTGGCGGCGATGACGGCATATAAACCTTAAGAGGTTCAAGAAATTATGGACAATGAAACGCGTTTTCTCACTCTACCGGATCGGCGGCTCGCCTATCAACAACGGCGTTTTGGCGCCGGAAGTGCCGGGAGTTTTGCGGCGGGCGCGCTTTTTTTGGGCGGCTTCGCCTCCGATATGACCGGGACCAAGGCCACGTTTCTGGCCGGGCGCTGCGCGGCGGCGAATCGGGACTTTTTGCGCTTCGATTACAGGGGGCACGGCCAGTCAAGCGGGCGGTTCGAGGACGGGACCATTGGCGGCTGGTTCGACGACGCTTTAAAGGTTTTGGACAATCTGACCGAAGGGCCGCAGTTGCTTGTGGGTTCAAGCATGGGCGGATGGATTGCGCTTTTGCTCGCGCGCGCGCGGCCGGAGCGCGTGGCCGGATTTGTGGGCGTTGCCGCCGCGCCCGATTTTACGGAAGAGATCATTGTGCCGGCGTTGACTCCGGCCCAGCGTGAACGGCTTGAGCGCGAGGGCGCGATTTACGACGAAGACGCGCCGCCGGACCGGCGCGTGCCGATGACCAAAAAGCTGATCGACGAAGCGCGGGGGCGGCTTGTTTTGACGGCGCCTTTGGCGCTTGGGGGGCCTGTGCACCTGTTGCAGGGGATGGACGACAGGGATGTGCCCTGGCGGCACGCGTTGCGCCTTGCGGAACGGTTAACGGCGCCTTCGGTGCGCATTACCCTTGTTAAGGACGGCGACCACAGCCTTAGCCGGGAGCAGGATTTGGCGCTTTTATGGCGGGTTATTGAGGGCTTTTTTTGAGGGCGAGCGCATGATGCGTTAAGGTTTGGTACCCCTCCCCGAAATTTCCCGGATTAAGGCCGGGAAATTTCGACCCTCCCGCAAGGGGAGGGTTGTTCAACCTAAACGGTTCTTGCCCTTGGGGCTTTTTTTGAGGCCGAAAGCCTGTTATCAGTCTTTGCCGGAGAAAGAGGAATATACGCCTTTCGGGCGTTTTTGAAGGGATCATTCAGCTCTTTTTCTGATAACTGATCCCTGTTATCAGTCT
>JAXGVG010000182.1:0-3133 GCA_040773965.1 Alphaproteobacteria bacterium | reverse complement strand
GGACGCCTTGAAGGCCGCTATAGCCCCGGAAAATCACCTACGGCGCCAATTGCCCTGATTCTCCACCCCCACCCCCAGCATGGGGGCACGATGAATAACAAGATCGTCTTTTCCATGTATAACGCCTTTGCGGAACGAGACTTTTCAACTTTGCGCTTCAATTTTCGCGGTGTTGGCCGGAGCCAAGGAACGTATGACCGCGGCGAAGGCGAATTGAGCGATGCGGCTTCGGCGCTCGATTGGCTCCAGACCATTAACCCTAACGCGCGCAGCGTCTGGGTGGCCGGTTTTTCCTTCGGTGCATGGATCGGCATGCAGCTGCTGATGCGTCGTCCTGAAATTGAATCGTTCATTTCCGTCGCGCCGCCCGCAAACATGCTGGATTTCAGCTTTCTCGCCCCCTGCCCGTCTTCAGGCATGGTCATTCATGGCGAAGCGGATGAAATCGTCCCGGAACCTTTCGTCGCCAAACTGGTTCACAAGCTTTGCCATCAGCGCGGCATTCGCATCGACTATCGCGTTATTCCGGGCGCAAGCCATTTCTTCGGCGATCACCTCGACATCGTCACGGATTATGTCGAAGATTATCTCGACCTCGCCTTGCATCAACGTCCGGTGCAGATGGCATTGGCTGGCTGATTTTCCCGTAAAGCCTCATAGTACGTTCCCCCCGTCATCGGCCACGGCACGCCCGTTGTGCCGGGAACGCTTATAGGCAGGCCAAGTTTCGAGCGTACCGCAAGATAAGCGAACGCTTCGGCTTCCAGCCCATCGCCACTCCATCCCAAATCGTCCACGGATTTGACGGGAAGACCGGACAATTCACCGATCCACCGCATCATGGTTTCGTTATGTCTGCCCCCGCCGGTTAAATAGACCTTTTTGGGCGGTGTCGGCGTTTGCTCTAAACCCAGCGCAATCGCGCGCGCGGTCATCATCGTAAGCGTTGCCGCGCCGTCCAAAACGCCCAGGTTCTCTGGAATAAGATGATGGAAGGCTTCCCGGTCGAGCGACTTTGGCGGTTTTTCCTTAAAGAAAGGATGCTTCAGGAATCCCTGAACAAGCCATTCATCTACCTTTCCTGAATCGGCCAGTTCGCCATACGCATCATAGGACTGCCCCGTGTGGCGTAAAACCCAATCGTCGATCATCGCGTTTCCCGGCCCCATGTCGAAAGCCAGAATCTCGTTGTCGCCTTCACCAGCAATCCACGTAATGTTCGATACGCCGCCGATGTTGATGATAGCGACAGGTTTCGGCAGCCTCGACGCCAGCGCACGATGATAAAGCGGCACAAGAGGCGCGCCGTGTCCACCGGCCTTTACGTCCGCCGAGCGAAAGTCATTGACCACGGGAATGCCGGTCAACCGAGCTAAAAGCAGTCCGTCGCCTATCTGTACGGTCGTGCGATCCTCCGGCTTATGCCAAATCGTCTGGCCGTGAAAGCCGATAATATCAATCTCCTCCGGCGACAAGTTATGCTCGTTGAGAAACTGCTGAACGAGCGAAGCGTGGAGTTCCGTCAGCTCCTGCTCGAAAACGGCCACATCGGGGTCGGTCGCGCCTTTTTTATTCCCGAAACAGGCCCTCAGGCGCGTCCGGAAGGCATCCTCATAATTATACGGCATAAAGGCCAAAGGCCGGACATGGCTCAGACCATCCGTTTCGACCAAAGCGGTGTCGATCCCGTCGATGGACGTGCCGCTGATCATGCCTAAGGCCAGGAAATTTTTAGCCATATTTACGACCAAGTTTTTTCACGTCATTCCCGCGATCCCCCTTCGCGCAAAGCGCTTCGGGGGACTTAGCGCTAAACCCTCCGAAGCTCCGCAGCAGCGAAGGAGGGAAGCAGGAATCCAGCATCGCATGTTCCGTCTTCGCTGCTACGCAGCTTCGCCGGAATATGTTTCCGACCCGGCGAAGCCCAAAGGGCGTAGACGGGCTATGCGATGCATGACTCAAAAGGCCCGCAGACGCGGGCCGCTGGATCCCCGTTTCCACGGGGATGACACTGTGGGTAGACTTATGCACCATTATTTCCTATGACTTTCTGTCCCAATAAACAAGAAGAGTTACAACCATGCCTCATAAACCCAAGTCTGAATTTATTCATGTTTTACAGGAACGTGGCTACATCCACCAGTGCACGGATATGGAGGCTCTGGATGCGGCTGCCCAAAAAGGAATAGTTACAGGCTATATCGGTTTTGACCCCACGGCCGACAGCCTTCACGTAGGCAATCTTCTTGTCATCATGCTATTGCGCCGCCTCCAACAGACAGGCCATCGGCCTATTGTCCTCTTGGGCGGCGGAACCGCAAAAGTCGGCGATCCATCCGGCAAAGACGCGACACGCCAGATGATGACGGATGAAAGGATTGCCTCCAACATCGCCAACATCAAGACGATTTTCAGCAGCTATCTGACTTTCGGTTCCGGTCCACGCGAGGCCCAGATGGTCAACAACGCGGACTGGCTTGACAACCTCGGCTATATACCTTTTTTGCGCGAGATTGGCCCTCATTTCACGATCAACCGCATGCTGACTTTCGACTCGGTCAAGTTACGGCTGGATCGCGAACAGCCTCTAACCTTCCTAGAATTCAATTACATGATCATGCAGGGTTACGATTTCGTGGAGTTGTACAAAAAACATGGCTGCACGCTCCAGATGGGCGGTTCCGATCAATGGGGCAACATCGTCAACGGCGTCGAACTTGGCCGACGCATGATCAATGCGGATTTATATGGCCTGACGGCACCGCTCATTACCACTTCTTCCGGGGTCAAGATGGGCAAGACCGTATCCGGCGCCGTATGGCTGAGAGCGGACAAGCTAAGCCCCTACGACTATTGGCAATTCTGGCGAAACACGGAGGATGCCGACGTGGGGCGCTTTATGCGGCTGTTTACCGATTTGCCGTTGGATGAAATCGCGCGCCTCGAAAAGCTGAAGGACGCCGAGATTAACGAGGCGAAGAAAGTGCTTGCGTTTGAAGCGACGAAGCTTTGCCATGGAGAGGGGGCGGCCAAAGCCGCAGCCGATACCGCCCGCGCCACGTTTGAAAGCGGCGGCATGGGAGCCGACCTCCCGATCTTCAAAATACCCAACGGCGGCGAGGTCTTGGTTGTC
>JAXGVG010000181.1:0-3198 GCA_040773965.1 Alphaproteobacteria bacterium | reverse complement strand
TACCACCCAAGGGCAGAAGCCGGTTATTCCTCAGGATGGCAACGCGACGGACGATAATAACACCGCTCAGGGACAAGAGCCGGGCAAAGGCGCCGCTCAAAAACCCGAACCGGAAGACCCCAACAGACCGGCCCAGAACAATCCGGACCAAAAGACGGTTCAGGACAAACCTGAGCAAAAGACGGTTCCGGACAAACCTGAGCAGGAAAAAACGGTCCAAGACAAGCAAAAAACCGGCAGAACGAATAAATATGATTCCCTGAAGCAGCATACTCCTGCCGGCGGCGAAAAGGATCTGACTCCATGGTGGGACAGGAAGGCCGACGTGTTACGCGCGGATCCTGGCGTCAAGGAAGTCGATCCTGTGATCAAGGAAATGGTCGAACGCCAAACGCAGGGAGCGAGTACGGTCGTCGTCGGCAATGGTCAGGCCTATACGATCGTTCCGAATGCGGACGGGACTGCCTCCGCGCCAACGGGTCATGTGGACGCTCAGAGCAACAATATACTCAATGCGCCGGTTGAACAGCCTGAAGCATCCGAGATCGAACAACATGTGACCCAATCGCGTACAGGCCGCGTCAGGGCGTTCATTGTGAACAAGTTGCATAAGTAAAGTTTTCTATCCGAATAACACGCCGGCAGCCGTCCTTAAGCGTCTGCCGGTGTTTTTTTGCGCTCTTTACGCCGCAACCGATTTCGTCCAGAATTGCCCGCGCCTTTTATAATTGCGGGTTTCCATGCTTCTCCTTATCGATAACTACGACAGTTTTACCTATAACCTTGTGCAATATCTGGGCGATTTGGGGGCTTCCGTCGACGTCCGGCGTAACGACGCCCTTTCGGCTGAGGCGGCGATCGCTATGAAACCGGATCATATTGTGCTTTCGCCCGGTCCCTGCGGGCCGGAACAGGCGGGCATATGTCTCGATCTCATCAAGCGGGCGGCGGAGGTTCGCATTCCATTGCTGGGCGTTTGTTTGGGGCATCAGTGCATCGGCCATGCCTTCGGCGGCAACGTTATCCGGGCCCCTCTTCCCATGCATGGCAAAATCAGCGCCATCCGTCATCAGGGGAAGGGTCTTTTCAAGGACATTCCCTCGCCCGTTCAAGGCGCGCGGTACCATTCGCTGATCGTCGCGCGCGACGCGCAATGGCCGGACGCGCTGGAGGTCACGGCCGAGACGGACGACGGGCTTGTCATGGGACTTCAGCACAAAAGCCTGCCCATTCACGGCATTCAGTTTCATCCCGAGAGCATCGCCACCGAGCACGGTCACGCGATGTTGAAGAACTTTTTGGCCATCAGGGATAAGTGAGCGATGTTCTCCGTTACTGAAGCTCTTCAAAAACTTAAAGAACGGCAGAACTTGTCCGCCGATGAAACGCAGACCGTTTTCGACGCGATTTTCGCCGGAAGCGCGGCGCCCGAGACTATCGCAGCGCTTTTGCTCGGTCTGAGCGAAAAGGGCGAAACGCCCGAAGAAATTCTGGGCGCCGTGCGTTCAATGCGCGCCAACATGGTGCCGTTTCCCTCCACGCCGGGGGCTGTGGACGTTGTCGGAACGGGCGGCGACAACCTTGGCACGTTGAATATTTCGACGGCGGCCGCGTTTGTCGTGGCGGCCTGCGGCGTGCCGGTGGCCAAGCACGGCAATCGCGCCGCGACAAGCCGTTCAGGATCCTCCGACGTCTTACGCGTGCTTGGCGTAAACCTCGAGCCCGAATGGGCGGCTCTTGAGGCGTGCATGAATGAGGCCGGGATCGTTTTTCTGTTTGCGCCGCGCCACCATCCGGCCATGAAGCACGTCGCCGGGGTCCGGCGCGAGCTTGGTGTGCGGACGATTTTCAATCTTTTGGGGCCGTTGACCAACCCGGCCAACGTGCACTTTCACATGATCGGCGTTTACGACCGGAAGTGGCTTCAGCCGATGGCCGAGGTCCTTCGCAGCCTTGGCAGCGAAAGGGCATGGTTCGTTCACGGAAAGGAAGGGCTGGACGAGATTTCGACAACGGGACCTTCCGAAGTCGTCGAGTTGCGTGAAAACCAGATTCGCCGGTTCATGATCGCGCCGGAGGATTTCGGGTTTCCGCGCATGCGTCTCGAAGACTTGCGCGGAGGCAACGCGGGCGAAAACGCACTCGCCATTCATCAATTGTTCGCGGGCAAGCGCGACGCTTACCGCGATATTGTCCTTATGAACGCGGCGGCGGCTCTTATCGTCGCGGGGCGGGCGATCCATTCGCTTGACGGAGTCAAGCTCGCCGCCGAAGCCATCGACAGCGGCGCGGCGCAGAAAAAGCTGGACTTGCTCATCAATCTCACGAAATCTTCTGCCGCATGACGGACAGGCTCAAACAAATCGTCGAAGACAAGTACGAAAAGATCGCCCGGCAGAAAAGCCAGCGTCTTTACAGCGCCATGGACAGGGAAGTCCGTTCGAATCCCATGCTGGTGCGCGGTTTCGCCAAGGCCATTCAGGCAAGGGCTAGGAGCGGATCGGCGGCTCTTATCGCCGAAATAAAGAAAGCTTCGCCCTCTGCCGGTCTTATCCGGCCCGATTTCGATCCGGCCCGGCTGGCAAAGGCCTATGAAAAAGGCGGGGCGGCTTGTTTGTCCGTCCTGACGGACGAGCCCTATTTCCAGGGGTCGAACGCGGACCTTGTCGTGGCGCGCGCTGCGTGCTCCCTGCCCGTGCTTAGAAAGGATTTTATCCTCGATCCGTGGCAGGTGGCGGAGGCCCGGGCTATCGGCGCGGATTGCATCTTGCTTATCATGGCGGCGATCGACGACGTTCTTGCGGCAGAATTGCACGCGACGGCTGTCGATTACGGCATGGACGTTTTGATTGAATCCCATGACAAGAAGGAGCTCGAGCGCGCGCTAAAGCTTTCCTCGGGTCTGATCGGTATCAATAACCGGAACCTTAGGACCTTAAAAACGGATCTTCACACGACGGAAGAACTCGCCCCGCTTGTACCCAATGACCGCCTGATCGTAAGCGAAAGCGGCATTGCGGCGAAGGCCGATATAGACCGTTTGAAAGAATGCGGCGCGAAAGGCTTTCTTGTCGGGGAATCGCTGTTAAGACAGGCGGACGTGACGGCGGCACTGAAAAATCTTATCAGCCCGCCAGCGCTTTAACGATGTTTTCGCACATTTTCTTGGCGTCGCCGAAAAGCATCATCGTGTTCGTG
>JAXGVG010000180.1:0-3287 GCA_040773965.1 Alphaproteobacteria bacterium | reverse complement strand
GAGGTCTTGGTTGTCGATGTTCTTGTCGCTCTGGGTTTTTCAGACTCGAAAGGCGCGGCCAAACGCCTCATCGAACAAGGAGGCGTGAAGCTCAATGACAAGCTTGTCTCGGAAGCGATGGCCACGATAACTCTCCGCGATCTTGTCAAAGACGGCGCCGCGCGTCTTAGCTCAGGTAAAAAGCGTCACGCGGTAATTCGGAAAGCCTGAATCGAAAACCCCGCAAGTCAAAACGTGCGGGGTTTTCAGGAAAAGGACGAGAGAACCGTTTTTACGGTTTTACTGGACCGGGTTCCGTTTTCTCCCTCGCTGCCGGAACGGGCGCCGCAGGCGCGGATGCAGCCGGGGTTTGCTCAGGCTTGTTGATGGTAATGCCTATCTCCTTCAACCTTTCGACGATAACTTTCGCGTTCTTGTCGCCTTCGTCGGCCAGTTTCTGCGTTCCCAATAAAAGAGCGTTAAGCTGAGCCTGTAAACGCTGGCTGTCTTCGAAAGCCCTTGTCTGGTTGCCCTTAGTCTCATGCAAAATGTCGCGATCCCTCAAGATCTGGGTCGACTGAAAAGCGAACATGAGCATCAGCGTAAAAGCCATAAGGCTGATGGGAAACAAGAGGTGCGTCAGGGTTAAACGGAAATCGTTGGTGGCGCTGGGCATGTGAGAATCTCCCGTGTTTATTCGTCGGCCGGTTTTTCGGTTTTCTTGGCATCCTTGCCCTTCTCAGGCTTTCGGATGGTAATGCCTTGCGATGCCAAAAGATCGCTGATCTTTTTGTCGTCGTTCTTTATCGCCGATTCAGCCAATGCCTGAGCCAGATTTTGGTTCAGCGGCGTCAGGTTTTGCGCGTTGTTGATGACGGCCTGCCGCTGACCGATTTCGTCTTGCAGGTTACGATTGCCCTTGAAAAGCGCCGTGTTGGCCACTAAGAGCAGCAAGGCCAGGGCGCTGAAGAACACAGACGCCCAGTACATGATCTTGTCGGTCATATCTCCCCCTCAAATAGGCTTGATGGCTTGTTTTGAAACGTCTCCGCCTTCGAACGAGGCAGCATTTGGTGAATGTTGCCTTATCATTCATCCTGTTGATTCGCAAGCAATCCTGATTGCTTTCTGTGATGGCCCGGACGGTAAAGATGTCGGAAAACGGACCAATATTAAGGATTGATTAGCCCTAATATGCGTATACTCGAAATCGTAACGGGCAAATTTTTATAGTACATGTGGGTTATAAATATGAACAGACTCGAACAATCGAAAATGACTCAATCACTCGAGGATCTGGTCCGTTTAGGCTTGGAGAATACTGCCTATATCAAGGCCGTCACCATGGAAGGCCAGCGATTTTACGCCATCCACGCCGCCGACGGCACGCCGATCACGCTGGCTCCCGAGCGCGAAACGGCCATGGCCACCGTGCGTCAGAACGATATGGAACCCGCCAGCGTTCATTGAGTTTTCCGTTATTTCAATTCTGCCAACGTCTTTGCCTCGGCAAGGCATTCTTCTTTTGTGGGACGAAAATCTTTTTCCTGCCACCACGTCTCCACCTCACGCAGTATTTCGCCCACGCCCGGCCCTAGCCTTACACCAAGCTTCATGATGTCCTCGCCCTTAAGCGGAAAGACGGGCCTTGCCCAGTTGCCAATGAGGGCAAGAATGGATTCGAAATCTTCGACAGGTTCGTCGGCCGCCAATATGAACAACGCATCTCGCATATATTCCGGCCCTATTTCATAAAGAAAACGCCTGAGCGATTTTTCCGTCAGGTTTTGTTGAAGCCGGGCGGGCAAAGTGCCCAACGCCTGCAATTTTTTCGCTTCGCGTGTCGAAAAACGCAAACGTTCGGCGACGCTTTTGGCAATAGCGTCGCCCCACACCAGCAAAGACGCCAGACGTCGGAGGCTGTCAGGCGGCGCGTGAGATTTTTCCAATTTGACCACTTTAGCAAGACGCACCACGTTTTTGGCCTCGGGAAGTACGGACGGAAGAATGTTATGCGCCAACATAAGCCGCCACGCCGGAACCGGATCGTCCGCCAGAAGAAGCTTGTTGATTTCCTTCCAAATGCGTTCCGCCGAGAGCGTGGAAAGCCTATCCGCTCCTTTCTCACAGGCTCTTAAAGCCTCTCCGTCCGCCTCCCCCCGCCCGAACCAGGCATGAAAACGGAAATAGCGAAGAATGCGCAAATAATCCTCGTTAATGCGCTCCTCCGGCTTGCCGATAAACCTCACGCGGCCACGCGCCAAATCCCGCCGCCCGCCGAAATAATCGTAAAGCTTGCCTTTCCGGTCCACATAAAGGGCGTTCATCGTAAAATCGCGCCGCGCCGCATCGGCCTGCCAGTCATCCGTAAAAGCTACCGTCGCGCGTCGCCCATGAGTTTCCACATCCTGCCGCAGGGTTGTGATTTCATAACCACGGTGGTCGATAACTGCCGTAACGGTTCCGTGCTCCACGCCGGTGGGAACGACACGTATGTCGGCAGCCTCCAGAAGAACCATAAGCTTGTCGGGCGGCACGTTGACGGCCAGATCGACGTCGCTCACCTCTCGCCCCAGCAAGGCGTCACGGACCGCACCCCCGACAAACCGCGCTACGCCGCCATCCTCGTCCAGCGCGGCAAACAGTCCCGCCAGTCCCGGCGCTGTCATCCATGGATGATTGGCAGGATCAAGATTCGTTACGTTCTCAATCACGCTTCACTCCGCCGGTTCGGGTTCCATAGGCACAATGCGCATAGGCGTGGGTTGGTCCGGCGCCGGAGGAAAAGGTTTTGGCTCAAAAAGCTTTCCTTCAGGAGAAACAGGCGCCATGCGCCCCTGAACCACCTGACCGTTGATGATCTGCGCCGGGAGATAGGCTCCACCTTGCGGTGCGCGATTTAAAATCGTCATACCCACCAAAATGACCCCAAGCAGCAAGGCACTGGCGAGAACGAGTTTCGGCCATGGGGCCGACATCCACCATTTTTGTCCAGTCTTTGATGAAGAACGCCTTTGTTCCGCCCGCGCATAAAGCCAGTAAACAAGGGTCGGCAATACAAGAGCCAGCAACAAAATCAAATTTCGGCGCATATTTCCTCTTTCATTTTGACTATTGGGTTTACAGGTACAGCCCTGCTATCTTAACGGTGATTCACTCCTCGAGAAACCCATACCTTTTTAAACAGGCCCTCCGTGACGCTCCCCTCGCCACCCGCTTCCACGCTTTCCCCGGCCCAAATCAACGCCATCGAGATGGGTGGGAAAAAATTGGTTAATATACATAAGGCCATCGGCGAGATCATATTC
>JAXGVG010000179.1:0-3330 GCA_040773965.1 Alphaproteobacteria bacterium | reverse complement strand
TGTCCCCAGCCAGCGCCGCCAGCACAACTTTCAGTTTCGTTTCTTTCGTGTGTTTATTCCGCATCCCAGTCATATCCGTTCCCTTTCCGTACTCGTTTAGGGACCTTATATCACTGGTCTAAATTTTGGGGGGCAGCTCAATGGAAAAAAGCACGTCAATGCCGCTTTCTCTCGATCAAATTCCCGCGCGCGTCGCTCATTTCAAGATTGCGAAAAGCACGCGGCAAAAGCGCGACAAACTCGGCGTGCTTGTGGTTGAGGATCAGTTATTCTCGCGCCGTCTGCTTTTTGAAGTTCTGCGGCACGAATTTGAGGTCGATCTGGCTGCGAACGCGCGCGAAGGATTGAAGTTGTATCTAGAAAACGCGCCGGATATCGCCTTTTTCGACATCGAGCTGTCCGGCGAAAGCGGCCATGAACTTGCGCGGATCGTCAAAGCTCTGGATCCGGATTCTTTCGTGGTCATGGTGACGGGCAACAATTCCGTCGAAGACGTGGCTCTGGCCAAAAGCAACCGCGTCGAGGGTTTCATCGTCAAGCCATACAGCAAGGCTAAAATCATGGAGAGCATCGAGGCGTATAGAAGCATCCGTTCAGGAGGAAAAGCGACATGACCGATCCCGTCAATCTGGCCAATCTGCGTGAAATGACCGGCGGCGACGCCGCTATCGAACGTGAACTTTTCGCCGTTTTTATGGATTCGTCCGAAAAATGTTTTGCCAATCTTGAAGCGAACGCGGCGGCCGGCCAGGAAGAGGCATGGCGAACCGAAGCGCACGCCTGGAAGGGTATGAGTCTCAATCTTGGCGCTGAAAGTCTGGGCCATTTGTGCGCGAACGCGCAAATGAAAAACACGGCCCCGCCGGAAGAGAAAGCGAAAATACTGGCGGAAATTAAAGATGAATACGAAAAAGTTAAACAGTACCTGAAAAGCGTTTATCCAACCACCGCTTGAGAAAAACAACCGGGGCATTTCAAGGACAAAAGCCCTGACCCTCCGCGTCATTTCGGTCCCCGGCCATTACGCCTCGAGGCCCAACCCCCTGAATCCAGAACCCTTTTTTCCCGTCCTTTTGTCCATTTTTCGACATGAATCTGTGGCAATGTCGATACATGCCCATGTTTTACACACGCAAACGCCATCTTTTTCTTTGGACGCTTGCCTCGCTCGTCGCGCTCGCGGCGGCGGCTTATTATTTTTCGCCATGGCGTTCCTGCCTTGAAGACAAAATCAGAACCGCGCTCGAAGCCAAAGGCTATCCGAACGTGCAACTCACGGTCGAAGGCATCGGTTTGACCGGCATCGCTCTCAAAGACGTTTCTTTCGGAGGCGGGGCGCCCCTTTCGCTGAAAAGCCTCACGCTCGGATTTTCTCCCGCCGATCTTCTGACGGGCCGTTTCAAAAGCGTGGCCATAAACGGCCTCAGTCTCGAAGCCAGACGGATGGGCGGGCGATGGACGTTCGCCGGACGCGGGGAGAGCGGGGAGGGGGAAGAGCCGTTTCTTCTTCCGGTGAACCGCGATGAACTGGGCGTCTTTTCGGTCGCGTCCGGGAGCCTGGAAGACGGGCAACTTGCCATCGACGGCGGCGCGTGGCGAATGGCGCTGCCGCTTCGCATGAACTGGCGAACGGACCCGTTGCCGGAAATGACGTACAAGGCTTCGGGCCTGCGTCTCAGAATTCCGTCTTTCGAATTCGTCTCGGGCGAGGCGACGCTGGACGTCGCGCTGAACGAGCAAAACGGGCAATGGGAAGGGCATTGGCAAATCAGGGACGTGGAAGAGGTGGGCAAAAAGCCCTCGCTTCCTCTTTTGAACGGCCATGGGACCGTCACGGCGCTGGCCGGTAAAATCCTGATCAACGGCGCGTTTGAAAACGCCGATAAAAGCTACCGGGGCGCTTTCGCGGCCGAATACGATCTCAAGGATCCGGGAAAGTCCCTGTTCACGCTGAACGAGGCGGCGATGCCGTGGAACGGCGGCGTGCTTGACGTGAAAGACGTCAAGGTGACGCTCGGCGCGCCGTTGCCGCTCTCCGTCAATCTCCGGGTCCGCCGCGTTGCCGTGAACGATCTGCTCAGGCAGTTGACCGGCGAAAAGGCCTCGGGCACGGGCGAAATTTCGGGAACGCTGCCTGTGACGATTGGCGCGGACGGCTCGATCGTCATCGCGAACGGCGCGCTGCAAGCCGAAAAACCGGGCATGATCGTCCTGCCGCCGGACGTCATCCCGGGCGACAACGAGAACGTGGCGCTGGCGCGCGACGTGATGAAGAACCTGCATTACAATGTGCTTTCCGTCCGCGTGGATAACGATAAAAACGACAGGATTTCGGTCCTGATGAACGTGGAGGGTAACAACCCGGATGTTTACGGCGGCAAGGCGGTGAAATTGAACGTGCATCTGACGGGCGATGTGCTAGATTTCATTCGTCAGAATGTGCTCGCGTTGACCAATCCCGAAAAACTTCTGGAGCAGGGACAATGAAAAAACATCTTATTTTGGGCCTTGCGGCGCTGTGCGTGGCGGCGTGCACGCCGACCGTCCAGGTACAGGCGCCCGACAAGCCGATCGAGATCAACCTGAATGTGAACATCGAACATCGCATCAAGGTTGAGATTCAAAGGGACGTGAAAGAGGCTATTGCCACGAACAGGGACATTTTTTAAAGGGAGGCTCGCATGATGAAACGCATACTCGCTACTCTGGTTCTTGCCGCGTCGCTCTTCGCGCTGCCGGCGCTGGCGCTCGACTTGCAACAGGCGCGCGGCTCCGGCCTTGTGGGCGAAAAGCTTGACGGCTATATCGCGGCCCTGAAGCCTTCGGCGGATGTCAGCGCGCTGGTGGCTGAGGTGAATGTCAAGCGGAAAGCGGAATACACGCGCATCTCGAAACAGAACAACCAGCCTGTAGACGTCGTCGCCAAACTCGCGGTGCAGGAAATTGTCAGCGGTCTTCCGAAAGGCGCCTACTACCAGGCGGCGGACGGAAGCTGGAAGACGAAGTAGGAAAAGAACCTCGCCGAACAGGACCGCAACGCGCCTTTTTGGGGTCTGTACAGGCACGTAACCGCATCCGAACGAGCCCTGACAGCGTGCGCAACAGGACCGGATAAGGCTATTTTGCCCTCGCCACGGCTGCGAAAAGCATCTTTTCGGATTCCGATGGCGGGTCGGACGTAATGGCTTGATTTGAAAAGACAAAAACATCCGAAAAGCCGCTTGGCCTTATCAATACGGCCTCTTCGACAAAACGGCTGCCTTTGGCTGTAATGCTTTGAAAAGGAAAGCCTTTTTTTGCCTGCGTGCGCGGCGTCAGCTTGACGCGCCA
>JAXGVG010000178.1:0-3353 GCA_040773965.1 Alphaproteobacteria bacterium | reverse complement strand
TTCGGCCTCTGGTGCGCGAGCAAAACCGGGGAGACCGAGCCGGGCCAGGAAAGCCGTTAACTTTCCCAAACCGGCTTTCCGGAAGCCGTGTTACTTCTCACGGCTTCTGGTATATATTTGCCCATGCCCAACCCTGTCATCATCCTCGTCCACCCCCAGCTTGTCGAAAACATCGGCATGACGGCGCGCGCCATGGCGAACTGCGCGCTCGACGAACTGCGGATCGTCAAGCCGCGCGACCCGTGGCCGCTCGGCGAAATCCATCAACAGCGCATGGCGGCGGCGGCCTCCGGCGCGGACGGCATTTTGCAAGACGCGAAACTCTTTGAAACGGTCGAGGAAGCCATCGCGGACCTGAACTACGTCTACGCCACCACGTCGCGCACGCACGACATGGTGAACAAAATCCTCACGCCCCGCGCCGCAATCCCGGACATGATGGCGCGAACGAAAGCGGGCCAGAAAATCGGCGTCATGTTCGGGCCCGAGCGCACGGGCCTCGTCAACGATTACATCGTGCTGGCGAACGCCAAGATCACGATTCCGCTGAATCCCGATTTCATGTCGCTCAATCTGGCGCAAACGGTTTTGCTCATCGGCTACGAGTGGCATCAGGCGCAAGACCGGACCGAGCCCCTGCAAACGCATCACGGCAGCAGCCGCCCCGCCACGCGCGAGGAATACCTCAACTTTTACCAGCGCCTGGAATCCGAGCTTGAAGCCGCCGGGTTCTTCGTGGCCGAAGACATGCGCCCCTCCATGACGCGCAGCCTTCAAAACATGCTCCAGCGCGCCGAAATGACGGAACAGGAAATCCGCACATGGCACGGCGTCATCTCGGCGCTTGTCACCGGACCCAAACGCGGAAAGGACAAAGGGTCATGAAAAAGGTCAACATCAAGGACGTCCCGCTTGAAGCCGCGTTTAACGGAACGGTTCATAAAAAGATCATGGTCCGCGCCGAAGAATCCGGCTCGCCGCTCGCCTTCTTTCAGGAAGCCTATCTCGAGCCCGGGAAAAAAATCGAGCCGCACACCCATGCCGATCTCGTGGAATACTATTATTTCCTGAAAGGCCGGGGCGTTATGCAGGTCGGCGAGGAAAAACAGAACGTCGCGGCGGGCGATTGCGTCACCGTTCCCGTGAACCATATCCATAGCGCCGAAAACACGGGCGAAGAGACCATCGTTTTTATTGCGGCCGGGGTAAAGGCAAAAACGTCATGACCGAAACGAACGTCATGAAGGTTTTCATCGACCGCTGCACGGTCAATCTTCTTGTCGGCGTCCGCGATCATGAAAAAACGAAGCCCCAGCGCGTTATCGTGACGGTCGAGGCCGAAGCGCCGCTCGTGAAGCCCTTCCGCGATACGGCGAATGCCGATTTGACTGCCGTCGTCGATTACAGCCCCTTGCGCGACTTTATCGTTCAAAAGCTGCCCCAAAAGGGGTGCATTCCGTTGCTCGAAACCGTAGCTCAACATATCGTCGATTTTTGCCTTTCATCGGACCCGCGCATTCAAAAAGTCCGCGTCCGTCTTGAAAAACCGGACATTTATCCGGACTGCGAAAGCGCGGGCGTTGCGTTGACCGTCACAAGACCCGGAGACATCGAACCATGAGCGGCAAAGGAACCGTCCTCATCACCGGCGCGGCAAGACGCATTGGCCGCGTTATCGCGCTGGAAGCGGCCAGAACGGGATGGGACGTCGGGATTCATTACAACGCCTCGCGCGCGGAGGCTGAAGCGCTGGCCGGCGAAATCCAGGCTCTGGGACAACGCGCCCATACGGCGCAGGCCGATTTTACGGATCCCGGCGCCATCGAGCGCCTGATCCCCCATTTCAGGGCCGAAATGGGCCCGTTGAGCGCACTGGTCAACAACGCGGCGCTGTTCGAACGGGACTCTAACGACCCCGGCGGCCTGCGGCATAACGCCATAAACCTCGAAGCCCCTTGCCTTTTGATCGAACAATTCGAACAACAACTGCCCCCCGAGCAAACAGGCTGCATCGTCAACATGCTGGACAGCACGGCGTCGCCGTCGTTTTTTAGCGCCTATACCGCCAGCAAAAAGGGTCTACGCGAGGCCACGCTTTCATTAGCACGGAAAATGGCCCCCCGCGTGCGGGTTAACGGGGTGGCGCCGGGTCCAACGTGGATGAACCCGCGCGAGACGAAAGCGCACTTTGACCGGATGATCGCGGCCACGCCGCTTCAACTTGAGATATCGCCTCAAGCTATCGCGGCAACTGTTTTGTTTCTCATGATGAATCCGGTCGTCACCGGCGAGATTATCTACATCGACGGAGGTCTTCATTTAGTCAATCCGGAGCCGTGAACTAACCGTATTTTGCAACAACCTCCCCAAAAAAAGTGATATTAACCATAACGATAAGCCCCAATTGTGCACAGAGTCCCTGATATGCTTAAGAAAACAGGGTTTTTGCAGGCGCGCAGCCACAATCGCCAATGTATTGCCATAAAATAGATTCTGAATTTCATAGTGTTGTTCGCTACTGCCCATTTTTTAGGCAATATAGGCAAAACCCAGCCTTCGGGCGGGGAGTCGTTGCGCTTTCCAACCCTTTTCAACAAAGATATCCACAGAAATGGGGAAAAGTTTAATAGATTATTAAGAAGGGGTTGGTCCTGCGCACTTCTTACAAGCGTTTTTGGGCTGGGCAGCAGGAACAGGCTTCGGTTGCTCGAACAGTTCGGGGTTCTTTTTCCACTTAAGATAAAGCTTGCGCATATTCGGGATAAGCTTGCTCGTATAATCGGCCCTCGCCACTATTTGGCCAACGGTTACGTTCGGGGACAGATTGTTGACCTTCAGGAGATATTTGGAAAAACGCTGCGCGCCGCCCCCGCGAATATTGATAAGTGGTGTGTTCGCCCCCGCCTTAAGGAGAACGCGCGCGGCATCTTCGCCGAAATTGTGCCGAAGAAAAACCTGCGCTCCACGCGGTAAATTGTGCGTGCGGGGTTTGTTCTTGCTCCAGCGCTGTTCCTCCCGCTCAAGATTCTCCGCGTAGAGAAGGCTCGCGACAGCCGTCTTGCGCAAATTGTGAACCCGTTCGGATAAAGCGACGGCAGGTTGTTTTGTCTTTTGGTTCCAATTGACGTTTTTCTCCTTGCACCAGGCGCTGTATTCCTTGCTCTTCAACTCGGCCTTTTGTTTGCCGTTAAGCGCGATGAAGGGCCTCACCTCCTCATAAACGGCCAAAGCCACTTCTTCGCCGCTTTCCTTCAAAGATTCGACAATGGCGTCTTTATCCGACAAGGCCATCCATTGCCGGAAAGTCGACCTTAAAATCTGCATATGCCCCAACGCCTTGGTGGGCTTATTAA
>JAXGVG010000177.1:0-3369 GCA_040773965.1 Alphaproteobacteria bacterium | reverse complement strand
GGAGTTTCTCAAGCAGCAAGAGGCTGACGGAGCCAGACTCTTGGCGGTCGCTCCGTCAGCCTCTTGCTGCCCGCAACCACCCGCGCTATCTTCAAAAAAGATTCAACCTGCCGCTGGTACATAATTGGGGGGCAGGTCAGTCGACCAAAGCATTTCGAATTTCGAAAAGAATGTCGATATTACAAAAACCCTGATATGCCTGTTTATTGCGCCATACGCTTCATATAGTCTATGTAAAATTTATTTTCCTGAAAAATCGCATGCTCCGGAAGTTGTCCCGGTAATGGTTGCGGGGGCAAGTTTATGTTTGCAACATCAATCTCAAATTATGAGGGCATGGAAGGCGGCTAAACGGATTGTAACCTCATCTGCGAAGTCTGTAAAAAACGGCCTTATACGCGTAAAAACGTTTAGCCAGAAAAAGAAAGCCGTCATAATAGCCGGGGTTTGCAGGTGTTCAACTTCTGTAAGAGAAAAGGTTGAAACTATGCCGGGAAAGGCAAAAAAACTGATCAACAAAATACGAGGGAATGACCTGTCATAATAATTTATTTTTGCAGAGAAGTCTGGCGGCTGACCACGCGTAATCTTTGCACGTTATTTCTGGAACCGGAATCGTTTTCTGGCCTATGGGGCGCTGCTTTCTTTCCGGCACGATATAGTTTGTACAGCAGCACACCCGGCGCCACGCAGCCAAACACAATCATGCCTGCGGCTTTGATTAAAGTCGTGACCGTATCTGCGCTCATACATTCTCCCAATTTTTTTTCTGACTGTATTTTGCTCTTTTTATTGGAACGCCTCAAGGCAATTAAGAAGGTTAATAGTTTCAGATCCGTCAAGGCAATGTCATTAAATTGTAATAATATCTATCTGAAACAACGGAGATTTTAGACAATTTGCTATCACCTAACGCCGGGAATGTATGGGGTATGTTTACCGGGCGGCCCCTCAAGTTCGAGGCTTGGCCGTTCATCTATGAACGTTCTCTTTCTGTTTGTTTCCTCTTGTCCAGTTCCAGCGCCCGGCGGTAGACGTCTTTCTTTTTTGCGCCGGTAAGATCCGCGACGGCCGCGGCGGCGTCGCGCAGCGACATGGTTTTCAGCTTTTGCCTGAGCAGCGCGTCGATATCCGGCGGCGCCGTTTCCGTCTCAACGGGCGGACCGGCAAGAATGACGATTTCGCCTTTCGGCGCGGGCCGGGCGCGGTAATGCGCCGCCAGTTCGCCGAGCGTAGCCGCGCGCGTTTCCTCGAAAAGTTTCGTCAGCTCGCGCGCCACGACGGCGGGGCGTCCGGTTCCCAGCGTTTTTGCCATGTCCTCCAGCGTTGCGCCAAGCCGCGAGGGCGCTTCGTAAAAAACAAGCGTCGCCTGTACGGCGGCCAAAGCCGAAAGCGCTTTTTGCCGCGCGGCGCTCTTCGAGGGCAGGAAACCTTCGAACACAAACCGGTCCGTCGGCAGTCCCGCCGTTGACAAAGCCGTCAGCAACGCGCTTGCCCCCGGCACGGCAACGACGGCGATGCCTTCGGCGCGGCAGGCCTGAACGAGCTTGTATCCCGGATCGGAAACCAGAGGCGTTCCCGCGTCGCTGACCAGCGCGACGGATTCGCCCGCTTTCAGCCGCGCGACAAGCTCCGGCTGGCGGCGTTCCGCGTTATGGTCGTAATAGGAAACAAGAGGTTTTTTTATTCCATAGCGGTGGAGCAGGGCGCCCGTCACGCGCGTATCCTCGCAGGCCACGGCGTCGACGCGGGCAAGAACATGCAGGGCGCGCAACGATATATCGCCCAAATTGCCGATGGGCGTGGCGATAACGTAAAGGCCGGATGAAGGTTTACTTACGGCCTCATCCTCGCTAGCTTTCACGGCATGACGGGCCCACTTTGCGTAATCCGGCGATGACTTCTTCTTTTCCTTCGACGTTTTTTCGTATGCCGCCCCTGCGGCCGCTTTTTTCATGCCTTGCGCTCGTTCTTCTGTTGTTTGGCGGGTGTTCGACGCTCGACATACTAGGTCAGAAAAAGCCGGGGGCACAGGCGCAAAATGTCATGCCGTCGAAACCGGTTCCCCCAACGACGGTTCCGGCGCAGCCGGTGAGAAACGCCGGTATGGCGCCCTCCCGTCTGGACAGCCAGCCGTGGCCGTCCGGCATGGGCCAGCCTTTGCCGCCAGGCCCGAGCGCCGGCATGTGCCCGCAAAAAACGGCGCTTTTCAAGCCCGCGCCGCCGGTCTCGCCTGCGTACCGGGAGCCGCGCAGCGGCAAAACGCAGGTGGCTATTCTGTTGCCGCTGTCGGGCAAGAACGCCGGGCTGGGGCAGGCGATGTTGAACGCGGCGCAATTGGCCGTCTTCGACGTGGCGGGCGGCACGTTCGAGCTTATGCCGCGCGATACGGGCGCGAACGCGGACAGCGCCGTTCTGGCGGCGCGCGACGCCATCGCGAGCGGGGCGCAGCTTTTGATCGGGCCGCTGTTCGCGGCCGACGTCGCGGCGATCAAGCCGGTCGTTCAGACCTCGAACGTGAACATGCTGGCGCTATCGACCGACGTGTCGCTGGCGGAGCCGGGCGTCTATGTCATGGGCTTCGCCCCTGCGCCGCAGGTGGAGCGGGTTGTCGCCTATGCCTCCAGGCAGGGCGTGCAACGTTTTGCGGCGATCATTCCCGGTGGCGCTTACGGGATGCTGGTGCAGCGGGCCTTTGAATCGGCGGTGCGCGATCAGCGGGGCACGATCGTCGCCATGGCTGGCCTCGGGCGCATCCAGGACATTCTCGCGAAGCGCGAGGAGATAGGTGCGCTTCTTTTGCCCTTTGGAGGCAATGAGTTACGGCAAATTGTCGCCCAGCTTGCGGCGGGCGGCATCGAGACCGGTAAAATCCACTTTATGGGCACGGGGCTTTGGGACGAGCCGGGGCTGGGAAAAGACATGCCCTTGCTGGTTGGGGGATGGTTCGCGGCGGCGGAACCCGAAGCGCGCGAGGCCTTTAAAAAGAATTACGTCAACACATACGGGAAAGAGCCGCCCCGTCTGGTCACGCTGGCTTATGACGCGACGGCGCTGGCGGCCGTTCTGGCGCAGCGCGGCGGCCAGTTCGACCGCGCGGCACTGAGCAATCCCAGCGGTTTCGCCGGGCTGGACGGCGTATTCCGCCTGACGCCGCAGGGCCTGGCCGAGCGCGGGCTTGCCGTCAATGAAGTGACGCCGGAAGGCATTAAAGTAGCCGATCCGTCGCCGTCTTCTTTCGCAAACTGAGCTGCCCCCCAAAATTTAGACCAGTGATATAAGGTCCCTAAACGAGTACGGAAAGGGAACGGATATGACTGGGATGCGGAATAAACACACGAAAGAAACGAAACTGAAAGTTGTGCTGGC
>JAXGVG010000176.1:0-3501 GCA_040773965.1 Alphaproteobacteria bacterium | reverse complement strand
TCTTATTTCGGGCCGCGGCAGCAACATGCAGGCCCTGGTGAATGCGGCGAAGACGCCCGGCTATCCCGCCGAGGCCGCGTGCGTGATCTCTAACGAGCCGGACGCGAAAGGCCTGGATTTCGCGCGCGAAGCGGGCATTCCCACGGCGGTCGTCAATCATCGCGATTTTACAGGAAACCGGCAGGCGTTCGAGGAAGTTCTGGACGCCAAGCTGCGCGAATACGGCGTCGAGCTGGTATGCCTTGCCGGTTTCATGCGCCTTGTGACGGGGTGGTTCGTCGATCAGTGGAAGGACCGGCTTATCAACATTCATCCGTCGCTGCTCCCCGCTTTTCCGGGCATCCATGTGCATGAAAAAGTCATCGAATACGGCGCGAAGTTCTCCGGCTGCACCATTCATTACGTGCGCGCCGAAATGGATCACGGACCCATCATCATACAGGCGGCGGTGCCCGTTCATCCCGACGACGTCGCGGACAAGCTGGCCGCGCGCATTCTGGAATCCGAGCACAAGATTTACCCGCTCGCCGTGCGCATGATCGCCGAAGGACGCGTGAACGTTTATGAGGAACGCGTGTTTGTGACCGGCGCCGAGCCGCTTGAAATGTCCGTTTTGAATCCGGTGAGGATTAAGTAGCCATTACCCCACAATGTCGCACTGGCTGAAGAAGAAGGCGACCTCAATCGCCGCGTTCTCAAGGCTGTCCGAGCCGTGGACGGAATTCGCTTGCAGGCTCTTCGCGAACTCCTTGCGAATGGTGCCGGGGGCCGCGTTGGCCGGGTTCGTCGCGCCCATTACATCGCGGTTGCGCTGGACGGCGCTCTCGCCTTCCAGAACCTGCACGACGACGGGGCCGGAAATCATGAAATCGCACAAGTCGTTAAAAAAGGGCCTTTCCCTGTGCACGGCATAAAAGCCTTCAGCCTGTTCGCGGGTGAGGCGGAGGCGCCTTTGCGCGACGATGCGCAGCCCCGCTTCTTCCAGCTTCGCGTTGATCTTGCCGGTCAGGTTGCGGCGGGTGGCGTCGGGCTTGATGATCGATAACGTGCGTTCGGTGGCCATAACGTGCTCCTTGAGAATACGAACAAAGTGGGCGGTTTATAGACGGCGCGGCCTTGGGAGGCAAGAGTTAGGCAGGAGCGCGCGGCACGAGAAGGCTTTGTTGGAAAGCTCTTTTCAGAAGTCTTAAATTTCTGGCATGGGCTGCCAAAGCATGGAAAAAAGCAATCTCGCGTTTGGCGCCTGTACCGTCGGCCGAGCCATGGACGGCGTTGGCTTCCTTATCGTTGCCGAAGAGCGAGCGAATGGTGCCTTCGGCGGCTTGGGCCGGATCGGTTGCGCCCATCAGTTCCCTGTAACGGCCGATGGCATTTTCTCCTTCCAGAATTTGCAGGAAAACGGGGCCCGAGGCCATAAAAGCGACAAGACTTTCAAAAAACGGTTTGTTCCTGTGTTCGGCGTAGAATATCCGGGCCTGTGGCCGGGTCAGGCAACGGCACTGTTGAGCCACAATCCGAATGCCGTTTTCCCTGAGCATGGTGTTGATGTTGCCGATTATTTCTGGCTTCATGGCGTTGGGTTTAATAATGCAAAGCGTTTGTTCGGTCGCCATATATATCTCCTGAAATGAGGGGTAAATCCAATCGTGATTCAGGTTAGGAAAAAAACGGATGAAAGGCAATTTATAAAGGTTTTTTGGAAGGCAACAGGGCCGTCGCCGCATCGGTCAGCCGTAAAGGCAGAATGCTGAACAGCCACACAAGCGCATACATCGGCCACGGAAAGGCGATGCGGGGGCGGTTTTTTTCAAGGCCGCGTTTGATGATGGCGGCGGCGCGTTCTGGCGTCATCAGGAAGGGCATTGGAAAGCGGTTGACGTCCGTCATCGGCGTTTTGACGAATCCCGGGCAAATTACGTTAACCATAATGCCGTGCCGCGCCAGCGCGCCCCGCAGCGCTTCGCCATAGACGCGCACGGCCGCTTTGCTCGCGCCATAGGAGGGCGCGCCGGAAAGCCCGCGAAAACCCGCCAGCGAAGCCATGATGGCAATCTGGCCGCTTTTCCGCTCCCTCATCGGCGGGATGACCGGGTGGACGGTGTTCAAAACGCCCGTCACGTTGGTGGCGAAAATGGCGTTGGCCTGGGCGGCGCTTTCCGCGCCGCGCCCCGTGCCCGCCGAGATGCCTGCGTTGGCGATGACAAGATCGAGGGGCTGAAGCGCATCGCAGCCGGTCAGCCATTCCTTCATGTCTTCGGCGTCCGTCACGTTTCCAACCCTGACCGTCGCGCGGGCGCCGAGGCGCTCGACGTCCGCCGCCACGGCGTCGAGCCGCGCGCGATTCCGGCCTTGCAGCGACAAAAGGACGCCCGGCGCGGCATAGGCCCTGGCCAGCGCGGCGCCGAGGCCGCTGGAAGCGCCGGTGATGGCGATGTGTTTGGGCGTTAGCATTCGGGGTTCAGAATTCGGCATTCAGCATCTTTAGCATTCGGGGAAGACTTTTTGTATGCTAAATGCTACAAAATTTCATTCTAAACCCCGAGCCCCGAGTCCCTATGCCCGATATTCAACGCCGCGGCTTGATGCTGGTTCTTTCCTCGCCCTCGGGCGCGGGGAAGACGACGATTTCCCGCCGCCTTCTGGAGATGGACGATTCCCTCTCAATGTCCGTTTCCGCCACGACGCGCCCGCCGCGCCCGAACGAAGTCGAGGGCAAGGATTACTTTTTCATTGCGCAGGCCGAATTCGGCCGTCGCGTGACAGACGGCGAATTTCTCGAACACGCGCAGGCCTTCGGCCACAGCTATGGCACGCCGCGCGCGTTTGTGGAGGAAACGCTGGCCAAGGGGCGCGACGTTCTGTTCGACATCGAATGGCAGGGCACGCAGCAATTGGCGGAAAAGGCGCGGGACGATCTTGTGAGCGTGTTTATCCTTCCCCCGTCATGGGCCGAGCTGGAGCGCAGGCTTCAAAAACGCGCGCAGGACGGCGCGGCCGAAATAGCGCGGCGCATGGCCAAGGCCACAGACGAGATGAGCCATTGGGCGGAATACGATTACGTTGTCGTCAATCGCGATTTTGATCAGTCGGTGGCCGCGGTGAAAAGCATTCTTGATAGTGAACGTCTTAGACGCCGCCGTCAGGTCGGCCTCGCGGCGTTCGTGAAAGAATTGCAAGAAAGGCGCTAGGTTCTCAGACGCCGCGCCAGCGTTTCAAACTCTTCGATGGTTAATTCCTCCGCGCGGCGTTGCGGGTTGATCCCCGCTTTTTCAAGCAATACTTCGCCGCCTAAAGAACGCAAACTTGAGCGGAGCATCTTGCGCCGCTGTCCGAACGCGGCGGCGGTGACGGCTTCCAGCGATTCAAACGAAACGTCTTTCGGGCGGTCCGCGCGCGGCGTGAGGCGCACGACGGCGGAATCAACCTTGGGCGGCGGCGTAAAAGCGCGCGCCGGAACGTTCAAAACGCGCTTTACGTCGCAGCAATGCTGCGTGATGACCG
>JAXGVG010000175.1:0-3552 GCA_040773965.1 Alphaproteobacteria bacterium | reverse complement strand
CTTTGGTACCGGTGACGATCGTGCCGATGGAGGTTTTGCCGGTGTAGTTTTTCGCCAGCGAAGACGGCTCCGGCAAAAGGTGCACAAGGAACTGCAAGGGAACGATCTCCACGCCATTATATGTGACCGGATGGATGCGGGTCATGCCCACGTTCTGCAGGACCTCGAGGTGCTTGATATAGCTGTCCGAGAACGTCATCCAGAAGCGGATCTGCTTAAGGCCGCGAATATGATGGATCAGACTGACCAATTCCTCGTGGTCGATAAGATAGGCCCTTCTTGGACCGACCTCGGGAAAATCGATCATGGTGGAAAGGTCGAACGGAGGAATCTCGATCCATTTGCCGCTTTTCCAGTATCGGCCTCTCTGGGTCACTTCGCGGATATTGATCTCGGAATTGAAGTTCGTGGCGAAGGGCCGCCCGTGATTGCCATCGTTGCAATCGACGATGTCGATTGTGCTGATTTCGTCGAAAAGATTTTCCTGCGCATAGGCGCAAAAAGCGTTCACGACGCCGGGATCGAAGCCGCAGCCAAGGATGCCCATAATGCCCTTTTCGCGATAACGGTCGCGAAAGGGCCATTGATTTGCATAGCCAAAGGTAATCCTGTCCCGAACCTCGTCGATGGCCGTATCGAGGTAGTGCGCGCCGGTCGCAAGGCAGGCGTCCATGATCGGAACATTTTGATAGGGCAAGGCCAGGTTGATAACGATATCAGGCTTCTGCTTTTCGATCAGACCGATGACCTGTTTCGCGTCGTCGGCGTCGATCTGCGAGACGGTGATGTCCGATTGGCATTCTTTCTGGATTTTATCGCATTTTTCCAGCGTTCGCGATGCCAAATGTATTTTCTTGAAAGTATCCCGATCCATTGCGCATTTTTTGGTTGCAACAGATCCTGCCGCTCCTGCGCCGATGATGAGTACACTGTCCATGGCCTACCTTCCCTTCGGGTCAAGAGTGTAAGGGGAAAGAGTGCCTGGCCGGCCACACCCGGTACCAAGGCGTTATATTTCAGGCCTTAGTGAAAAGAGCCCGCAAACACAAGGATTATTTTGCCCGAGATGCCTTTTCTTTAAGATTTTTCAGGACAAAAAGACGAAGCGCGCTTGATAAATTGCCTTTTCGCTTCGTATCGACGCTTTTCACAAGCTCGTTGAGCGAACAGCGGGTTTCGTTCGCGATGGCCTTAAGTTCGTCCCAAAAAGCTGGCTCCAGCGAAACGCTGGTGCGGTGTCCCGCGATGCGTATCGAACGCTTGACGGCGACGTTTTCTTTCGAAAAAAGAGGGGATTGCGGCATATCGACGCTCATTATAAGGCTTATTTTTTCCTTCCAGTTGGGTTATAACACCCGCCGTTTGGGCAGACACCTTTTTTTAGCCACGATGCCTTGCCAGTATAAGGTCGTTGAAGAAAGAGAACCTCGAATGATGTTCAGGACTGCCAGTCTTATTATTTTCACGGCTATGATCGCCGTTACCCAGGTGCGCGCCGGGGAAGCGGGAGAACTTTTCGGCTCGCCGGTTGTTCTGGATTCCGGTTTGATTATGCTGGACGGTCATCAAGTCGCTCTTTGGGGCATTGAGACGCTGGCGGACGATCAACAATGCTGGCAGGAAGACCGCGCGTGGGATTGCGGCGAACAGGCGGCAACGGCGCTCAAGCATTTCGTGCAAGGTCAACTCGTGAAATGCCAGGTTAAGGGCGAGCTTGGCGACAGCGGCATCAGCGCCCAGTGTTTTCGCGTGCGCGGCGATAAGGTCAGCGACATCGCGCGTTATCTGGTCGTTCACGGCTGGGCGATGGACGAAGAAGGCTGCTCGGGAGGCATGTACGCTCTGGATCAGGAACGGGCCCGCCGGGAAAGGCGGGGCATCTGGACAAGCCGTTTCCAGACGGCGGCCGATTGGCGGGAAGGCGTTCAGCGTTTCGTGGAATATGAATTGGAGCCCGAGCCGGTCATCATGCCGAGGATCGTTAACGAAACAACCGTGAACAATGCGACGACGAATATCATCATCATGGGGCCTCACAAAAAGGGCGGACTGGATATACCCCATTACCCCCGTCGGCATGAGGCCGGATTCGAGCAAACCCTGCCTCCCGTGCGCAGTGAACCGGCTGAAGCGTCTCCTCCTGAACCGGCGCCCGAACCTCCCGCAGTACCGGGCTCGTTGAAACCGGTTGGGGAAAAAACCATCGTGCCGCTGGAGGGGGCCGCCCCCAAATCCAAAATGAGTGAAAAAGAGCGCACTTCAGAAATAATTCTTGATACAGCGACTCCGCCGAAAAATATTAACCTGTTGCCAACGAAGTAAGAGTCATAAAATACGCTGATTCTTCACAGGAGAGGCATCGCGTATGACTGATGCGCCCTTGGCAGGAACGGCATCGCAAACCCTTGAGGAGCTAAAGCCGCTATGGCCGAGCGGCTGGCTTTCGACGCACACTCTCTTGCCGGCGCTTGTCATCATCGTCTTTATCGGACTTGTTCTTCCCGAGAAGACGATAACCTATCCGCCCGGCATAAGAATGGCCGCCGAGCCCGTTCAGATCGCCATGCCTGAGGGCACAGTCATCGTGCTCGACAACTACAATCTCAAGGCGCTTGCCTCGTACAACCTGAAGGGCCGCGTTCTGGCCAAGCGCCGTTATTATTTTGACCGGGAATCCGAAATTTCGCCGATGGACCTGACCGTCGGCTGGAAAGAAATGTCGGATACCGCGATGTTGGAGCATTTTTCCATCCGTTTGTCGGGCCGCTACTACACGTCGCGTTTTGACAAGCCGCCGTTGCGCTATCATCTTTCGCCGGAAGGCATAAACAGCCATATGTCCAATACGCACCTTATCCCGGCGGACGAGGAGGTCGAACGTGCGATGAACGCCATTCGCGTCGGCGATATCGTGAGCCTGGATGGCTATTTGGTCCGGGCCGAAGGCCCGGAAGGCTATGAATGGACATCTTCGTTGACGCGCGAGGATTCAGGGCATGCCTCCAGCGAACTGATGTACGTCAAGCACATCGGCATCAGTCCCTAGTTTTTCCCGCTTTATCTTTCGCGTCTATTGACGGCGTATTCTTTGCCGGGGCCGTTTTGTCATCCGTCTTTTCCGTTCCGCCGCCGCCCGCAAAGAACAGGGTGCGTAAAAAGCCCGGCGTCAGGAGAGAAACCGGGTTCACGCTGATATCGGGTTCGTTCAGCGTGCCTTTGACCGTGTACGAAGCCGCGATTACGCCCTGACCCTCGCCGCCCGTAATCATATCGCCCAGCAAGGGAATGACGTTGATGATGCTGTTGAACAGGCTGAAAGGCACCAGCGTGCCGTGCAGATTGGCCTCGCCGGTGTTCATGTCGAGATGGCCGTCGATGTTGATTCCGAAAACTGAACCGGCCGCGCGCACCTTGATGAGTTCGATGGCGTCGCCTTGCCAGCGGAATTGCCCCTGGAGCCGGTTAAAGCTGGCGTTGCCGGTCACAAAATCGATGAAACCGAACGGCGAGGCGGCGCTAAGAAGACGCGCCAGCACGGGCAGATCGCTCACG
>JAXGVG010000174.1:0-3562 GCA_040773965.1 Alphaproteobacteria bacterium | reverse complement strand
GTGTTCGGGAACGTCGTCGATCGTGACGTGCTTGCCGTGCAGTTCGCCGTAGCGAACCAGAATCGACCCGTCTTCGGCCAGGAGCGTGATCGACGGCCGCCGGACAGGCTGGGTTACCTGACGGATGTCCGGCATGTCGTAGGCGTAGTAAGCAATGACGATCGTCAACGCCACGCCGCCCCATATGGCCGCAAGCAACGCCGCCTTGAACAGCCAGCGCACAAAAGCCCCCGTCCGCCTCCGTGAGGAAGCGCGGGGGCGCTCGGCTTTATGCCGCCGGGGCAGCGGTTGTTTAAAGGGCGGAGGACGTCGAAACGGCATGAATTACAGTCGCTGGCTATACAACGTGCGAGAAGACCGGCGATACTAGGGCTAAAAAAGAGACGAAAACAAGGCAGGCGGATATCGCATAAACGATATCCGCGCTGCCGTCAGGCTTTCGAAACCGTTCGCTACCTTTTCTTGACCGAACCGATGGGCCAGACGGTTTTCCCGTAGACCTCGTTCATGACCTGCGCCAGCCCGGTGTACATCGCCCAGCAGCCGCAGAAGACGCCGATCCATCCCGCCAGCTTCTTGATGACGAGGCTGTCCGTCGCGTGGCCGATCGCCAGAAACAGGAACAGGACGACCAGAGAGCCGAACACGATTTGCAGCGCGCGGCTCATTTTCAGCGTGGTTAGGAAAAGCGCCAGCGTGAGCACGCCCCACACGATCAGGAACAGGGCCATCGACGGATTGGGACCGGCAGCTTTAATGCCGGGCGCCATTTCCGGGAGCACGATCAGCCCCACAAGGCTCAGCCAGAAAAAGCCGTAGCTCGTGAAAGCCGTAACGCCGAACGTGTTGCCCTTCTTCCATTCCATCATGCCGGCTATGATTTGCGCCAGCCCTCCGTAGAAGAGCCCCATCGCCAGGATCATGGAATCCATCGGATAGAAACCTGCGTTATGAAAATTCAGCAAAAGCGTCGTCATGCCGAAAGCAAGCAGGCCCAGAGGGGCCGGATTGCCGGTTGTATCGCCGTTCTTAGCATCGCTCATGGAGTCCTCCGTCAGTGATTCAGCAGAGGAACGCTAACATCCAATGGTTAACAACACCAAAACGTTTCGAAAGCGATTCGGCTTTTGCGGAATCGGATGCGGAAGCAAAAAAATCCCTCTCCATCATTCACTTAAGAACGACAGAGAGGGAAAGTCCGGATGCGCGAAGATTCACATTCAGGGTTAACCGCCCTTGACTTCGATTTTTTTCGCCTTCGTTTGCTCGTCGGGAAGCTTCGGCAGCGTGACCGTCAAAACGCCCTTGTCGAATTTTGCGAGGATTCCCTCGGCGTCGATGTTCGCGGGGAACGAAAGCTGCCGCGCGAAACTGCCATAGGAACGTTCCGTGATGTGCCACGTGTCCTTTTTCTCGTCGCGTTCGATCTTTTTCTCGCCGCGAACGGTCAGCATGCCGTCCTGAAACGTCACATCGACGTCTTTTTCCGTCAGGCCCGGCAGATCCGCCGTCACATGAAAGGACTTGTCGTCCTCTTTCACATCGAGCCGCAGCGAGGTTGAAGCCGCCGACAATCCCGTCGTCACCGGCAAGCCGGGCCACAAGTCGTCGAATACGCGATTGAGTTCACGCTGCAGCGAAACAAAAGGATCGGCGCCCGCGCGCGAAAGCCCGCGTCCCGTGAAAGATGTTGGTAACCGCCAATTCATGATGCCCTCCTTTCATCCATGAGTTAAGATTTCGTGGAGCCTTTCCGGCTCCTTTTCTTTATGTAGGGAGGTTTTTTCGCTTTTAAAGGGCGGAAATTTTATGTCCCGGGGCTTGAAGCGCACCTCGAAGCGCCCAAATACAAACGTTTAAAGCCTATTTCTTTATGTATAGGTATATGTTCGAGCTGAACGGACCCATTGGAATGCCCGTATAGCCGCATTGGACTTGCCCTAGCCCTTTTGCCAGAGCAAGACACTTTCGCCGCGTCATCAGGATCAGGTTTTCGGGCGCGGCCCATTCGTCCTGTCCCGTCAACCGGCAGGCTAGACGGAAGGGGCCTTGTGCATAATGCAGCAGCGGTATCATCGTATGATGCTCGACCGGAAAGAGACGGTTCGGCACGACGACAAACGCTGCGCGCGCGACGCGCGTCAATTCGCCGAGAAAGACGCGCTGTTTGTCCGCGCTGCCGACGTGTTCCAGAACGGCGTTGGCGATGGCGATGGCGAATTCGTCGTTCGCAAACGGCAAGGGACCGTCCGGCGCAAGCTGGACATAACGCACCTGGGGAAACATTTCCCGAAAGCCATCGCCCTTGCCCATCCCCGCCGCCGTCAGGCACGAGGCATGGGGGTATTTTCTCTCCAGAACGTTCGCGGCGGGATGAGGAAAGTTCGATACGCCGACATCCAGAATGGCCGCGTCCCTTGCGGGCGCGCACAAACGCATGAAGCCGGTATAAATCCTGTCGCGCGCCATGAGCGTTAATTTTTCCGCCAAAGATCCCGGCGGCACGCGTTTGAAGTATTTCCGGTCGGGAGCGTTGCTTGTCATAGGAACGGGCATATGTTTTGCGCCCAGATCTGGGACTGGGCGCGACAAAATAGCATAAAGCTCAATTTAAATGAAACCAGTCCGCCGTCACGCCCGTATATTCCCAATCGGGAAATGACGCACTTTTGATGATGCAGATGCGCCACTTGGAAAGACATTACTGCTTGGCGGCAGCCCGTCTACGCCCTGCGGGCTTCGCCGGGCACGGCTTCGCTCTAACGTGCTCCGCATGGCTGCGCCACGCGTAGCCCGTAAGGGCGAAGCGTGGTGCGCCAGAATGGAGCTACTTTGAACCTTTTGGGCGCCCACGAAGTGATGAACACAATGGCTGAGTGGGGCGCAACCCTGAATAATCTTCAACAAAATCATCCGTCTAGTGCCGAAGCTCTTTTTTGAACGACGCACATCTTTCGAGTCATTTCAGCGCGGAGATCGTTAAGATTTTAACGATTCAAGCTGGCCTTTTGGCTCGATCAATTATATCGTCTCCGAGGGAATGGGTTTTAACCGTAACTTCAACAGCGGCCTTCGGAGAGGATTATGCAACAGTTTGCTCTTAATGGGTTCGATTACATCGTGTTGGCCTGTTACCTCCTCTCTTTTGCGGGGCTAGCCTTCTTCTCTCGCGCAAAGACCCTTCAAACTTATTGGGCTAATGATCGATCCACGGGCGCAAGGGCTCTAACTCTTTCCCTTGTGAGCACGATTATGGGAGCCGGAAGCATCTTTGCGGCAACATCCATGACGTATACAGGGGGGCTTGTCGTTATTTCGGCTGGGTTAGGTTATGCCCTTGGCCTTTTCCTTCTGGCGTTTTGGTCACCACGACTTCATAAAATTGCCAAAGAAAAAAACATCTATTCTTTTCCTGATTTTTTGGAAACCATTTTTTCCCGACGGTGTCTGAGCTGCACCCCGTCGTTTAGACCAGCAAGCGGGGTAAATTAAGGTCCATGGATTTACCCCTTTTTCTCATGCCGCTTTAGCCATTTCTGGTTGTAGCGGTTGTTGCGCCTGT
>JAXGVG010000173.1:0-3627 GCA_040773965.1 Alphaproteobacteria bacterium | reverse complement strand
CATCGATCTTGGCACCTCGAACAGCGTTATTGCCGGTCTCATTGACGGCGAAATCCGCGTCTTTCGCCCGGCCGACGGCGGCGAGGTCTTGCCTTCCGTCATCTATATCGACAAACGGGGCCACCGCCTTTACGGTCGTCGCGCCTACGACCAGCTTCTGATCGCGCCGGAAAACGTCGCTGCCGGATTTAAACGCTTGATGGGCTCCTCGACACCGATCGAAATAAAGGGAGCCGGACTGACGCTCACGCCCGAAGAATGCTCGGCCGAAATCGTCCGTCAGCTTCTTGGCCAGGCTACCACCGAAACGGGCGAAGAAGCGTTTACCGGCGCCATCATCACCATTCCCGCCGCGTTCAACCAGATGCAGTCGGAAGCCACGCTGCGCGCAGCCAGACTGGCGGGCCTTGAACACGTCGATTTGCTGCAGGAACCCGTAGCCGCCGCACTGGCTGCCATGGCGGGAGCCAAACGCTCCGGCCAGTTCCTGATTTACGACCTTGGCGGCGGTACGTTCGACGTCGCTCTGGCCGAAGCGATCAACGGCGAAGTTACCATCGTCGCCCAGCAGGGCATCAACATGCTGGGCGGGCGCGACTTCGACCGCAAGATCGTCCACGAAATCATTCGCCCGTGGCTGATCGCCAACTTCGATCTGCCCGACAATTTCATGCGCGACCCGGCCTACCGCCGCCTTGTCCGGATTGCGCATCTTGCCGCCGAAAAAGCGAAGATCGACCTTTCCACGCTGGAAGAAGCCTCGATTTTCGCTTCCGACGACGAAGTCCGCCTGACGGACCAAAGCGAAATGGAAATCTTCCTCGACGCGCCGCTCACGCGCGCCCAGTTCGAAGAGCTTATCCGCGAGCCGGTCATGCAGACCATCAACATGATCCGCTCCATGCTGGAGGAAAACAACGTCAACCGGGAAGACATCGACCGCATCGTTTTTATCGGCGGTCCAAGCCGCACGCCTCTCATCCGCCAGATGGTCTGCGACGAACTTGGCATCGCCGCCGACCTTAAAACCGATCCCATGACGGCCGTCGCCATCGGCGCGGCCTATTACTGCGAAAGCCGCCGCTGGGATATGGCCATCGAGGGAGTCGGCATCGGCACGGGCAGCATACCAAAGCCCGTTCAGGCGTCGACGCCTGCGCCGGAAGAGCCGGGCCTGACCTTCGACTACGCCCAGCGCACGGCGGACGAAAAAACCGTCATCACCGTGCGCCTCGCAAAACCTCTTGAAGCGCCCCGACAAATCCACCTGACTGCCGAAGGCTGGAATTCGGGCCTTCTGCCCCTGACCGACAACCTGACCGTCATGGTGCCGCTGCGGGCCATGGGCGTAAACAAATTCGGCGTCAAGGTTCTGGATGAATCCGGAACGCACCTGCCGCGCCACGACCACGGCCTCGCCATCACGCGCGTCGTGGCGACAACCGGCACCATCCCGGCCGCGCAAACGATCGCCGTCAAGGTGCTGGAACACGCGGACGCGCAGGAAAACACCCTTTTAACGCTCATCGAAAAAGGCTCTCCGCTCCCCGCGACGGGCCAGGCCCGGTTCATGAGCGGCCGCGACCTGAAAGCGGGCGGCACGGGCGCAATCAGTTTCGAACTGTTTCAGGTTGAATACCCGGAGCGGATCGACCTCAACCTCTGCGTCGGCCTGTTCCGCATCGAAGGCAACGACCTTCCGCCCGGCAACGTCATTCGCGCCGGCGACCCCATCGTCTTCGACTGGCGCATGACCGACGGCGGCATCCTTCAGGCAACCGTCAAGCTTCCGGCCAACGCGCTTGAGCTACGCGTCCCTCGTTTCTACGCGCCACAGGCAGGCCAGCTTTCCTTCGATCAGGAAACGGGCTCGCCTTTGGCCGAAGTCGTCTTGACGCGCGGCACGGAGGAATGGGGCGATCTGGCCGCAGCCCTGGGACCCGAGGGCGGCCCGGAGGTCCAGTTGCTCAAGATACGGCTGGACGAACAGCGGGAAACGCTTGACGACGCTTCCGGCGACTCGGACGCCATTCGCCGCGTCATGGAAGAAGCCCGCTTCATCCGTCAGGACATCGTGCGGCTCGGTAAAAAATACAACGGCCCGATGCTGCAACGGCGGCTGGGCAAGATGATCGCCGTCTATAACCGTGTCGTGCGCGGACAGGCCGGCAAGGACGAAAACGCCCGCTATGACGGCTTCGCCCAAAAGGTTCAGCACATCATCGACAACGAGGAAGATTTCGACAAAGCTTCGCTTCTACTCAACGAAATGCGCGCGCTGTTCTTCGCCATCGCGTGGCGCGACCCGGACTATGTGGCGACGTGGTTCCGCCGCCTGTCGCGTGAGCCGTTCCTCTTCCCCGATCATGAAGAATTTCAAGCCATGGTCGCGGAGGGCGAAAAATTCCGCGCGGAAGGAAACGACGATTCCCTGCGCCAGCTGGTCGTGCGCATGCTTGACGCCCGCATCGCCATCGGGGCCAGCGATATCGCCAGCGAATTGGCGACGATCGTGAAGACCTGATGACATGGCCTCCGCTTTTCGCTAGCGTCGGCTGCAAAGCTTAAGGACCCCCAGGGAGTAACGCTCAATGATCGATCTCGCTTTTCAAACGCTCAGCCCCGACGACGCCCGCGCGTTTATTTCAACCGTCGCCCCGGACATAGCGCCCGTTTCGCTTCCCGCCGACAAGACTCTCGTGCAGGCAGCCAACCTTCCCTTTTATGGGGAATACAGGCTTTACGCGCTGACGGATATGTCGCTCCCGCCGCCCAACGTGCGTTATATTCTTTACAAGCCCGGCGACGCGAACCTGATGAACTGGACGAACGAACCGATCTACAGCGTCAACGAACGCGCGCCGATCAAGCTGGATAAAAAAACGCTCGTCCCCTACGCCAAGTTCTTCTTTCACTACGTGCGTGGCCAGTTGGGCCGCTTCATCATCGTGGAAAAGCCGGAAGAAGTCGTCTGGCTGCCCAACGCCAACGCCAAGGAAAAAGCCGAAGTGGCGGCCCGGCTCATGCCCGTCACCTATAAGGGCATCGGCCGCGACAACCTGTTCACGCTGACCTGCACGGTGGTGTTCAAGAACGCGCTGTTCAAGACCGACATCCGTATCGCCCCCTATGAAATGGACGTTTTCGACCCCGAAGCCGGCGCGCCGGAACACTTCACCATCGGCCAGATGAAGCTCACGAACGAAGAGCTTTTGCTCGAGGAACTCAACGTTCCCATCGACCCCCCGCCGGGCGAATTCGGCTGATCCTTCACCTCTCCTCAAACAACGCCGCCAGTTGCTCCGTCATCGTGCCGCTCAGCTGCTCGACGTCCGAAATCGTAACCGCGCGGCGGTAATAGCGCGTCACGTCGTGGCCGATGCCGATGGCCACAAGCTCGACGTCGGACTTCGTCTCGATCCAGTCGATCGCCGCGCGCAAATGCCGTTCCAGATACCGGCTCGTATTGACGGAAAGCGTCGAGTCGTCCACCGGCGCGCCGTCGGAAATCACCATCAATATCCGCCGTTGCTCGGGCCGCGCCAAAAGCCGCGCATGCGCCCACAAAAGCGCCTCGCCGTCGATATTTTCCTTCAGCAACCCCTCGCGCAGCATCAGGCCGAGATT
>JAXGVG010000172.1:0-3708 GCA_040773965.1 Alphaproteobacteria bacterium | reverse complement strand
GGTTCGGGCTCGAAGCGGCGTCCTATGCCGAAGACATTTCCCGCGCAGGCAAACAGGACTTCACGCTCAAGGGCTTTCTCGACGACACAAAACCCGCCGGGACGAAGCATGCCGGTTATCCCGTCCTCGGCCCGACCGATTTACCCCCCGAGAACGACGCCGTTTACGTCATCGCCGTCGGCGCGCCCGAAGACCGCAGGTTGTTGGCCGGACGTCTGCAGGCGCGCGGCGCCCGCTTCGCCACCCTTCTTCACCCCGCTTGCCACGTCGCCGCCACCGCGCAAATAAGCGACGGCTCCGTGCTCGCCCCCTTCTCGCTCATAGGTCCCGAGACCCGTATTGGCATGCATACTCTCTTTAATGTGTACGCAACCGCAGGCCATGAGAGCCTTATCGGCGACTTTTGCGTCCTTTCGCCTTACGCAAGCGTGCACGGTTCGGCCACGTTGGGAAACGGCGTTTTCCTTGGCGGCCAAGCCTTCGTCACGGCTCGCGTCAAGATCGGCAACAACGCAAAAATCTCTGCCGGATCAATTGTTTACAATGACATTCCCGCCGGAGCCATGGCCATGGGCAATCCGGCTGTCTTTCGCGATCCCAACTGATTTTATTTTTCGAAGCGGTGTTAATTCATCCGCCGAACAAGAACATAAACGGAACAAGCTTCCGTTCTCTTTTTGTTTACTTCGATCCTTTGCGCAACAACTTCTCATCAATGATTTTATTAAGAAAGATTCCTGTGGATTAAGACATTTTTATTACATATTCCCTTGATTACCCATGCCTGCCCATGTTATCCCATAGGTACCCATTAAGGCCATGGGACATGCGGGGGCATGCGTAGGCCTAACTTTTTGAATTTCCGGGGTCTTTTAATGACCGTTTTTTTATCCACTTTTGTCAACCGGATTGACAAGAAGGGACGGGTGTCAGTTCCGGCTTCTTTTCGGGCCGTATTGGGTCCGAAAGCTCCCGGAATCGTGGTTTTCCGCTCCCTGCAATATGAAGCCCTCGACGGCTGCGCCACAAATCACCTCGAAATTCTGAGTAAGAGCCTGGAAAAGCTCGATCTCGCGCCTGAAATGTACGAGCTGATCGAAACAACGATCTTCGGCGGCTCGGTCCAGATTCTTTTCGACAGCGAGGGACGAATTACTCTCCCTCCTCACCTGACCGCATCCGTTGGCATTGCCGACGAAGTCGCTTTTGTCGGTCGCCGTAAAACCTTTCAAATCTGGGACCCGAAGAAACTCGCCGCGCACGAAGCCGCCGCGCGCTCCGCCGCGCGCGCCAAGGACATTTCTCTCAGCAAGATTATCGCGCAAGCGGCAAGCCGCCTCGAAGACGGAGATTTCCGATGAAAAGCTCCGTCGGCCATATCCCTGTGATGCTGAGTGAGGTTTTGAAAGCGCTCGAACCTCATGATCAGGGCATCTACATCGACGGCACCTTCGGCCGCGGCGGTTACGCCCGCGCCTTGCTCATGGCCGCCAAAACGCAAGTGTTCGGCATCGACCGCGACCCCGACGCGATCGCCGCCGGCCAAAAGATGGTTAAGGAATTCGCGCCGCGCCTTACGCTTATGCAAGGACTCTTCGGCGAAATGGAACCGCTGCTCGCGTCCCGCAACGTCACCGCCGTCGATGGCATTACGTTTGACCTCGGCGTTTCCTCGCCCCAGATCGACGATGCCGAACGCGGATTCTCGTTTATGAAGGACGGCCCGCTCGACATGCGAATGAGCCACGAGGGCGTTACCGCCGCGAACATCGTGAACGAATCCGGCGAACGCGAACTTGCCAATCTTATCTTCAAACTCGGTGAAGAGCGTTTCGCGCGCCGCGTCGCCAAACGCATCGTCGAAACCCGTCGGCAGGCCCCCATCACCCGCACGCTGCAGCTGGCCGGGATTGTCCGCAAGGCCGTGCCGCGCTCCAGCGACGGTATCGACCCGGCCACACGAACATTCCAGGCGTTGCGCATGGCCGTGAACGACGAACTCGGCGAACTGCGATGCGGCCTCGGCGCGGCGGAGCGGCTGTTGAAGCCGGATGGCCGCCTTGCCGTCGTTTCGTTCCAGTCTCTGGAAGACCGTTGCGTAAAGGATTTCCTTCGCGAACGCAGCGCGCATGCCACGCGCGGATCGCGCCATGCTCCCGTTGCCGGTTCCGCCGCCGCGCCGAGCTTCCTTTTGTTCGCGCGTAAGGCGCAAAGCCCGTCGGCCACGGAAATCGCGGTCAACCCTCGCGCGCGTTCCGCACGCCTGCGCGTCGCGGAACGCACCGCCGCCCCCGCTTTCAGCGAGGGAACCGCATGAGCCGCGTCTCCCTCACCCTTTTCTGGTTTGCGCTGACCATTGCCATCAGCGGCGCTCTTTACGCCACGAGCTACCGCGTTCAGGAGCTCAGCGAACAGCTCGTTTCGATCAACGACCGGATCGAAACCGAATTAACGAACATTCACGTCCTGAAAGCCGAATGGGTCTACCTCGCCAATCCCGCGCGCATCGAACGGGCCGCCCGCAAGCACCTCGCCATGCATCCCACCGCCGTCAAACAGATTGCGCGCCTTGACCGGCTGCCGGAAATCCTTCCCACGCGCAAGGAAGCCATGGCGGGAGTCACTGTGGAAAGCACGCCTATCGCCAGCGTCAAAACGAGCCTGGCCGCGCCGCCGCCGACCGCCGCCTTGCCTCAGCATGCCGAAGCCCTCGCCGGCTCCGCCCATATCAACACGCACATGATTATCCAGCGCACGGCAAATGCCGCGCCGTTGCCGAGAGGAGACGACGAGATGCCGTCCACTCTTGACCCCTCACCCCATGCCGGCACGTCCCCATGAGGGGATGGCGTTCGTCACGCAACAGAGCCTCCTCCCGTCAGCCAAGCCTGCCGGGGCTTTGGGACACGACCCCTTCGAAAACGCACCGTCGCCTTTCGACACCCGCCGAACAGGCGCTGGAGCTGGCCCGCCATCGTCTGGTTTTTGTGCTTCTGATGTTCGGGATCGTCTACATGGCGATCGCCGGACGACTGGCTAGCCTTTCCCTTTCCAGCGACACGCCCGAGCCCACGTTTATCCACGCCGCCTCGGGCGACATGCCTGCCGCGAGCCGGGCCAACCTGACCGACCGGAACGGCATCGTCCTCGCCACGTCGTTGCCGACCGTTTCGTTGTGCGCCGACGGCAAACGCATTCTCGATCCGAACGAAGCCTACGGGAAGCTCCTAAACGTTTTGCCGGATCTCGATCATGAAAAACTGGGCGAAGCGCTTCACAGCCCGAAACGCTGCGCCGTCATCAAGAGACATCTGGTGCCCCGCGAATATTACGAAGTCAACAAGCTTGGCCTCGCGGGCATCGAATTCAGCCCCGATGAAGCCCGCACCTATCCGTCCGGATCCATAATGGCTCATATTCTGGGCTATACCGACATAGACAGCAACGGCATTGCGGGAATGGAAAAAAGCCTGAACGGCCGTTTGCAGCAACATCCCGAACCCGTGGCGCTTTCGCTCGATTTGCGCCTGCAAACGATTCTTCACCGCGAAATAAGCCATGCGATTGACGAATTTCGCGCTATTGGCGCCGCCGCGCTTGTGATGGACATCAATAGCGGTGAAATTCTGGCGATGGTATCGTTGCCCGATTTCGATCCCATGCAGGCCGGAAAAGCCGACGACAACGCCAAGTTCAATCGCGCCACGC
>JAXGVG010000171.1:0-3752 GCA_040773965.1 Alphaproteobacteria bacterium | reverse complement strand
CCGGGGTTGATGCGTTCCGGCGAATAGCCGAGCTTGAAATCCTTGCCCTGTTTCAGGCCGGAGAACTCGGCTATTTTCGAACCGCATAAGTCCTCGGTAAGCCCCGGGTAAACGGTCGATTCAAAAACGATGAGCGGCACAAGGGCGCTTTTCTTTCTCTTCTTCAGTATCTCTCCCATCGTCCGGCAGGCGCTTAAAACGGGCTGCAGATCCGGCCGTTTGGCGTGATCGATGGGCGTCGGGACGGTCACGATGAAGAAGGTGCCGTCAAGGATATCGTCCGTTTTCGCGGTCATCCGGGCTTTTGTGTCCGCAAGTTCCTCGCCGGGGGTTTCGCCTGTCCAGTCGTGCGCCTTGCTTAAGGCTTCGATCCGTTTCGGGTCGATGTCGAAGCCGGTGACGGAGTCAAAATGACGCGCAAGGCCGATAAGCAAGGGTAGGCCGACATAACCAAGGCCGAGAACGACAATTTTTTCTTGCATGGAAACTCGATTTGTCCGGTGGGATTATTCAGGCGGTGATGATTAGATCAGGCGTGCGTTCTTGGCAAATGGTAATAGAATGAAGTATGACAAGGCCTTGAAAAGGCCATCGTTTTTCAGCGGTTTTTCACATGACCCCTTCGGCGCGTTTGCAAGCTACGCTTGAAGTGCTTGATTTGATTGAAAAAATGCCGCGTCCCGCCGATGCGTTAATCAGCGGTTATTTTCGCGCGCGGCGGTATATAGGGTCGAAGGATCGGGGCGAAATTTCAAGGCTGGCGTATGCCGTTATGAGGCATCGGGCGCGTCTCGATTGGTGGATGGAAAAAGTGAAGGCAAATCAAGGGACTAGGGAGCGATTGCTCGCGTATAAGACGCTTGTAGATCGGGAAAAGGCTGAAAATTTGGAGGAAGCGTTTAGCGGGAAAAAGTATGCGCCCTCGCCTCTTTCGGACGAAGAACGTAATATATTACAGAGACTTAAGGGGCATACGCTCGAGCATCCGGATATGCCCGAAGCGGTGGCCGTTGAGTGCCCGCCATGGGCCGAAAAAGGCCTTCGCCAGCGATTCGGAAAACATTTTGCGTGCTCAATGCGCGCGCTTTTGGAGCCTGCTCCGCTCGATTTGCGTGTCAATACGGTTAAGGTTTCGCGCGTTTGCGTGCTCGAAGAACTTGCCAAATTGGGGATCGAGGCCGAGGCCTGCCGCCTGTCGCCGTGGGGCATACGGATCGGGGAACGCCTCGCGCTCGAGAAGCTTCCCATGCTGCGCGACGGACGAGCCGAAATTCAGGACGAAGGTTCCCAGCTTGTCGCGATGCTCGTGGACGCAAAGCCCGGCCAGCGCGTGGTGGACTTTTGCGCAGGCGCGGGAGGCAAAACGCTTGCCATTGCCGCGCAGATGGAAAACAAGGGACGCATCGTTGCATGCGACGTGCTGGAAAAGCGGCTGAAGCGCAGCACGGAACGCTTTCGCCGCGCCGGGCCGCATAATATTGAGGTCAAGCCGCTCGCCAGCGAACGCGATCCGTGGGTTAAAAAACACAAGGAATCCTTCGATCGCGTTCTGGTCGACGCGCCATGCTCCGGCACCGGTACGTGGCGGCGCAATCCGGATCAGCGCTGGCGCTTCCTTGGGCCGGGACTCGATGCTTTGGTGGCCTTGCAAGCGGAAATACTCGAAAGCGCCGCGCGTTTGGTCAAACCGGGCGGAAGGCTGATTTATGCGACGTGTTCCCTGCTGGCCGCAGAGAACGAGGAACAGATCGATATCTTCCTGTTAAGAAACGGAATATTCGAGGTTTTGCCCGTCAAAGAAACCGGTTGCATGTGTGATAATTCCCTTGATGGACCGTATTTGCGTCTTGCCCCCTATCCGGATATGACGGATGGGTTTTTCGCCGCGATTATGGTTAAAAAGAGTTAAGAGCGTTTCGGCCCGATGAGGGAAATCTCCCCCAATACCCTGCTTCGTTTATCGATCGGAATTAACCTTAAGAGACTTCATCATTATTTTACGGGATAACGCGTATAATAGCGCAAATTTTAGAGTTAACGGCGCATGAAAGCATTGCCTTTATGCGGACAAATATGAGAGGTTGGGACGAGAATAAAGGGAATTTATTCTGCGAATTTTCAAGGGAGACATAAAATGGCGGACGTGTCGCAAAATGGCATCGATGAGAATAATCTAAAGAAAGAAAACGAAATCTCATTCCTGAACGGCGTTTACCACAAGACGAACGCCATGCTCGATGTTTTTAACGACGAGCGCGACGAAAACAAAACCCCTCGCTATGCCGGGATTATCAGGAATATTCGCGAGTCTGTTACGAAACGCACGCAAGTTCTGGATGCGGTCACCGGTGAATACATCCATGACGACGAAGCCGAAGCGTCGGCCGTCCGCGATATAGCTAACACCCTCGACGAATGGGAAAACGATCCCAACAGCAAGGTCGATCCTTCAAAGCTTAACGACAAAGAAAATAAAAAGCTGAAATTCTTCCTCGGTCTGTTGGGCGGCAGCCATAAGATGGTGCAGAACCGCCGTCAGGAGTTGGGAATCGATATGCTTATGTCAGGAGAGGAATCCAATAGACGTTTGGCGGAGGAACGCGCGTTTTTGAACGATGTCTATCATCAGACAAACAGCATGATCGATCTGTTCAATGATCGGCGCGATCCGGCCAAATTGCCTGCCTTCGCAAATGTCGTTCCGGAGTTGCGCGACATAATTACGAAACGTTCGCAGGCTCTGGACAAGGCGGACAGTAATTACGTTCATGACATTGCCTCGGAACAGGCGGCCGTTCGCCGCCTTTATAACGCCCTTGAGAAGTGGCGCAATGGCGCCGTTCGCGAGAACGATTGGGCGGATATGAGCGAAGATGAGAAGAAGAAACGCGATGCTTTCTATGCGCTGATGGACGGGGCTTATACGACCATTGCCCAACGCAGCAAAGCGCTGGGAATGAATTTGTTCCCTGAAACGGTTGTCGCCCAGACGGAAGGCAAGTTCAAACGGTGGTTAAGGAACAGCAACCTTATTCCTTTTATTACCGGCGGCAGCTTGGGTTTTGGCGTGCGTATGGCAACCAGGGCCACTTTGGCGGCATGGGGGCTCAATAGCGTTCTGACGTGCGCTGCGGGCGCCGCTACGGTTCTTGCGGCATCGCCGTTGCTCGCAGGAGTCCTTGGCGCGGCGGCTGGTGGAGCGGTCATCGGCATACCGGCGGCTACGCTTTATAAGTATCTTGAACGTAAAGAGGCCGGTTGGGGGAAAATTGGCAGTGGCGTATCAAAGGCCGTGCGTTATGGCGGCGTTGCTCTTACGGCATTGGCCGTTTTTGCCGGAGCAATCGGCGGCGCCCTTATTGCCTCCCTTCCCGTTGCAGCTACGGTGCTTACGGGGATCGTAACGGCATCCATTTTCGGTGGCGTCGGCGGTGCAGCGACATCCATTGTCCAGACCGGCGCTTATAACCGCTCGGTCAACAAGAGCGGTGAAGGGAAGAAACGAAATTATGTCTTGCAGGCTCTTAAGGGCTTTGGCCTTGGCGCTCTCGGCGGCGCTTTCGTCGGCGGGATTATGGATTATCTTGGCATTGCCTCGGCATCGACCGGGCCCGGAAAACCCGGCGATGCTATGGGTGACAATGCGACCGACAATGGTACCACCCAAGGGCAGAAGCCGGTTGTTCCTCAGGACGGCAACGCGACGGACGATAATACCACCCAAGGGCAGAAGCCGGTTATTCCTCAGGATG
>JAXGVG010000170.1:0-3762 GCA_040773965.1 Alphaproteobacteria bacterium | reverse complement strand
TGTTTTTATCGGGCGTGCACAACACGCCGCCGATAACGCAAAAGAAGTTGGCCCGCGACGCTTCCGTCACGTACCCGTCCCGATGCGTGAAAAGAATGTCGTCCCATTCGGGTCCCGCCTCGCGCGCGGCGTAAAAGGCCTGTAAATAGTTCACCGACTTGGCTTTTGGCAAAAACCTTTCGTACGGCACGACCCTGAGGCGCTGGCCGCGCCGGTAATAGTCCAGCCCGTTCGGCGCTTCGGGATGGTCCGGTTTCATTTCGTCTTCCACGACGATGAAATGCGGCGAAAAGCCGTAATCCCCGCCGATACGCAATGGCGGCGTCCGGCTTTCGCCCGCCGTAAAATAAAACCGTACAACGCTATGAGGAAAATTGTTCTTCGCGCACAAACGGCGAACGACGTCGCGCGTCCGCTCCACGGACAACGGCAACGACAAGCCAAGAATCGCAACGCCTTCCTGAAGACGCCGGTAATGATCCTCCAGATGAAACGGCGCCCCGCCGTAGACGCGCATCGACTCGGCAAAGGTCAGCCCGCGGCTGAATCCGTAATCGGAAAGGCCGATCCTGATTTCGCTCTTTTCGACATAAGCGCCGTCATGATAGGCGATCGGCATGTTCTTTCCTCTCAAGGGAAGGACCCGGCGGCTATTCCGCCATCTGCGCCTCGATGGCCGCGCAAAGATAATGATAGAGGCAAAGATGCGCCTGCTGGATAAGCGGCGTGTGGGCGCTCGGCGCGTCGAGCAAAACGTCGCAAAGCGCGGCCATCTTGCCGCCGCCCTGCCCCGTCAGGCCGATGACGCTGAGCCCCATCGTTTTGGCTTGCCGAATGGCCGCCAAAACGTTGGGCGAATTGCCGCTTGTGCTGATGGCGACCAGGACGCCTCCAGCGTCGCCATAGGCCTCAACCTGACGCGCAAAAACCGAGTCGAACCCCATATCGTTGGCCCAGGCCGTCAACGTCGCCGGGTTGTCCGACAGGCAGATGCATCGTAGCGCTTTCCGGTTCTTGAGAAACCGCCCGACAAGTTCGCACGTCACATGCATGGCGTCGGCCGCCGAACCGCCATTGCCGCAAACAAGAACCGCCTTCCCCTTGCGCAGCGCGTTCACGCAAAGGCCGGCGGCTTGCGTCATTTTAACTTCCGGCACATGAGCCGCAGCGGCGCGAATGACGTCGGCCGATTCCGCGAGGTAGGCGGCAAGCGATTTTTCCGTCATCTTCTCCCCGGCATCTTTTATGGCTCTTCTCCGTTTTCGCCTGTCGTGGATTCGCGAATCCATTCCAGAAAAGCGGGAACTCCCGCCGAAACGGGAAGCGAAACAATGCACGGACAGGTATAGGAGTGCAAGTCCCTCACCCTTTCGGCCGCTTTTTCAAACAATGCGGTTTGCGTTTTCACGATCAGGACCGTTTCATTGGCCTGCTCGACCTTGCCCTGCCAACGGTATATGGAGCGCATGCCGGGGATAATATTGACGCAGGCGGCCAGTTTTTCGTTAACGAGCGCGCGGCCGATCGCCTCAGCCTCCTCGCGTTTGGGGGCGGTGACGTAAATGAAAACGACGTCCGTCATAGCTCGATTTTAATCGAATCGTCTTTTTTGAAAAGCCCAAAAGCGCCCAGGCGTTTGCGTTTTAAGGTTCTTAAAGGGTTCCCCTTTTGTTGCATTGAGCTGGCCGGGAAAAACTGTTTGAATACGCTATAATAGTCGCTTGTTACGTCTCAACTTTCACCGGAAAGGAGAGTCCCATGAAACGTTATGCAGCCGAATTGCTCGGCACGTTCTGGCTTGTCTTCGGCGGTTGCGGCAGCGCCGTCCTTGCGGCCGCTTTTCCCGAGGTCGGTATCGGTTTTCTGGGCGTCGCGCTGGCCTTCGGTCTGACCGTCGTGACCATGGTTTACGCCATCGGCCACATTTCGGGAGGCCATTTGAATCCGGCCGTCACCATCGGCCTTTGGGTCAATGGCCGCTTTCCCAAAAAGGACGTCGTGCCCTATATCGCCGCCCAGGTCGTCGGCGGCCTGATCGGCGCCGGCGTTCTTTACCTTATCGCCAGCGGCCAGGAGGGCTTCAGTTTGGCCAACGGGTTCGCCGCCAACGGTTATGGCGAACATTCGCCCGGCGGTTATTCGCTCCAGGCGGCCTTCGTGGCGGAAACGGTCCTGACCTTTATCTTTCTTATGGTCATACTGGGAGCGACGGATCCGCGCGCCCCGGCGGGATTTGCCCCCTTGGCTATCGGACTTTGCCTGACGCTCATCCATTTGATCGGCATTCCGGTTACGAACACGTCCGTAAATCCGGCGCGGAGCATAGCGACTGCCGCCGTCGTTTGCGGCTGGGCCGTCGAACAACTGTGGCTGTTTATAACGGCGCCGATACTCGGAGCCGTTGTGGCCGGACTGGCCTACGAGGGATTTAAAAGGAAATAAGGTCCCTAACCCGGTCCGAATGAGCCCCTAACCCGTTCAAAACGGGCCTGAACGGGCACGCAACGCGTGCCCAACGGGGCTGAACGTGGTCGGGATGGCGGGATTTGAACCCGCGACCCCCAGTCCCCCAGACTGATGCGCTACCAGGCTGCGCTACATCCCGACGCTCGTTTAACCGGGCCGCCAAACGGCCCAGGCGCGGCACTATAGTCAGCCGCGAGCGGCATGGCAACTTTATCGGCAAAACAGGATATTTGCTTAAAGTTGAGGCCTAAACGCCCGACTGGCGAAGCATTTCGCGCATCGCCTTCAGCTCGTTCAGAACGTCTTCCACCTCGCGGCGGGCTGCCGGGGGCAGGCCGCGTATCGATGCCGCCATGATGGGCGCCACGGCAGCCGGCGCATGCGGCACATCCACCGACGAGGGCGCGCGCGTCACAGGCATGCGCCCGCCTTCGCGAAGCAGCTTCTGGACCCCGCGAATGGTGAAGCCTTGATTGTAAAGAAGGTCCTTGATGCTGGCCAAAAGCGCCACATCGTCCGGCCGGTAATACCGGCGGCCCCCGCCCCGTTTCAGGGGACGGACCTGCTGGAATTTGCTTTCCCAAAAGCGCAGAACGTGCTGGGGAACGTCAAGATTGCTGGCCACTTCGCTGATGGTGCGGAAAGCGCCCGGCGCCTTTATTTCCATCGACCGCGCCGCCATAAGCGTGGCGGCGGGATTTGGATCCGAGGGAAAGCCTGAACTGCTCATGAGCCCCTCTCATCCCCGGAAGAGCCCGTCAGCGCGCGGTTGATCTTGTCCTTGAGGACATGGCTGGCGCGGAACACCAGAACGCGGCGGGGCAGGATCGGAACCTCCTCGCCCGTTTTCGGATTGCGGCCAATGCGTTGCGCCTTGCTACGAACCTGAAAACTACCGAACGAGGACAATTTGACCATATCGCCCTTAATCAGGGCCTGGCTGATTTCCTCAAGAATTATATCGACAAGCTGGGACGAGTCATTTCGCGACAGGCCAACTTCCTGATAAACAGCCTCAGCAAGCTGAGCTCGGGTGACGGTGGTTTCGGTCATCGGCAAACACTTCATTCGGGTTAAGTTGAATCAAAGCCTAATATGCCCCCGCCGAATCGTCAAAGAAAAATATTGAGGCGCCACAACTGGTTAAAGCGGGAGCTTGAGGGGGACGTTTGAGGCCCTTCCCGGCCCCTAAAACGAAAGACGGGCGGGCTTGCGCCCACCCCAGACTGCTGACAAACCCCGGTATTTTCATACTGGGGTTTGCTTTTGGTATCGAAGAATGAAGGATGGGAATAG
>JAXGVG010000169.1:0-3816 GCA_040773965.1 Alphaproteobacteria bacterium | reverse complement strand
GTTTCCGGTGCAGAAATTATCCAGCTCTTTTTCCTTCTGGTCTTTTTCTTTCTTCTTGGCGTCGGCATCGGCCTTCAACTTCTCAAGCGCTTTTCTCTGTTTTTCTAGTTTTTTCTGTTTATCAATATTCTCTTCGCCAATAAAGAAAATCGGGGTCGCGCCATTTTCGGCGAACACATTATTGTCGATGAAAGCTCGGTTGAATACACGAATAGAAGGTGGCGCAGCATCGGTTGCAATGTTTGCTGGAGTGAGGGTTTTTGTGCCGTAGGCAATAGAAAAATCATTGACGCCATCCTGCCCGACGGACTGGCGTTTTTCGACCATGCGCAAGATATCGGCCAGGGTCGTCTTTCCCGTGCCGTTCCAGCCGTAGATAAGATTATAATCAGCAAATTCCGGCAAGTCAGATGGCCAGGAGAAATCGTAATAGGTGCGCGCCCTGATACGGTTGAACTTCGTTATCTTCATGCCGCTGCCCCCACGAATTTTTCTGCATCGGGGATGCGGATGTCGCCGGAGATGAGTTTGGGCAGGAGATAGTCACGCGTTTTTTCCAGTCTTGAATTTTCCATGCCGATCTCAAGCTTTTTGGCAAAGATAGGGGCGAAGATTTTATCCATCGCGATCAAAGTCGGCTGTGGCGGAATAATGACCTTCGCTTGTTCAAGATGCTGGCGCTGGATGTGCCCCATCGTAGTTGCCTTGGATGCTGCAATGGACTGGAACCATGGCATATGCTCCTCGACCCACATAAAATGGAACCACTTAGGAAATGTTTCGGACGTTACCTTGAAAAGATGCTGATTTAGCGCACCTTTCCCGCCTGTCCAAAGAACCTGCATTAGGCTACCTGACCACGAAAAGATCACATCACCGTTATCGAGCACATATTCGGCAGGAATATTAGATGCAGCTCGGTCTGCGCCTATGGCGTGACCTTGTCTGATCTGGGAAATTTTAATGACGGGCAAAAAAGCATCGCTCGTTGGCGGGTATTTCTGTAAAGCAAGGCCATTCAAGAACTTGGCAATTTGATCGAGGGGTTTTACTTCCCATCCCTCAGGAATATCGCCGAGTTCGGAGGGAACAAGGTAGGAGGGGAAAAGAGCGGCGGTTTCGGCGTCCATGCCGAAGGGTTGGTTGCCATCCATCTTTGCGCGGACGGGATCGAAATCGACGAACCAACTTTTGAACAACGCCTGCGCCATCGCCTCCAGCGTCGCATTCATCCTCTGGTTCAACTCGATCCTGTCATCCAGCGCCCCCAGCGCTTCCGCAATCGCTTTTTGCGTAGGCAATGAGGGAAGTTCAACAAAGGTAGTGGTTGCAAAACTCGTGTACTGAAAACGAGCGACCCCCGTGTGCTGTACATGAAACTCGTAAAGAGTGCCGTTTTTGTAGGAGGCTTGCAGCCACCAATACATAAACTCCGGATTCACAACGTCCTGATTAAAACGGAGAAAACGACTGAAGCTTGCACAAGTGACGGCATGCGTTGCTGAATTCATCAGCCTGTTTTTTAACAATACGCTTCTTCCGGTTGGCTGATCTCTCGTTCCTCCTGCGGTTTCCAGAATAATATCTCCTGCATGGAGTGTTTTAGCCGCTGCGTTCTTTCGATGAATGTACCGAATGGGAACGTCATGCAAAGAGCCAAGGCGCACATCATTAAAATCCGTCCCCCTGATAATATGCATAGGAACGGACTCTTCGCTGCCTGTTTCTGGCCCCCATTCTCCATCCTTGGTAAGAACCAATAGATTTTTGAATAAGACATTCTGGTGCGCGGAAACCTCCATTAATCTCGACCTCCCAACATCTTCAAATTCCCTCGTATCCGCACCGTAAGTTTGTCGCTCTCCGCAAACTGGCTTTCCAGTTCCGCGACGAGGCGGGGGAATTTGATCTCGAAGGGTTCGTCGTCTTCCTCTGCCGCCTCGCTGCCGACATAACGGCCCGGGGTGAGGACGTAGTTGTGGCCCCGGATTTCTTCCAACTTCGCGGCTTTGCAAAAGCCCGGGACGTCTTCGTAGGTTCCGGCGGATTTCTCACCGCGCCAGGCATGATAGGCGTCGGCGATTTTCTTGATGTCTTCTTCCGTCAGCTCGCGGCGCGTGCGGTCCACCATCACGCCCATTTTGCGGGCATCAATGAACAAGATTTCGCCCTTGCGGCCACGAAAGCCGTTCGGATCCTTCTTGCGCGCCAGAAACCACAGGCAGACCGGAATCTGCGTGGAATAGAAAAGCTGCCCCGGCATGGCCACCATGCAATCGACCAGATCGGCTTCAATCAGGTTCTTTCTGATCTCACCTTCGCCGGATTGGTTCGAGGACATGCTGCCGTTGGCCAGAACGACGCCCGCCGTTCCGCTGGGCGATAGGTGATGGATGATGTGCTGGAGCCACGCATAGTTTGCGTTGCCCACAGGCGGGACGCCGTGTTTCCAGCGAACGTCCTCGCGCAGGCGTTCGCCGCCCCAGTCGCTCACGTTGAATGGCGGGTTGGCCATGATGTAATCGGCTTTGAAATCGCGGAACTCGTCCCGATGGAAGCTGCCCTCGTTGTTCCAGCGAATGTCGGCCTCAATGCCGCGCACGGCCATGTTCATTTTTGCCAACCGCCACGTGGTGTTGTTCATCTCCTGCCCATAGATGGCGATGTCGCCAACGCGCCCCCCATGAGCCAGGACGAACTTCTCCGACTGCACGAACATGCCGCCCGAGCCGCAGCACGGGTCGAACACGCGACCCTTAAAAGGCTCCAACATCGCGACGAGCGTTTGCACGACGCAGCGGGCGGTATAAAACTCGCCGCCACGCTTGCCTTCGGCCCCGGCGAAGCCACCGAGGAAATATTCGTAAACGCGGCCCAGAATGTCTTTGCTTTTCGCCGCATCGCCTCCAACGCCAATCCCCCCGATCAAATCGATCAGCTCGCCGAGCATCTGTTTGTTGAGCGCGGGGCGGGCGTAGTCTTTCGGCAAAACACCCTTCAGTGTGGGGTTGGCGCTTTCGATCGCCATCATCGCTTCATCGATCAGCTTGCCGATGGTTGGTTGCTTGGCGTTGCCCTGAAGGAAAGACCAGCGAGCCTCCTTGGGAACCCAAAAAATATTTTCCGCCGTGTAATAATCGCGATCCTCGGGATTTTCGCCCTCTTTGGCCAGAGCGGCATGTTTGGCTTCGAAGCTGTCGGAAATGTACTTCAGAAAGATCAGCCCAAGGGCGACGTGCTTGTATTCGCTGGCGTCCATGCTGCCGCGCATTTTGTCGGCGGCGAGAAATAGCTGGGCCTCAAAACCCAGATTCGCGCCGTTTCCATTCCCCGTTTTCTTCGCCTTCGCCCCGCGTGCCACAGCTTTGTTTCCTTCAGTAATAGCTCGATTATTCCGCCCCCGCTTTTGGCGGAACAAGAATCGCCCCTTTTGTCCATTTTGACGGTCGCGTTACTGTATGGGGATTTTGCGGTTTTGCAAAGTTATCGAACGCAAGCTCATCGCAATTCCGCGAAGACAGGCCTACGCTTGATTGCGCTCCGACTTTCTCCCTCTTGCTTCCACAGTGCTTCCAGAAGTTAATAAAGGGGCCAATCGGAGAACGAAGGGCGAACGTGCCCAGTTATAACCATTTGATAAATAAAGATATTTTGGTAGCAGCGGAGGGATTTGAACCCCCGACCAAGGGATTATGATTCCCCTGCTCTACCGCTGAGCTACGCTGCCACCTGCAAGAGCGCCACAAATAGGCAGATAAGGGCTGTAAGTCAAGCCATTGGGCCTGAGGCCGAAATTCAATAAATGCCTGAAATTTT
>JAXGVG010000168.1:0-3825 GCA_040773965.1 Alphaproteobacteria bacterium | reverse complement strand
AGGCTTGATGCCGTTTTGCCGTGGAAGGCGTTGCCGTGGCCAGGAATTCGACGCCCTTGAACTTAACGGAAACGCCTTTGCCGGCCGCTTTGTGCGCCGGCGCCTTTGTTACTCTTTTTTCGTCCTTTGCGGCGAGCGCGTAATCTTCGGTCATGGCAACCGTGCATTTATGCCTTGAATAGCGAAAGCGATACTGACTCCGTTTCGGCGATTTTTCTTCCGGCGCAAGAGAGAGCCTTGCGACATTGTTTTCGCCGTAGAGCGCGCGAAGCCTTCCGTCCAAATCCTTTTCCGACCGGAAAAGCCGCGCGTTCTGGAAAATGCCCAGGAAGGGATTGGCGCCCACTCTCGTCTGGATTTTTTGCAGCGTCAGGCTTTCGTCGAATACCTTTTTCTCCAGAGCCTCCTTCTCGCCGCTCAGCCGCATTTCCATGTATTGCTGCAACGTTTTGATTTCCGCATCGGTCAGGCGGCGGCGAACGATTTGCTGCAAGGTCCGCTTGTCCTTTTCGAAGCCGTGCGTCCGGTAGTGCTTGATTTTTTCCTCATGACTGAGGTTTTGCGGAACCGTTTCGATGCCCCTGGCATGCCGGAACAACGTGGCAATGCCGGTCAGCCCCGCGTTGAGAGCGTGCACTTTCATGCCCAGAGCCCCGGCCATCTGGACGACGGTGTCCATCGGCGACGCGAAATCGGCTATGAGAAGAATTTGGTAAACAAGTTCCGCCGAACTCGAGAGGCTCGCCTCGCGGTACGTTTTCAGGGCTTCGTTCAGGCCCGGCTGCATCGAGGGCACCATGTCGATCACGATGTCCCTCACGCCGCTTTCATACGCGGCATGGACGAGTTCCATGTACGAGACCTTCGTTTCGTAGCAATCCCGCTTGTCCCAAAGATAGAAGGCGTCGTTGTCGTTGCCATGATCTTCGGCTTCATTCGTCGGGAAGGCGCGCTTGTCGAGGTAAAACGCGCCAAGCTCTTCGCCGACCAGCACGACCTTGTGGCGCTGAAACAGAATTTTCAGCGAATGATCCTGGCATTGTCTTTCGATCAAGTGTCTATGCAATGAAAGTATTTCAGCCATAAAATTTCCTTCAATATAGGGATATTAAAACCTATGGAAATACTTTCAGCAAATATAAAAGCTTTTTTAACCATGTTTTTGATGGTTAATTTAACATAAGCGAAGGGTTTCCAGATTGTTTTAACGTTTACATGGCGAATGACGTAACGTTTCGGCTCGTATCGATGGAAGGGCTTTCGTCTTTTATAAATGAGGATTTCGTACCAATCGCTTCGCTTTCTGATATTTTTGCGCCGGAACAAGTCCAACAGGAAAAAACATGACCAAACTGACCACCATGTTCAAACACGAACCGTACGACGAAACCGGGCTGCCGGATACGAAGGTGTCCGTGCGCAAGGTTTTCGGGCTGGATACGGATATGCAGACGCCGGCATTCAAGCAGGCGGGCGAGCATGTCCCGATCATCGACGAAGCTTATCGCTTCGATCGAGACACGACGCTGGCGATCCTCGCGGGCTTCGCGCACAACCGCCGCGTGATCATTCAGGGTTATCACGGCACCGGCAAGTCCACGCACATCGAGCAGGTGGCGGCGCGTCTTAACTGGCCGTGCATCCGCGTCAACCTCGACAGCCACATCAGCCGCATCGATCTTATCGGCAAGGATGCGATTGTTTTAAGGGATGGCTTGCAGGTGACGGAATACCGCGAAGGCATTCTGCCGTGGGCGCTGCAGCACGCCAGCGCGCTTGTGTTCGACGAATACGACGCGGGGCGGCCCGACGTGATGTTCGTCATCCAGCGCGTGCTTGAGGTGGAAGGCAAGCTTACGCTGCTCGACCAGAACCGCGTCATCAGGCCGCATCCGGCGTTCCGCCTGTTCGCAACGGCCAACACGGTGGGCCTCGGCGACACAACCGGGCTTTATCACGGCACGCAGCAGATCAATCAGGGGCAGCTCGACCGCTGGAACATCGTCGCGACGCTCAACTATCTGCCCGAGGAAGAGGAAGAGGCGATTGTGCTGGCCAAGGCGCCGTCGTTCGCGACGGACGAAGGCCGCAAGCAGGTGCAGGCGATGGTCGCGCTTGCGAACCTGACGCGGCAGAGCTTTATGAACGGCGACATTTCCACCGTCATGTCGCCGCGCACGGTCATCACGTGGGCCGAGAACACGAAGATTTTCGGCGACATCGGCACCGCGTTCCGCCTGAGCTTCCTTAACCGGTGCGACGAGGCCGAACGCGCTCCCATCGCGGAGTTCTATCAGCGCTGCATGGGTGAGGAAATCGGCATTCAGGGATGATTACCGGCGAAGAACCAGTCGATGCTTTCAAGCGCGCGACGGCCGTGGCGATCAAGGCCATCGGGCATCAGGCCGAACTGGAAGTCGCGTTTACCGGCGAGCCTTCCGGCGTTGAGGGAAAACGCGTCAAGGTGCCGTTGCCGGAGGAAAGGCCGCAGTCACGGTTGCGTGAAACGCAGAGTCGCCGCGGCCACGAAACATTGCCTTTAGGCAATGTTTCACTTGTTAGAGGCGCGGCGGATGCTGCGGCGTTGCGTTTGCGTTATCACGATGCGGACGTTTTCAACCAACAAGCGCCGGGCAATCCCACGGCCCGCGCGCTTTTCGATGTGCTGGAACAGGCGCGGTGCGAAGCGCGCGGCGCGCGGCGAATGGTTGGCATCGGGCACAATATCGCATCGTTTCTCGATGAGCGTTGCAAGCAACAGCATTTCGCGGAAGCGGCGGAAAAAACAGATGTGCCTTTGGCCGAAGCGCTGGGATTGATCGCTCGTGAGGTATTAAGCGGTTTGGCGGTTCCTGAATCCGGCGCGAAGGCCGTGGGCCTGTGGAGGCCCGTGATCGAGGGAAAGGCGGGGCCGTCACTCGCGGCGCTGCGTGCGTTGCTCGAGGATCAGGCGGCATTCGGCGAAGAAGCGCGGCGGCTGATTGCGGCGCTGGAGCTGGATCCGGTTCCCGATACGGCCAGGGAAAGGCAAGAGCGAAAGGAAAGGCCATCGGAGTCTTCCGAAGCCAGGGAGGAAAAGGCGGAAACGGAATCCAGGGCAGGCATGGCCGAAGGCGAGACGGCAGCGGATGAAGAGACGGCCACCGGCGTGCAAGGCCGGAACGACACGGGCCAAAGCGAAGACGGCGACGAGGCGGACAGTCCCGGCGGCGCGACCGAAGAATGGAAATTCGAGATGGGCCCGCGCACAAATTACCGGGCCTTTACGACGGAATTCGATGAAATCATACCGGCGGAAAATTTATGCCAGCCGGAGGAGATGGCGCGTTTGCGCGCGCTTCTCGACAGGCAATTGCGGCCGATACAAAGCGTTATCGCGCGCCTCGCGAACCGGCTGCAGCGCCGCCTTATGGCGCAGCAGGTGCGGGCGTGGGAGTTCGATCAGGAAGAGGGGTTGCTGGACGCCGCGCGGCTGGCGCGCATCGTCGTCAATCCCCTGCAGCCGCTTTCGTTCAAGGTCGAAAAGGAAACGGAATTCCGCGACACGGTCGTCACGCTGTTGCTCGACAATTCCGGCTCGATGCGCGGACGGCCGATTGCCTTGGCGGCTATTAGCGCGGATATTCTCGCACGAACGTTGGAGCGGTGCGGCGTGAAAGTTGAAATCCTCGGCTTTACCACGCGCGCATGGAAAGGCGGCGCGTCGCGCGAGGCGTGGATCAAGGCGCGGAAGCCGGCGCAGCCCGGGCGGCTCAACGATTTGCGGCACATCATCTACAAGGCCGCCGATGCGCCTTGGCGGCGCGCGCGTAAAAATCTCGGCCT
>JAXGVG010000167.1:0-3825 GCA_040773965.1 Alphaproteobacteria bacterium | reverse complement strand
CGGGTAGGTGTTTTGCAAAAAGCCGTCAAGATCAGCCCACACGCGCGGGCCGGACGGATCGCCCCATATCACACGATAGTCGATGGCCCACGATTCCTCATCCGTGCCCCAGCCAATCACTTGCGCTTCGATGCGGTCGCCTTGCACATCGACGCCCGCCGTGAGAACGGCAACGCCATCGGGCAAAAGCCCATGCCAGCTTTCACGCCGCGCCATAAGCGGATCGGATTCCACAACGTCGCCCGCCATATCTTCCCAGCATTCCGCCAGCTTGGTATTCGTCCACACTTGCAAGCGCGGAGGATCGCGGGACACCTGCCCGTGTTCAAGCGCGATTTCCGCCCATGTCTCCCACGGGCTGTAAAGCGCCGAAAGGTGAAAGCCCACCGTGCGCCCGTCGCCTTGCGCCGTCGCGCGCCACTGCCCCGCCTCAATCAAGCGCGGCTTCTCATGCTCTTGATGCACACCGCCGCATACCTCGCAGATCAAACACGCCTCGGCTCGTTTTCCTTCCGGCCACTGAATCCGCGCCCATGTTATCGGGGCCATGTCGCCGCAATGTAGGCACGGCACGAAGAACTTGCGTTGATCGCTTTCGTTGTAGGCCGCTTCGATGCGGCTATGACCTTTTAAGGTCGGTGTCGATACCATGTAAATCTTGCGCCGTCCGCGAAACGTCGCCGTGCGTTGAATGGCGAGGGCCACGGGATCGCCCTCGTTGTTCGCGTCCGCCGGGTAGCCGTCCACCTCATCCAAAAACAAAAACCGCACGGGAGTCGAACGCAACCCAATCGCGCTGTTGGCTCCCGTCATGACAAGCTGCCCGCCGGGGAAGGATTTACGAAACAGGCTGTTGCCGGAATCCTTCGAGCGCGGCGTGGCAACCAGATCGCGCAACACCGGCGTTGATTCTATCATGGGATCAATGCGCGTCGTGGTATTTCTTCGCACCATATCAAGCGAGGGTTGCACCATCATGATAATGCCGGGGGCGTTGTGAATGACGTAGCCAATCCACCCAAGGCCGCAAGACGTGCCGCCCAACTGCGCCCCTTTCATGAACACGATGCGCTCGTGCTGGCTGCCCGTTGAAAGCGCGTCCATGATTTCGCGCAAATAGGGCGTCCGTTTCGTGCGCCACGGCCCCGGCTCTGCCGAAGTCGGCGGCAGGATGTAATGACGATCCGCCCAATCCGCCACGCTGATTTGCGGTTCGGGCCTGATGCCGCGCCGCCATGCCTCATCAACTGCTTGCAGCATTTTTCAAAACGTCCAAAGGCGTATTGGCAAGATGTTCAAGATGCTCGCGCATGAGCTTGTCCAGAAGCGCGAATGTTTTGACGGGATCGCTGCAAAGTTCCCCGGCAAGGATCGGGGCGGAACGTTGCACCCATGCGATATGCGCGTCCCGCTCGGCACGGGCGCGATTGAAAACGGTGACGCTTGCTTGATCCGCGTCGATCAATTTGCCGCGTTCCTGTTGCAACGCTATCTTGGCACGTTCGATTTGCACAATCAGGTGCAAGCGCCGCGCTTCGCCCAAGCTCGGCATACCGCTCGCGGTGCCCGCACCGCCCCTTATCGCAGCACCACCTGCTGCAATGTCTTCGCGCTTCGCGCCGCCCTTGTTCCGCTTGGCGGGGTCAAGGTTCGCTTCCATCCACGCCAGCGCCGCCTCAATATCAATCGACCCATCCCCGCGCACCGGCAGGCCCGCCGCGACAAGCTGAGAAATCCGCCCCTTCGTCACCCCCACGCGAGCGGCGAATTTGGATTTACTTTCAAAGGGTTCGTTTAGTTTAGACATACTAAACTCCCCCCGCTAGAAAAGTCCCGCGCTATGCTCCCCCACATACGTTTTCGCATCACAGTACCTTTGTTGTTGCAAAGAAATACCGCCCGTTGCTTCTGATTACGGGGTTTGCGAAGGGATCGAAGGGGAAAAAAGTATAACGCCTTACACGTGCGCGTACACGCGCGCGCGTATATAGGGGGACATAGGTTTGTCCCCTTCGATCCCTTCGAATTCTTCGAGACTATGGTTAATCCTGTCATGTCATCGCTCGTCGAGATAAAAGGGCGGCGGTTCGCTTGCTGATTGGAGTAAGCGCACCCCTCCGAAGCACGCCCGTCGCGTCTTGGGATGCTGCATTTTCATGAAGCGCCGCGTTTCAAGATTCTGGCTGAAGCGTTTGACAGTTCCCGCGTACTCGCCCGTCACGGCGCACCACTCACGCCATGCCGTGAACAAATGATTGACTTCCTCGTATTCCTCAAAGCTGGTCACCCGGCACTTCTCATCGAGAAACTTTTGTATGGCGTCCTCATCCGCAAGATAGGATTCGGTTGCAACGCGCACGGCATCGGGCGGCTGCAACCCGTTCCTTTGCCACTCAAGGCACCCTTCGATTGCCCATTGCAGGATACCGGGCCATTCGGCTTTCAGTTTTTCTTGCAACTGTGTATCGCGCTCGTGTTCGGGAATAGTGACGGTAAAAGGGATCATGTGAAAGCGGCGGCGCACGGCTTCGTCCACGGTGCGCAGGCTTGGCTTGTGGTTGCCCGCGATCATCAATTTAAATTGCGGCTGATACGTGAAAAAATCCTGCCGCATAAAACGTGCAGGTATAGGATCGCCCCCTGTCATCTGCTTGATTTTTGATTCCGCCCACCTGTGGCCTTCTTCGGTTTCCTGCGATATGACCACGCGCGCGCCGCGCATCATGGCAAGGTCGGTCGGGTGCCGGTCGTTCTGCGTGGCGACAAAAGTTTCCATCGGCGCGATAACGGCATAGTTGCCCACGATCCGGTACCATGTATTCAGGAACACGCCTTTTCCGTTGGCTCCTGGCCCATAAATGAAAAACAAGGCATGATCGCGCGTTTCTCCCGTGAGGCTGTAACCCACCATGCGCCGGGAAAAGGCGATCAAGTCCGTGTCGCCCGCAAAAGCCCGGTCAAGAAACGAGAACCATAGGGGGCAATTGCCGCCTGGTGAAACGGCGGCCATTTTCGTGCAGTAGTCCTCGCGCCTATGTTCGCGAAGCTGGCCTGTGGTAAGGTCAACGGTGCCGTCCGGCGTATTGATGATCCACGTATTGGCATCCCAGTCTTGAGTACGCGAAGCATGACGGCGGTCGGCGCGCGCAAGGCCCTCGATAGCCAGCACCGCCTTACGGCTTGCGACGATGGAAGCAAGCCTGATATTCGGTTCCGGGGCGCTCATAATCTCGGCGGACGCGGCGCGAGCGACGGCGCGGCAACAATCAATCACTTCCAGCGTTTCGTCGATTTCCCAGCACGTGCTAATCCAATGAAGCCATTTGCCCCACACATCGACGTAACGTAAATCCTGCCTGTGCAAAACGCTGAATCGCAACGCCAAGGACTCATCGGCATATTCGACGGGCCGGGGATCGCCCGATGGAACATAGACAGTAATTTCCTGTTTTGTTTCCTGATAATCCGCCGCCGTTATCGCCGCCCGGATGGCATCCTCGCCATTTTCAACAAGAACGTCGTTAAAATCCTTCCCTTCCGGCGGCGTTGCCACACCGACCTTGTGCCCGCGCGCCCTCATCTTGGCGATAACGCGGGTGATTTGCTGATCGGCCTTGCTGTTTGGCTCATCGCCGTCGCGGGCTATGATGACGGTCGATTTCTCAGGTAATGGCGCGTAGGCTATGTTGCTGATGCCAAGGCAAGCCCATGTTTCCTGCCCTGTAGCCTGCCAAAGAGAAAGCGCCGTTTCGATGCCCTCGGCCAGAATGACCGGCTCTTTGCCGGGAAAACGCACAACGGCCCTTGACGACCATTTATCAACGG
>JAXGVG010000166.1:0-3886 GCA_040773965.1 Alphaproteobacteria bacterium | reverse complement strand
TCATCCCGGCCCTACCTCTCGGCGTCATCCCGGCCCTACCTCTCGGCGTCATCCCGGCCCTACCTCTCGGCGTCATCCCCGCCCTACCTCTCGGCGTCATCCCCGCGGAGGCGGGGATCCATCTTTTTCCTTCTTCATCCCGGCCAAACGGCGCGGCTTTGCCGCGTCGTGCGAGGCGGGATCCAGTCATCCTTTCCCCGAGAAAGTTCTAGGGTCTGAACTCATAAATAACATGGGTTCTGCGCGAGCGAAAAAGTCAATCCGGTTACGAAAAAAGCGAAGCGTGTACTGGATCGTACAAGCGAGCTTTTTTCGGACGCCGGGGGGCTTTTTCGCCGCGCCCCTCGGGTTTGCAAAGGATGAAAAAGGGCGGCGTCAACTTCGCTCGTTTTCTGGCCCATTTTCATCCTTTGTGAAACAGAACCCATGTTATTTATGAGTTCAGACCCTAACCTTTTTTTTTACTTCACGATCTTCCTCATCCATACCATTTCTCATTTTAAATTTTTCGAAAAGACCGGATTTATCGGCGTTCCGGCCATGCTTCGACCCGAACGCCCCAACACGAAAAAGGGTTGGCGACACGTCGGCCGCTCGATAAGTTTATAGAAAGCCAAGAGGATTCGAAATGACAACGTGTTCCAAATGCCGCATCTTTTCTTTTTTGTTTGCGGCTTTCGTTCTTGTGGAAATTCTTATGATTGGCCTTATCGACAAGCCGCTCTCAATCTGGCTGCGCGGCATGGAAAGCGCCTATCCGTCATTTATCGATATTTTCCGTTTCTACACCGTACTCGGCAAGGGCCCCCTTTACATCTGGCCTTTGGGGATTGGCACGGGGCTTAGTCTTCTTTTGCTTTACGCGCGCCGCGACTGGCCAAAGAAAACAAGGGAGTTGCTACAGATCTCCAGTCTTTACTTCGGCTATTTCTTCATTTGCACGGGGGGTACAAGGCTGATTTTAAACGTCATCAAATATCTTGCCGGGCGCGCGCGTCCCGAAATACTGGAATCGGAAGGATTCTACGGTTTCCGGCCGTTCAATGACGCCCACGCCTTCAATTCCTTCCCCTCCGGCCACAGCGCCACGGCTTTTTCCCTCGCTTTCGCCCTAATAGCCATTTTTCCGCGCGCGAGGCCTTGGGCGCTGGGGGCCGCCGTTCTGATTGCGCTAAGCCGGATCATGATTAACGCGCATTATTTGTCGGATGTCGTCGCGGGAGCCTTTCTGGCATGGATAGCCGTCGCCCTTGTAACGAAACAGTTTTATCGAAGCGGCCTGCTGCCACACTCGCCCGCCTTCCCCCTAATTAGTAGGTAATTTCCCATTTATGGGAATTATCTCTCTTTTTCTGTTGACAACGCCTCCCTCCCCCCCTATGAAATTAAATTATGGAAAAAAGCAAACCCCAAAGCCCCCGATGGATCGCTAACCTTCGCGCGCTTATGGAGGCGCAGGGCCTCAACCCCCGAAGCCTCTCTCTAAAAGCCGGCCTGAATGCGACGGCGGTGCGAGACATGCTTGAGGGCCGCACGCGCTTTCCGCGTTACGACACGGTGCAAGCGCTTGCCGAGGCGCTTAAGGTGGCCCCGGCCCAGCTTATGGGCGGTCCCACGGCAGTCGTCGAAAACGCTAAAAAAGCCCCTTCCGTATCGGACGACGATCTTGAACTTCTTACGGAAATCATCACACGCCTTCAGGAAGTGGCCGCTGAGTACAGGCAAGAGCTCAAGGCCCGCGAATTTGCGGCCATGGTGACGGCCATCTTCCGCCGCATGCAAACCCCCAAATCCCGCAAGGGAGCCCGCCCTGACCTCGGGCCGAAGATCTACGACCTGATGGAATACGAGTCGCTCCGCCGCCGCTCCCGCCCCTGACAATTATGGTTAATATCCCACATTTGCCAATATAATGGCAAAATCCCATATTTTCGCTTTTTACTTTCATTCTTCCATGTTAATTTCATCCTTATCTTGCAACAATTCCTTGTTAAGGGATATTAGGAAGAAAGATTATGGAAGACCGCGGGGAAAAAATTGTCAATTTGGCGCGCGAAATGCTCATCTCTGCCCGTGAAACGGAAGGTAACGTTTCTTACGCGCCTGAAACTCGCAACCTAACCCTTAAAACGCTTTGTTTTGCCATGCTTTTAACAGCTTTCGGAAGCAGCGCTATGACCCATTGGATCGATGAAAACCTGCGCCCCATCAATCGCTATGAAAAAGTGGAGCTTGAAGCTCTTATATTTTATACAGCCCGCGTTCAGTCCCGTGAAAGCGGCGCGGTTCGAAAAAATCTTTTGACCAAACTCTCGCTTGATACGCTCGACAATATCGACGTGAACGAATTCCGCCGCGCGCGCGATCTTTTGCGACAAGATATTCCCTGATTTATAAATCCTTCCAAAAAGGTTGGATTATCCCTTGATATGGGAAAATACCCATAGTATGAAAGGGGCATGAAACGCACCGCGCCCCTCAACCGCTGTTACGCCAAAAAGCCGGGAAATCCGGCGTTGCCCTCCTCTTCCCGCCCGTCCCGCTTGTCCGGAAAACATATCGTCTCCTTGCGGCTTAATCCGCGCCATCCGCCGGTCTCCGTCGAGGAACTGGCCATGATGCTGGAGATCGACCTGGCCCTTGGCCGCCGTGGCGATTTTATCAAACGCCTGCAAAATGCCCTTGATGCGGCGGCTTTTTCGGACGGGTAGCCTTTGTAGTATTTGCTTTTCCTGCCTTTTTTCGGTATGAAGGAGTCATCCAACTTTTCTTCCGAGGTTTCCCATGGCCGAATTCAACGAAAGCGAACTTAAAAAACACGTCAAGGACAAGGACACCTGGCTTCGATTTATCTATCTTGTCGTATTTTTCGCCGCTTTTTATCTCTCCGTCGTCTTGACGTTTGCCGCTTCCGTCTTTCAGTTTTTGGCAAAATTGTTCAGCGGAAGCTCTTTCGGCGGTTTGGCGGAGTTCGGCGACAATCTGGCAGCCTATCAGGCCCAGGTGACGCGCTTTTTGACCTTCGCTTCGGACGAAAAACCGTTCCCATTCGCCCCTTTTCCGTCCAATAAAGCGAAGCAATAGAAAGCCGTTTATGCGCAAGGTTGCCATCGGCGCATTAACGAAGGGCGTTTCTTAACCTTTTTCGGTAAAACGGCGTGTTTTTGGCATCCACGCTAGCAAATGAGCAACAGCCCCACGTGTTTATTATAACACATTGATAATTAATCTAAAAAAGGCAACAACGGGCGAAATATGACATTCTTCGCGCGGCAAATTCATTTTTGCGAAACGAAAGGACTGATTGCCTTTTGCCCACCCAACCTGCTATGCAAGCGCAACTTTGACGACGATTTTGTACGTAAAGAAACCGGGTTTCTTAAACAAGTGACGACATTTGCCGATTTGGGGTTAAGCCCCGCCATTCTCAAAGCCATCGAGGAACGCGGTTACACCACCCCAACGCCAATCCAGGAACAAGCCATTCCCTATGTCCTGCAAACGCGGGACTTGCTCGGCTGCGCCCAAACGGGCACGGGCAAAACGGCGGGCTTTACGCTCCCCATGATCGAGATTCTGGCGCAAGGCCGCGCGCGGGCGCGCATGCCCCGTTCGCTGATCCTTGAGCCGACGCGCGAACTGGCCACGCAAGTCGCCGAAAGCTTCCGCATTTACGGCAAATACCATCCGCAGCTCAGCATGGCGCTTCTCATCGGCGGCGAAAACATGGAGCCGCAGATCAAAAACCTCGACCGGGGCGTGGATGTTCTGATCGCAACGCCGGGCCGCATGATCGACCTTTTCGATCGCGGCAAGATCCTCCTCAACGACATCAAAATTTTCGTCATCGACGAAGCCGACCGCATGCTCGACATGGGTTTTATCC
>JAXGVG010000165.1:0-3887 GCA_040773965.1 Alphaproteobacteria bacterium | reverse complement strand
TGTTCTTTCCGCAAATGGTCATGGTGGCGGCGATGCTTCCGGTTTGCCTGTGGCATTTCGAACCGATGGAGCTGAAGCAGTGTCTTTATGTGATGGCGTTCGGCGTGTTTTCCGTGGCGGGCTGGCTGTGCATGAACATTGCCTACAGGCATGCGCCGGCGGCCATCGTTTCGCCGTTTCATTATTCCATCATTATTACGGGCGCTATTTTGGGCTATCTGTTTTGGGGTGACGTGCCGACGTGGAATCTTGTGGCGGGATCCGCCGTTATTATTGCCGCCGGGATTTATATCGGGCGTATTGCGCATCAGGCGCAGGCGGCGCGCGCCGTAGGAGAGACGGGGTGATTGTGATCTATGACCGCATGATCAGCCTCGGCACGTTCGCCGAAAGGCCGGTGAGGGTTGGGTAAGGATCACCCCTGCCTGTAGACGTACAAATTCGTCTTGAACGGCGCTTTTAGGGTCTGTGTTTCGAGCGGCGTCCAGTCCGCTTTGAGCGGGAAGGTGTTGGCGACAACCAGCGCGCCGGGCTTCAATTCCTTGCGAAGTTTTTCGCCGACCCGATCCATGATGCGTCCGGGCAGATATGTCACGACGGCGTGAAAGGAGGACGTATCGTAAGGCCAGAAATCAAGCCGAAGATAGGAGAGGTTCGCCGGGCCGAAGAGGCGTTGGCGTAACACGGAGCGCAGCCACGGAATATACGAAAGCTCTATTCCCACAACTTTGGCCTTCGGTAATGCCTGCGCGATGCGCCATGTGAGCTGGCCGCTGCCCGAGCCGAGATCGAGGATCGTATAGGTTTCATCCGCCTGGCGCACGGTCCTGTCGTTCTTCAAAATCTCGATGATCTTGTTGCGTATCCCCGGCATCGTCGGGAATACGGAGACCTTGGTCTTATGCTCGTAATACTCATAGCTGATCACGAAGCCGAAGAAGAGAAGGAGGAGGATGAAGGTGATGGTGTAGAGGGGCATATAGGTTTCCTGTATAGAGAAAGATATCGTCATATCCTTGTTTGTTGTTACAAGCCAGCAGATAACTTTTGTGTCATTCCCGCGTAAGCGGGAATCCAGCGCGTCGCGTCTGCGGCGCATTCGAGTTATACGGCTCGCAGACGCTCGCCGCTGGATCCCCGTTTTCACGGGGATGACACGTGTTGTTAGGAAAAAGACGATTTAAGGGGGCGTAAAAATAGATTAGCTTAGCCAGTCCCCCTACGCTAAAGCTTCGGGAGACACCCTACACTTTTTTATTTTCGGTTGTCAGGCCACCTATCTCCCTGCGCCAAGGCTTCGGGAGACGTAGGGTGGTGGACCTGATCGGGATCGAACCGACGACCTCATCATTGCGAACGATGCGCTCTCCCAGCTGAGCTACAGGCCCTTAACCATGCCAGTCTAACTTAAAGCGCACCTTTATGGTAGCCGCGTCCGGGTATGTCAAGTTGGGCCCTTTTTCAGCTAAACGACAGTCATGAAACGGCGTCATGCCCGCGGAGGCGGGCATCCATTTTTTTACCCATCTTATTGAAAGAAAGATGGATTCCCGACAACCGCTTCGCGGTTTCGGGAATGACGCCGTTCTGTTTCATCGGTCTTTACATTATGAGACATAACAGGCTCATTTAAATACTATTTTTTTCATCCTCAGGCGACTCCTCTTGCAAGGAAGGCTGTCATTATCTAGCCTGACTTCTCCTGTCTGAAAGGGTAGACGTATGAGCGTTTTTCATTCCCTGTTTTTGGCGGCGCTGGACGTCGTCGGCCTGCTTATTAACCTTTACATCTGGGTGCTTGTGATTGGCGCGGTGCTAAGCTGGCTTGCCGCTTTCGACGTCGTCAACACGCGCAACCGTTTTGTGCAGGCCGTCGGCGATTTCATCTATCGCATTACCGATCCGGCGCTTCGCCCGATCCGGCGCGTCATTCCGCCGTTGGGCGGCGTCGATCTTTCGCCGCTCGCGCTTATCTTCCTTCTTATGTTCGTTCAATCGTTCCTTCATCACCTTTTGGTCCGCTGACATGACCGCGCGCAGTATCGACGGCAAGGCCATGGCGGCCAGAATGAGACGCGAAATAGCGGCGCACGCGGCCGACATGCAAAAGTGGTGGAGCATCACGCCCGGTCTTGCGGTCATTCTTGTGGGTGAAGATCCCGCCAGCCAGAGCTATGTCCGCAGCAAGTCGCACGCGTGCGAGGAAGCGGGATTCCGTTCCTATGGGCAGGAGTTGCCGGCGTCCACGACTGAGCAAGAACTGCTCGACATTCTCGCCGAACTTAACGCCAACCCCCAGGTGCACGGCATTTTGGTGCAGCTGCCTTTGCCCGCCCATATCAGCACGAAAACGATCACGAACGCCGTCGATCCCATCAAGGACGTCGACGGCTTTCATCCGGTCAACGTCGGGCGGCTTGCGTCCGGTTTGATGAGTCTCGCGCCATGCACGCCGCAGGGCTGCATGATGATGCTTCAGGAAGTCGTGCCCGATTTGCGCGGCCAGAAGGCGCTTGTCGTCGGGCGCTCCAACATCGTCGGCAAGCCGGTCGCCCAGCTTTTGTTGCAGGCCGATTGCACGGTCACCATGGCGCATTCCAAAACGCGCGATTTGCCCGCCGAATGCCGTCAGGCCGACATTCTTATCGCCGCCATCGGCAAGCCCGAATTCATCAAGGGCGACTGGATCAAGCCGGGCGCGGTGGTGATCGACGTCGGAGTCAACCGCGTCGGCATTACGCCCGAAGGCAAGAACAGGCTTGTGGGCGACGTCGCTTTCGCCGAAGCGGTGAACGTCGCCAGCGCGATTACGCCCGTGCCGGGCGGCGTCGGGCCCATGACCATCGCGTGTTTGCTCCAGAACACGTTGCAGGCGGCGATGATGCAGAACGGCTGGGCCTGATCGATGCCCGCGGGCCCTTTTCGTCTGAGCGCCCTTGTCGTCATCCATAATGAAGCCGCGCAACTGGACGCGTGTCTCAAGCCGCTTTCGTTCGCGGATGACATCGTCGTGGTGCTGGACCGCTGCACCGACGGGTCGCGCGAGATCGCGCTTGCGCACGGCGCCAGACTTGTGGAGGGCGCCTGGCCTATCGAAGGCGAGCGGCGGCAGGCGGGGCAGGAGGCCTGTTCCGGCGAATGGATTTTCGAGGTCGATGCCGACGAGCGCGTGACGCCCGAGCTGGCGGCGGAAATTCGGGCCGTGTTGGCGGCGCGTCAGGCGCAAGCCGCCGGGCCCGACTGGTGGCGCATTCCGTTTGACAACTATATCGGCACGCGTTTGGTGCGCCATGGCTGGGGCGCGCAATTCGGCGTCGGCGCGAAGGCCATTCTTTACCGTAAGGGCTTCAAAAAATGGGGGCCGCAGCGCGTTCACCCCAGGGTTAACATGGAGGGCGAAAGCGGCGGGGCGTTAACCAATCGCATGATCCATTATGTGGACCGGAATATCGGCGAGATGCTGCAGCGGCTAGACCGTTATTCGGCGCTGCATGCGCAGGATTTGATCGACAGCGGCGATATCGGAACTCTGCGCAAGAACGTTCTGCGCATCTTCGGGCGTTTCTGGAAATGTTTCGTGCGCCGTAAGGGTTACAAGGAAGGCGGGCTTGGCCTCATAATCGCCATTTTTGCGGGGGTATATCCTCTTCTGTCCTATTTAAAGGCGATGGAATCGTTCCCGAAAGACGCTTAACCATCTGATTTTTCGCATGGTTTTTGCGTGAAGCTTTATAAAGGGCCGGGTAACCATTTCGCGGTAGAATAGGACTGATTTTTCAAGAACTTTCATTAATGAAATGACTGAACCGGATTCGAGAATAAGAAAGCGTATTTCATGGCTTGGAAGCCCTGCCCGACGCCTGAAGCAATGGGCGCAATCCGAAACG
>JAXGVG010000164.1:0-3904 GCA_040773965.1 Alphaproteobacteria bacterium | reverse complement strand
TAAAGCGGCATGAGAAAAAGGGGTAAATCCATGGACCTTAATTTACCCCGCTTGCTGGTCTAAACGACGGGGTGCAGCTCAGAGATGGTTGGTGCCTGTTAAGGCTGCTACGGCTGAATACGTAATATACTGGTCCAGGTTGAGGTGGCTTTTGTAGCTGTCATCGCCTGTCTGGACGGACTGGAGAACGGCCTTTTGCAGGGCTATCAGGTCTTCCCAGTTAGAACTCTTGGCGGCGTTTTTCTGCCAGTAATCCTCAATCTTTTCGATTTCCATGCTGTTTCCGAATTCGGCAAAATACTTCTCGCGGTACATCGGGCCAGGCCGAAGCCCCTGGTTGGCCAGAAGGTCCTTGTCGAGATTTTCGACGAGTTCGTGGACGCCCAGGTATTCGTCGTTCAGATAAACTTTGACGAGCACGACGCGGCTGGCGATGCCGCCCGCTTCGACGAGAAGGCGGTTCGCCCAGATTTCGAAGAGAAAGGCGTCGCTGTTCAGCGTCGTAAGGTTAAAGGTCGAATAACCCAAAAAAGGCTTTTCGATTTGCACTTTGATGGATTTTTGTTTGTAGAGCCAGTGAAGATGGCACAAACCGCGCAGGCGCGCGAACGCCTTGCCTCCGATGGTCGCGCCGTTAATTGAGAAGGCCTTGACGGGAACTTTCTTGAACCTTGTCCGCAGGCACGTTTTTTCCTGTGGCCTGCCCGCAAGAAGGGACGCCATGAATTCCGGCTCGATGGTCAGGCGGAACTCAGGCAAGGAATCGCCGGGCCTTTGCATTTTGAACAGGGGACTGCCCGCGTTAACGTCGCGCGGCAAGGGATTAAGGTTAAAGCCGTCTTTTACTCTATAGAAAGGAAGGGCCTTAAGCGGACTGTCCCACGCCATATACAAGAGGCCGCTGACAACAGCCAAACCAAGGATCAGCCACAATTCGCGCTTAAAGTTGAAATTTCTTTTTCTCGTTTTCATCACTTTTTTTCGTTTTGCCCTTTGTCGGAAGGGAAAATCGGACTTTTGACGGGGAAGATCAAGGAAATTTTGAGATTTATCCAAATGCGGCGCGAATCGACAGTAATTTCCGGCTTTTACAAAGAAAATAAGAAATGAATAAAAGAATTTTTATAGGACAAAAGCGCGCATGGATGTTGGCGCTTCATACATGGATTTGCCGATGAGAGCCGCGCGTACGTTGTTGAGCAGAGGAACAAGACAGGGTTCCGAAAGGATGGTTTTTGCCGACGAGATAAAGGATTCAGGAATAGAAAGAACCGGGCCCGTGAGAGAGATTTCTTCTTGTTCTCTTAATTCCCTTTCCGTTTGCGGGCCTTTGGAACACGACAAACAAAATTGAGGAACTTGATCGGCAACTCTCACGGCGAAACCGTAAGGCTCTCCGCCGTTCATGTAGGGGGAGATCATAATGGCCGTCTCTTTCGACGTTGTGCCGTAGGTGTTGGAAAAATCGGCAAGGGCGCATCCCATATAAGGAGCAATCAACGAAAGTATCCGGTTGGCAATTTTCAGGCCGTTCCCGTTTTTATCCACGAGGATGACGGCAGGAATAAGGTTTAGCGCGGTGGAAAGGGCCGTTTCCAGTTGCACGGAACGCGGCGGGCTTTTGCGAAGAATCGCCGATATTTTTTCGTAGGCTTTGAGCGGTTTTCTTCGCGCCAGCCGGGGAAGGCGGTTTTCCATGCTAAAACGGGCAAAAAGCGCAGGCATTTTCTTTCCTTAAAAATCAATTGGTTGATGAATAAAAATGCGATTCAAATATGGCGAAAATGAGGTGGCCGGACGGGGTAAAATTAAAGGCGCTTACGCCTTCAGGCGTTTCGGCCCGTTCACGACGTCGTCGAGTTGGACGACGTGTTCGTTGATTTTGGCCAGAGTCATGACGATGTCGTTCAGGATCATCGTCTGCTGGTCGCCGGATTCAGGATCGAAGGCGCCGCCCTTCAGCTTTTTGTCCATGACGACGAGGCGCGTTTCAAGCTGGTCTTTTTGCTGGACGATCATTTGCGCCAACTGGTCGTGCATGGCTTCGATCTGGACCATGGTTTCGTGCCACTGCATCTGAATTCTGGAAAGCAGCGATTCAGGAATCGAGAATTCCAGCGGCGCTTCGGGATCGAGACGCGCTTGCCCGCGTTCCCTGACCTCCGTGAGGATGTGCGCCAATTGATCCTGCAAGGCAGCGATGTGCGCTGCGCTTTGCTGCGACTGGGATTGAAGTTCCGCGCGCAGGGCTTCGGTCAGGGCGTTGGCGTTGGCTCCCGTTTCGCGCGCGCCCGTCAGCGAAGGCGATTGAGTCAAGGCCGGCATGAGCTGGCCAAGCTGTCCCGCGACGCTGCCGAGCGTTCCGGTCAGCTGGCCGAGGATGTCCAGACGCTTCATCACGCTTTCCATGCTTTCCGCCAGCGCCGAGAGCTTCGCATAGTTTTGCGCCGACCATTGTTCGGCCTTGGAAAACGTGTCGTTCGCCTGCTGCTCAAGCCGCGTGCCGATTTGCGAGATTGTGTCGGTAAAGCGCGTGCGCGTCGCCACCAGGCGTTCGTTTTCCGCGCGCAGGGTCGTCGTGGTTTGAGCCATGGCTGCCAGCGCCGTATCGGCCTGTTCGGCCATGGCCTGGGATTTCGCCGCGATGCCGATGAAGCGCGTTTCGGACTCCTGAGCCTGCTGGCCGATGTGCGATTCCAGTTTATGCATGAGCTCGTGGCTGCGGTCCGTGAGATTCTGCACGGCGCCGAAGCTGGCCTGGCTGTTCTGGCTGATGCTTGAAAGAAGCTGGTCGTTATTGGCGCGAAGTTCTTCCAGAAGGCCGCTGAGCAGGCTGCCGTCGCGGCGAAGTTGCTGCATCGCATCGGCCATCGCGCGCTGCGCCGTGTCGAAGCTGGCCACGATCCCTTCCATACGGTGCGTCGCCAGAACGACTTGTTCGCTAAGCTGTTCATGCCGTTCCGACATAGCGTGCGCGGCGGATTCCATGCGCTCGATGTTGCCTTCCGTGCGCGAGGCGAGGGCCGAGAGGCTTTCCTCGACGTGAAGCGTGCTGTTGAGACGGTCTTCGGTGCGCTTGATGATCTGCTGAAGATGCGTTTCGCCGCGGCTGAGTTTCTCGACCGACTCGTTGAAACGGCTCTGGGCCGTATCGGTCGTTTCGGTCAGGACCTTGTTGCTCGCCTGCATGAGGTTCGTCACGGCGAAGAGACGCTCGCCGATCTGGTTGGTCGTCGCGCCGAACTCTTCGACGATTTTCTGGCTCTGGGCGGCGCTGTTCTGCAGCGTGTTTTCCGCCTTGACCATGGCTTGCAGCATTTGCGTGACTTTGGTGCCTGCGATATGGGTCACTTCGGCCATGTTTTGCGCGCGCTCCTGCATGTAGGGAACGAGGCGGTCGATTTGCGCGATGCCGCGTTCGTGCGTCTTTGACAGGGCGCCCGACGTATCCGACATGCTTTTAGCCAGATTTTGTATCGTGTCGCGGCTGGCGTTGCCGAACTGCTGGATTTGATTGAGCGCCGCGTTGATGCGCGCCGCGAGTTCGGTCAGGATGATTTGCTGTTCCAGAATCGAGGCGGTGAAATTTGCCGTTTCCTTGCGCGTGAATTCGTGATCGCCCGAGATGCTGCGCATCATCGCTTCGAAAAGAGACCGCGTTTCGCCTTCGAACTTGAGGCGGACCGGGCCTTGCTCGCTCATGAGCGACAGATCGGGAAGCTGGCTGAAATGATAACGCGCCAGATCGACCGCGCGCGCCAGCTCGCCGATCGCGTCGCGGCGCTCCATGCCCCAGATAGGCGTTTGCATGTCGCCGCGCGAGAGGTTTTCAACGCTTTGCGCCAGCGCGCGCAAGGGCGCCGCCTGGCGGTTTCTTAAGGTTAAATAAAGGCCTGCCGTCATG
>JAXGVG010000163.1:0-3930 GCA_040773965.1 Alphaproteobacteria bacterium | reverse complement strand
TCATGCTGGTTGCGAACAACGAGAGAGAGTACATACTGGCGTTTGAGGTCGCTTCCAGAAAATACGCATTTCTCGAAGAAACATTTGATAAAATGACGGATTCAGGCATACCCCGGCGCAAGGCCGTTTTCGGTATCGAGGGGTTGCCGGTAGAGGTCCAGTTTTACGACAAGGGGGGATATGCTACCTGTCGCCACGGGAAAATGGCCCATTGGGTTTACAGGCTTAAACAAATGGGAATGGAAAAGGAGCTTTTCGCTAAAAATAAAGGGCTTCTCGGCGCTTTCAGCAGAGCTTTCAGGGAACATGTCATCGGACTTAGACAGGGGCTGATTGACAAAATAGGTCCACATTCCATGAACGGCAATGGAGGGCAAATCCTCGTTTTTACGCCCTTGGGAAAGGTTATAGCTCTCCCCGAGGGGGCGACGGCTCTCGATTTCGCCTACGCCGTTCATACCGGACTGGGCGTTTTATGCAAGTGGGTGACAGTCAATGGCGAGGGGAAGATTTCGCCGCATGAGGTATTGCCGGATTTGGCGATGGTCAATGTTGTAAAGGGGGAGGAAGGTGAAAGGCTCAGAACGGAAGAAGACCTTGGGCGCCTCGTAACGCCTCGAGCAAGGAAATACCTTTTGGAACATTTGAAAAACAGGCAACCCGCGCCTGAGTAGCGGCAACGCTTTGCGCAAAAGCGGTTGTTTAGAGTGTCAGGGACCCAGGTGATTGCAACAAAGCCCGGCTTTGGGGCGGAAAGTAAATGCCCGGATATAATTCAAGTTTTTTCAAACAATCGAAAACGGTCTTCCGGCGAATTTGTGCCGGAAGAGTTGCCATTCTGTCGGCAAGAGTTTTGGGCATGTTTTCATCGCCCTTTCTCTTTTTCATGAACGAAAAGTAGTCGGCTAAAATTTCCCTGAATTCAACCGGGATGTCCGCGAGAAGAGAAGCTATTTCCGGGTGTATTTTGGCAACTCTGTTAATATCGCCGTTATTATCGCTCGGCTTCCCTTTTTGATTGTTTAAACGCATGCAGGAAACTTTGGAGTAATAGTCTCCATTCTTAAAGGTATTCCCCCTAACCTCTTGATTATTAAAAAAATTATACATTTGACTGATTCCTTAAATTAGAAGATGATATCTCTAATGGGTAAATTGTTACTAAAAATTGGTGCCCTTGCAAGGATTAATTTAGTTTCATTCTAAATCATTAGATGAAAACGAATTATTCGGTCTTTGAATTAGTAATTTTGGTTTTATTCGTACGAAATGAGCGATATGGTTAATCGAACGAAAAACCACATAACGCTGAAGGAGAGGGAGCAATATAAAAGAAATATCCTTTAAATAACAATAAGTAAGGGGGTGTTCTCGATTCCTTTGAGAAAGCTGTCCCGCTTGGCGATGACTCTTCCGAAGCTCCTGAGGTATGATGGGAATTCGGTTCCGTTTTTAGGGGTGCGCGGTAGGCCTAATATGGAAAACACGGTTTCGGCTTCGAGTGAGGACAGGGATTCACGCCATGACACGAACCCCGGCAAGCCTGCCCGCCTGACGCGGCAATACGAGCTTGTCGAGCGCGTGAAAGCCTATGACCCGGACGCCGACGAAGACCTTTTAAACCGCGCCTATGTATTTGCCATGCAGGCGCACGGGACGCAGATCCGCGCATCGGGCGATCCCTATTTTTCCCACCCTCTGGAAGTGGCCGGCATTCTCACCGGGATGAAGATGGACAGCACGGCCATCGCTACGGCGCTGCTGCACGACACGGTGGAAGACACAACCGCGTCTGTCGCCGATATCGAGAAACAGTTCGGCCCCAATATCGCGAAAATGGTCGACGGCGTTTCCAAGTTGTCGCGCATCGAGTTTCAGAACGATCAGGCGCAACAAGCCGAAAATTTCCGCAAACTCATTCTGGCCATGTCGGAAGACATCCGCGTTTTGCTGGTCAAGCTGGCGGACCGTTTGCACAACATGCGCACGTTGCATTACCTGAAGGAGCCGGACCGGCGTCGCCGCATCGCGCGCGAAACGCTGGACATTTATGCGCCGCTCGCCGAGCGCATCGGCATCGAAAAAATGCAGGACGAACTGCAAGACCTCGCGTTCAAGGAACTGAACCCCGACGCGCGCGACAGCGTGCTGACGCGCCTCAGCTACCTGCGCAGCGAAGGCGGCGATATCGTCGCCAAGGTCATTCATGAGCTGCAAAAGGTTCTGGCGGACGCGGAAATTCCGGCCACGCTCGAGGGGCGCGAAAAAACGGCATATTCCATCTGGCGCAAAATGAAGCGAAAAAGCGTCGCTTTCGAACAGCTTTCCGACATCATGGCCTTTCGCATTCTCGTCGATAACGTCGAGCAGTGCTATCAGGCGCTGGGCGTACTTCACAGCCATTATCCGGTCGTGCCGGGCCGTTTTAAGGATTATATTTCGACGCCGAAGCCAAACCAGTATCAAAGCTTGCACACCAGCATCATCGGCCCCGAACGCCAGCGAATCGAGGTGCAAATTCGCACGCACGACATGCACGAGGTGGCGGAACTCGGCGTGGCCGCGCATTGGGCCTACAAACAGGACGCGCCGCGCACGGACAGCATCCAGTACCGCTGGCTGCGCGAACTTCTGGATATCGTCGAGCACGCGCAAAAGCCGGAAGAATTCCTCGAACACACCAGGCTGGAACTGTTCCAGGATCAGGTGTTCTGCTTTACGCCGAAAGGCGATTTGATCGCGCTGCCGCGCGGCGCGACGCCGGTCGATTTCGCCTATGCGGTGCACAGCCGCGTAGGCGATACATGCGTGGGCGCGAAAGTGAACGGCCGCATGGTGCCGCTTCGCACGGAATTGCATAACGGCGATCAAGTCGAAATCGTGACGCAAAAAGGCGGCACGCCGTCGCCGACGTGGGAGCGCTTTGTGGTTAGCGGAAAGGCGCGGGCGCGCATCCGCCGTTTCATCCGCCTTCAGCAACAGACGGAATACGCGACGCTGGGCCGCGCCTTGCTGGAAAAGATTTGCCGGCAGGAAGGCGTGGATTTCGGCGAAAAGCCGTTTGAAGCGATCATGAAAAACTTCCAGTCGGTCACGTTGGACGACCTGTTCGCAAGCGTCGGCGCGTCGCTGCAATCCCCGCGCGAAATATTTCTCGCGGCTTATCCCCGGTTCCGGGCCAGGCCACAGGAAAAAGCGCCCCCTGGAACGGAAGCGGCAACCGCGCCGCCAAAAGCGAGGGCGCGCGCTACCACAAGTTCGCCGTTGACGCTCAAGGGTCTCATTCCCGGCATGGCTGTGCATTTCGCGCGATGCTGCCATCCGCTGCCGGGCGATCCGATTGTCGGCATCGTGTCCACGGGACGCGGCGTGACCGTCCACACGGTGGACTGCGAAACGCTGGAATCCTTCCGCGACAGTCCCGAGCGCTGGGTCGATATCGGCTGGGGCGAGGGGTACGGCAAGGAGCCGGTCATGGTCGGGCGGCTCAGCGTCGTTTTGACCAATCAGCCGAACAGCCTCGGCACGCTGACGACTCTTATCGGCAAGGGCCTGGGCAACATGCTCAATCTCAAGATCACGAACCGCACGCCCGAATTCTTCGATATTCTTGTCGATGTCGAGGTGAGGGATACGCACCACCTGATGACGATCGTCGCCGCCCTGCGCGCGAATACAGCCATCAATTCCGTAGAGCGGACGAAAGGGCGGTAGGCGGAAAGGGCGGTTCAGGTAACCACGATTTCCCTGAATAAAACGTCGAGAATTTTCACCGGACCGCTAACCTGATTGACTTCCCATAAAAGAGTCCGGCTAAGCCAGAGAAGATTTTTTCGGTCCCTGACCTCGTCCAGCGAGACGCGTCCCATAGTCGTCTGGATGCGGTCGATAATGCGGGGGGCGTAACCTTCAACTCGTGGAAGCTGGTCG
>JAXGVG010000162.1:0-3945 GCA_040773965.1 Alphaproteobacteria bacterium | reverse complement strand
CTTTTATATTCGCTGTCGCCTTCGGCGGGCGCGGCGTAAGGCAAAGAGCCTTTCGCCGGACGGCGCAGCGCGACTTTCACGCCGCTCACGTCGTCCTGCAATTTGTTGAGCGCCTGATCCATGCGGCCCAGCTTGTCGTTCAACAATACGTCGGCCGAACCGCGCCGCTCGATGTCGAGCAGGCGCTGATCGTTGACCGCCTTATATTCTTCAAAGGCCCGGGCCAGCGTGTCGGTGGCCGCATGAACCTCGTTCATGTCGATCATTTTAGACTCTCCTTGTCGTGTTTTGTTGCAATGTGCGGGCAGCTTGATGCAACCGCGCGACGACGGCCCGCGTCGTGTCGGAGTCGTTCTTAAGGCGCTTTTTTCGCGCCGCGAGGACGGCAGGCGCCTTCACTTCGCTGACGCGCGCGGCCTCGTTCGCCGGAAACGTGACGAGCGAAATTTCAAAAAGATCGAGATCGGTCAAAACGCGCGCCTTGCGTTTGTTGTCGATGCGGCTGGCGATGACGCGATAACCGATCGAAAGCCCGGTCAGCGCGCCCATCTTGAGAAGCTCATAAGCCTCCATGCCTTTTTGCGTCCGGAGCGCGAGGCGTCCCTGCACGGCAAGGCCGTTCTTGTCCTCGTTCAACGAAAGCCAAAGGCCGATGGGCTGCGACGGATCGTGCATCCACAGCATGGCGGGCATGCGCCCCTGCTTGCGCCAGTTGCCGAGCGTGCGCGTGAACGCGCCCGCCGCGACGATTTCGTTTTGGCAGTCGAGCGCGCCGAAAACGCTGGCGTACCCCGAAAAAAGCCCGTCCGCCCCCAGCGACTTGATCGCCAGCGGACGCGCAATATGCATAATGTCCATGGTTCTCCTGTTTGTTGCACGCCGGAACGGCGTCATCCCGGCGGAAGCCCGGATCCGTTTATCCCTTCCCCACCCTCAACCGGGCCATACCCGAGCGCCTCGCGCTTTTCGTTGACGGTCAGGAAGTCGGTCCGCTGCAGCTTGTCCCACAGCGCGTCGCGGCGCGCGGAAAGGGCGCTGATTTTGTCCACGTCGTAATCGAGATAAAGCTCCTCGTCATAAAGCGGCGTCAGCCAGTGATCGAACGCGCCGATTACGCGGTTGACCAAAGGCAAAACGGTCTCCTCGTAAAACGCAAGCCGCGCCTCGGCCATGTTCGCGTACGTTTGCGCGCCGGGAATGCCGATAAGCTGCGCGGGAACGCCGAAAGCAAGAGCAATGTCGCGCGCTGCCGTGTCGCGGCCGGCCAGCCAGTCCATGTCCCTGGGCGACAAACTCATCTCGCGCCAATCGAGCCCGCCTTCGAGAATAAGGGGCCGCCCGGCGTTGGCTTTGCCCATGTAATGCTGCTCCATTTCTTCGCGCAGGCGCTGAATCTGGTCGTCGCTCAAACTCGCGGGCCCGTCTTTCGGCGCGTAAACGAGAGCGCCCGAAGGCCGCGCGCCCTGATTGAGCAGCGCCTGGTTCCATGCCCCGGCGGCGTTGTGCTGATCCACCGACAACAGCGCGGCTTCAAGCGGCGCCATCCCGTACCAGTCGTCGAGCGGATGAAAACTTTTAATGTGCAATATGGCGGAAGCGCCGGTCACCGGATCGGCGGCCCAACGTGTCGTCTTGCCGTTGACGCTGTACTCATAGCCCTGCGGCAAACCCGCCGCGCCCGGAATAACTTTCATCCGATCCGCGCGTAAAACGTAAAGCTCGGCGGGCAAATGGCCGTCGCGCGGCTGCACGGCCTCGATATAAACGTTGCCCGCGATCTGCAAGCTGGCGAAAACGTTTTCCAGAAAAGCCGCGCCGTCCTGCAACGGGTTGGGATGCTGAAGCAGATTCAAAAGCGGATGCCGGTCGGCTTCGGAACCGTCGGCGGCGTAAAGAAGCCATGGCACAGCGGCGGCCGCCGTCGCCACATGCATGGCGCAGCGATAAGCTACGACGTTTTTTCGGAATCCCTCTTCGGCAAGGTTTTCATAACGGCGCGGCGTCCATTTCGGACGGCCCACATGGCTCCACGCGATCACCGGCCCCGCCGCGCTTGTTTTCGTTGCTTCGGGACGCAGCATACGCGTCACGAGACTCCTCAATCCCATGCTGTCTCCTTGGTTTTTTGTGCTGTCGTGCGACTAGCGTCATTCCCGCGAAAGCGGGAATCCAGAAGCCCGCGTCCGCGGGCCATATGAATGCGTCATCCCGGCGAAAGCCGGGATCCAAGCAATAAAACGCCTTAGTTTTCGAAGGTGAGGAGTATTTTTTACAAGGTCCCTACAACCCCCTGATCCTCGGCTCGGCGCGCCCGGTTTCGCTCAACTCCGTCACCGCCCAAACCATCGCATCCACGCGGTCGGGCGAAGCCGCCGCCGGTCTGTCCGGCGTAAACGCGCACATCTGGTCCTCAAGCAAAGCCAGCGAGCCCACATGCCGTACCTTCCCCTGTTCGTAAAGCGCGGCCACGGGCAACGCGCGTTCCGTCTTGCCGCGAAGCGCCCGGACGGACTTGAAAAAAACGTGCGGCGCGCTCTGGCGCAAAATGCGCTCCACAAGCTCGCCGCCCGCGTTGACTTCGGCCACGATCTTCTGAGCGTTCGTCTCCCGATATAAAAGCGCGGCCCGCGTCGCCCATTTGTCCGGCGTCGCGCGGCACGACCAGTCGGCCAGCACGTATATGAAACCGTCCACGCCTTTCCCGGCGGCCACAATGCCCGTCTCGTCGCTTTTCGAGCCGCTGCTCATGGCCGGATCGACGGCCACGACAACGCGCTTCATTTCGGGCGCTTCCTTCACGCGATGCCTGTCGATAACGTCGCGCTGCCACAACGCGCCGTCGGTGTCCTCCAGAAGCTCGGCGTCAAGCTCCTGCCGCCCAAGGCGCGTGCCGCCATAGCATTCCGTCAATTGCTGCATCACGCGCGGCGCAAGATGCGCGGCGTTGTCGATCGTCCGGCCGTGCGTCAGGTGCAAGTCGGTAAACTTGCGCTTTAAAAGTTCGCGTATCAAAGCCGTGTTCCTCGGTGTCGTTGTGATGACCACGCGCGGATCGGGGCCAAGGCGCAACCCGAACCAAAGCTGATCGAAAGCTTCCCTTCCCGGCCAGGCGCCAAGCTCGTCGCACCACACGCGATGATGCTGCGGCCCGCGCAGACGCTCGGGACAATCGGCGGAAAACAGCTTGATCCGGCTGTTGTTGCAAAGGATTATTTCGCCGCGGGCCCGCCTCCAGGCCTTAAGGCTCATGGGAGGCAGAACCCGCAACAAGCCGCTTTCGCCCTCGACGCAAACGTTCCTCGCGTCAGCGAACGTCGGCGCGATGACGCCAATTCTGACTCCGTCGTTTTCCAAAGCGTACGTCGCTATATCTTCCGCGCCCGTCCGCGTTTTTCCCCACCCGCGTCCCGCAAGAACCAGCCAAATGCGCCAATCACCTGGCGGCGTCAGCTGGTTTTTCCTTGCCGTCTTCGCCCACTTCGCGCGAATCCAAAAGGCCGTTAATTTTGGCGGCAACAAATTCCGCAAGGATGGCTTCGGTTTCGGCGATAACGGCTTCGCGTTCTTCGCTTTCGCAAGGATGCGTTTCCTTTTCATCTGCAATTTTTTTCGCGCCGGCTTTTTCGAAGTCTTTGAAAATGTTGACTTGTCTTGTTTTCCGCAATCCATCTTTACGGATCTCGCCTATTAATGCCTTGGCCGCCGACACGCGAATTTTATCGTACTTGCTGGTATGCATAAGCTCGAACAAAACGGCGCAAGCGATGCGTTCGGCGAGGCTGTTTTTGATGATTTTGCCTTGTTCGCTCGTATAGGCTTTAATCGCGTCGTAAATCTCCTGACGAATGATCATACGGTTTATGTCTGTAAAAGATGAGGCTCGTCCAACGAAGCTTCGGCGAGGGCGTAAGGATTTTATAATTCTTTTTCTTCCCTTCCCTCCGG
>JAXGVG010000161.1:0-3979 GCA_040773965.1 Alphaproteobacteria bacterium | reverse complement strand
TCGTCTTTCCGCTTTCGGCGCTTTTTGTCACGTATGCCGGCAAGCATGTGCGCCGCTACGCCCGCAAGACGCAGGAGGAGATGGGCCGTTTCGTTTCGCTCCTCAGCCAGATATTTCAGGGCATCCGGCACGTCAAGGGCTATGGCATGGAGCGGCAGGAACATGAGCGCGTCGAAGGCGTTACGGAGAACATCTACAATATCGCGCTGAAAAATTTCCGCATAAGCGCTCTTTACGATCCGCTGGCGGAACTGATGAGCGGGCTTGCCATCACGACCGTCGTTTTATACGGCAACTGGCGAATCGAGGAAGGGTTGACGACGGCGGGCGCGCTGTTTTCGTTCATCACGGCCTTTATTCTGGCGTTCGATCCCATGCGGCGCACCGCCAAGGTCAATTCACAGCTTCAGGCGGGATTGGCGGCGGCCGAGCGCGTGTTCCGGCTTCTCGACATGAAGCCTGCCATTGTGGACAACCCCGGCGCCGCGCCTCTGGAAACATCCGACTATAATGTCGGCATTCACGACGCCGTATTTGTTTATGCGGACGGCACGCGGGCGCTCGATCATGTGTCCATCGACGTGCCGCACGGCAAAACGGTGGCCATCGTCGGGCCGTCCGGCGCGGGCAAATCGACGATTATCAACCTGATTCCGCGCTTTTACGACCTGAACGAAGGCAGCATCGCCATCGGCGGCAAGGATATCCGTTCCGTCACGCTTAAAAGCCTGCGTGCCCATATCGCGCTGGTCAGTCAGGAGACGATGCTGTTCGACGCGACGGTGCGCGCCAACATCGCCTACGGGCAGGAAGGCGCGACGGACGAGGCCGTTGTTGCCGCTGCCGAAGCCGCGCACGCCGACGCTTTCATCCGAAAGCTTCCCAACGGCTACGAGACGATCGTGGGCGAAAACGGCGTCAAGCTTTCGGGCGGGCAGCGGCAGCGCATCGCCATCGCGCGCGCCATGCTGCGCAACGCGCCGATCCTTTTGCTAGACGAAGCGACGTCGTCGCTCGACAACGAATCCGAACGGGCGGTGCAGGACGCGCTTAAGGAACTGCAACAAGGGCGCACGACAATTGTCGTTGCGCACCGCCTTTCCACCATCATCGACGCGGATAAAATCGTCGTAATCGACAAAGGCCGTATAGTTGAAGAAGGGAAACATGCCAAGCTGCTCGCCAAAGGCGGCGTTTACGCCCGTCTTTACGGCCTGCAGGCGTCACTCCCGGCGTAGGACGCTGTTCGTCAGCCACTCGGCAAAACTGTAAACTTTATGTGAAGCGATGACGGTATCACGGTCGTAGTGGTTCCGCGCCCATGTCATAAAGTCGATGGGATCCTTCTTGATATGATCCCGGTACGTTTCGAGAAATTTATCCAGCACGCCGGTCTTGGCGTGGCGCACGTGGCCGAAGCGAAGCGAAAGCTGTTTCATCGCCGCCTCGGGCGGCTTTTTCTCGGCGATAAGAAGATAGAGCGCGCTCATGATTCCCACGCGGTCCGATCCGGCCTTGCAGTGCATGAGCGCCGGGTATTCGATTTCGGCAAACAGTTTTTCAAGCTGCTCAAGAATTTCAAGCTTCGGCGGCTGGCGCGAATTGACGGGGAAGTTGACGAGCTTGACGCCGTGCTTTTGACAGGCCTGTTCCTCAAGATAGAACGAAGCGCAATCGCGCGCGCCGCGCAGGTTGACGATGGTGCGAATGCCTTTTTTCGCCAGACCCCCGATTTGCAGGTAATGCGGCTGGCTCGAACGCCACATTTTTTCCGAAAGCCGGTGGCGGTTGGGAAAAAGGTAACTCAGAAACAAGTCGTCGATGAAAAGGGATTCGATATGTCCGATGGCGTACTGCCGGCGGGACTGCATCGGGCCCCGCGCCGTCTTGACCGCGTGAACAAGACGTTCCATCCCGATAAGGATGGGGTTTTTTTTCTTGGTGCGGAAGGGCTTGGGCTCGTACATGGCGCTGCCGTGTCTAAAACAATGTCCGGAAAGAGGCAAATTTTCAATTCGCAGCCGTTTTTCCGATGCGAAAAGGTTTTGCTTTCCCTGCGTTTGGGATTCCATCTTCAATCAAACTCATGGCGGCTTTGCGGGCGGCGTCGGTGACCGTCGCGCCCGCCAGCATGCGGGCAATTTCCTCGACCCGGGAATTGTCTTTTAAAACCTCGACGCCGGTAAGCGCCTGTTTGGCCTTCGTCTGCTTGACCACGCGGATATGATGTGCGCCACGCGCGGCCACCTGCGGGCTATGTGTAACGACGAGGATTTGCACATGCTTCGCCAATTTCGCGAGCCGTTCGCCGACCGCCGAAGCCGTCGCGCCGCCGATGCCGGAATCCACTTCGTCGAAAACCAACGTGGGCACGGGATCGCTCGCGGCCAGAACCACTTTAAGGGCCAGCATGAAACGCGCAAGCTCCCCGCCGGAAGCGACTTTCTGTAAAGGTCCCGGTGCAACGCCCGGATTGGTTGCCGCCAGAAAAGCGATGCGATCCATGCCGTCCGGCCCCCATTGGTCTTCGGGCAGCGGCGCCACATCGACGACGAACTGCGCGCGATCCAGCTTCAGCGGCGGCAATTCGCGCTCGACAAGCTTGGCAAGCTCAACCGAAGCTTTCTTGCGTTTGTTGCTCAATTCACCGGCTTGCTTTGTATAGGCGGCTTTGGCTTCGGCGGCGGTTTTCGACAAGGCCGTCAATTGATCGCCCCGATCCTCAAGAAGATTGAGCCGCGCTTTCAGGTCTTGATGCAGCGCTCCCAAGGCCTCGGCATCCACGCCATGCTTGCGGGCGACGGCGCGCAGGGCAAACAGGCGCTCTTCGATGCGCTCCAGCGTATCGGTTTCGGCGTCGATGCCGCCGGCGAAGCGGGTGAGTTGCTGGCTGGCTTCCTGAACGTCGTGGGCGGCGCGATCGACATCGGCGAGAAGGTTCTGCAGTCCCGCCGCTTTGTCCGCTACGCGAGCCAGCGCCTTTCCGGCCTGGGCGAGAGAAGCCGCCGCGCCGTGTTCGCCGTTCAGCGCGTGTTCAGCCGATTGCAAAGCCTCCAGAATTTTTTCTCGGTGCTGGAGATTGGCGCGGCGCTCGGCCAGTTTGCCCGTCTCGCCTTTTTCCGGCGCAAGCTCGTCCAGTTCGGTGACGGCGGCGCGAAGAAAATCCTCCTCGGCCTTGGCTCGTTCGCGCGAGGCGATGCCTTCCTTCAGTTTTTTCATGGCCATTTGCCAGCCGGTATAGGCGGCAGCAACTTTCTTTCTCGTCGCCTCGTGATCGGCGAAGGCGTCGAGCAAATCCTTGTGCGTCGCGGGATTCAAAAGCCCATGCGTTTCGAACTGGCTGTGGATTTCCAAAAGCGACTCGCCGATTTGTTTCAGGAGCGTCACGCCAATGGTCTGATCGTTGATGAACGCGCGGCTTTTGCCGTCCTTACCGACGACACGGCGTAAAATTATGGGATCTTCGAGCGTTAGACCTTGTTCTTCAGTCAACGTTTTAAGAGAGGGTGGAACCGGAAATGAAAATTCCGCGGTGACACTGGCCTGCGTAGCGCCATTGCGAATCAACCCCGCGTCGCTGCGTGCGCCCAAGGCAAGTCCGAGGGCGTCAAGCACAATTGACTTTCCCGCGCCCGTCTCGCCCGTGAAAACGTTCAAACCCGGTTCAAGAGTCAAGGCCAGCTTGTCGATCAGCACGACATTCTGAATGACAAGGCGCATCAGCACCTAGAACACCTCACTCCAAACCTGCTCGATCCACGTGCTTCCGTCGCCGTCGGGAGTCAGATTTTTTTCGACAAGTAAACCATAGGAGTCCTGATACCACGGGCTGCCGGGGAAATTGTGCCCCAACACGCCGGCGGTTGCTTTCGCCTCGTTCGTAATCCCGAGCGCGAGGTAGCATTCGACCAGCCGGTGCAGCGCTTCGGGCACGTGGCTCGTCGTCTGGTATTTTTCGACGACATAGCGGAAACGCCCG
>JAXGVG010000160.1:0-4019 GCA_040773965.1 Alphaproteobacteria bacterium | reverse complement strand
CGAAATGCCTGGCCGGATGGCGATTCGGGTGGAGTATGTAAAAAGACAGCCCCTCACTGGCGCGCGACTCGCCGTCTGTCTGCATATGACGATTCAAACGGCCGTTTTGATCGAGACGCTCATTCATCTGGGCGCGTCGGTACGCTGGTCGTCGTGCAATATCTTTTCGACGCAAGACCATGCCGCGGCGGCTATTGCGGCGAAGGGCATTCCGGTCTTTGCCTGGAAGGGTGAGACGGAAGAAGAATACTGGTGGTGCGTAGACCAAACGATTTTCGGGCCCGGCGATTGGCGGCCCAACATGCTTTTGGACGATGGCGGCGATATAACCAAGGTTATGCACGAAAAATATCCGGACTTGCTTAAGGATGTTCGTGGCGTATCGGAAGAAACGACCACGGGCGTTCATCGTCTTTATGATATGATGAAGGACGGTTCGTTGAAAATTCCGGCCTTTAACGTCAACGACAGCGTCACAAAGTCGAAATTTGACAACCTTTACGGCTGCCGTGAAAGCCTCGTGGACGGCATTCGCCGCGCGACGGATGTCATGATGGCGGGCAAAGTGGCCGTGGTATGTGGCTATGGCGACGTGGGCAAAGGTTCCGCCGCCAGCCTTCGCAATGCGGGTGCGCGGGTGATGGTGACGGAAATAGATCCCATTAATGCGCTGCAAGCCACGATGGAAGGTTATCAGGTCGTGACGATGGAACAAGCTGCGCCGGTGGCCGATATTTTTGTGACGGCGACGGGAAACAGGGACGTCATTACGCTGGAGCATATGCGGTTGATGAAGGATCGCGCCATCGTATGCAACATCGGCCATTTCGACGCGGAGATCCAGATTGACGCTTTGCGAAACTTCAAATGGGAAGAAATCAAGCCACAGGTCGACGAAGTCGTTTTTCCCGATGGAAAACGCCTGATCGTTTTGGCCAGGGGTCGGCTGGTAAATCTCGGCTGCGCCACGGGCCACCCCAGCTTTGTGATGAGTTCTTCTTTCAGCAATCAGATTCTTGCGCAGATCGAGCTTTGGCAAAATCCAGGCAAGTATGAGCGCAAGGTCTATACGTTGCCCAAGCTTCTGGACGAAAAAGTAGCGCGGCTGCATGTAACCAAGCTTGGAGTGCAGTTGACAAAACTGACGCCGGAACAGGCGGCCTATATCGGCGTGGAGGTCGATGGACCATACAAACCAGAGCATTACAGGTATTGAGGGTTTTCCAAAATCCGGGGTTGTTAACCATACCAAAACCATTTCCCTTCCGCGCCAAGATGGCATAATTAAGGATGTCACTTTTCCGGCAAAAAAAGGCTGCGTTCATTTAACCATGCTGCATCGTCTTCTCGCCAAAGCACCTGTCGTTGCCGTTGTCGCGGTTTTTGTCGTTTTTGTCCTCGGTTTGAGCGCAAAAATGGGCGCTGCCGGAAGCACTTTGCTTATCGAATCGCTTCTGATGGCGCTGACCGGTGCGGCGTGGAGCCTCGCACTGCAATATCAGAAGGGCCAACAACGCGAGCGTCAGACGCGCCAATTGCGTTTTATCGCCGATCGTTTTCAGTCGATGATGCGCACGATCCCGGGCGGCTATTGTCTTTTTACGCCACAGGGGTTTTTGCGCGAAGAGGCCGGCGTTGCGGCGCGTTTGGGGCTGGGCAAGGTCGCGCATTTTGACGATTTGGTCGCGGCAATTGCTGAGGGGCCCGAACTGGTCGAAGGGTTCCGGCGGCTTGGTCAAACGGGAAAGAGCTTTGCTCTTCATACGCGGGCCAACATAAGCCGGAAAGACCTGACCATTACAGGGCGGCGTTTTCGCATCGGAAGCGATGGGCCGCAAGTCGATGTGCTGTGGTTTGGCGAAAGCGCGCGCATTACGCCCCAAGCGGGGAAAGAGGCCGCAGGGAAAGCCGTTGCGGTTGTGAGAACCTCGCCGGGAGAAACGCAAGCTTTTATCGACACGATGCCGTTTCCCGTATGGTGCCGCAGTTCCGATTTGCGTATCGTTATGTGCAACCATGCTTATGCGAGAGCGGTGGATGCTTCGGTTGTAGACGTCTTGAGCAAACAACATGAATTGATGTCGCAAACCGCGCGCGGGGGAAGCGCAAGCGCGTTGGCGGCGAACGCAAGGAGCCGGAACAGCCTGCAAAAGGAGCGGCGGCACGTGATCGTAGCGGGCAAACGTCGGCTGCTCGAAATCGTTGAAATACCTTTTGGGGAAATTGGGGAAAAAGACCAAAAAACCGAGCCGGCGCCGTCTCAGGTGACACCGGCGCTTATGGGCTATGCCATCGATGTCACCATCGAGGAGGAAAAAGATACCGAACTTCAACGCCACCTTGTAGCTCACCATGAGGTTATGGAGCATTTGGGCTCCGCCATCGCGATCTATGGCGCGGACACGCGGCTTGAGTTCTATAACCGCGCTTACCAGCGCCTATGGGAAGCCGAAGAGGCTTTCCTGAATGGCAAGCCGTCTTTTTCGGAAATTCTGGAAGATTTGCGCACGCGCCGCCGCATACCCGAGCAAACGGATTTTCAACGCTATAAAAAAGAGCGGCTTGACCTTTTTACGTCGCTTTTGGAGCCTCATGAAGATCTCATGGTTTTGCCAGACGGCACGACTTTGCGCGTTTTGGCGGTGCCGCATCCCTTTGGCGGGATTATGTTTGTGCATGAAAACGTAACGGACAAGCTGGCGCTTGAATCTTCCTATAACACATTGATCGCGGTTCAACGGGAAACGCTTGACAATCTGGCCGAAGGCATTGCCGTGTTCGGCCCGGACGGCAAGCTGCGCCTTTCCAATCCGGCGTTTGCCCGCATATGGAAGCAGGAACCGGAATTTTTGGGAACGGGGCCACATATTGGAGAATTACTGGAAAAAATGAAGCCGTTGTTCAACTACGGCACGAACTGGACCGAGTTCAAAAGCGAAATGGTCGGCTACACGCTGGACCGCAACCCGCGCACGGCGAGGATTGAGCGATCCGATCAAGCGGTTATCGAATTTCTGACCGTGCCGTTGCCGGATGGCGCCGTCCTGAACAGCTATCTGGACGTCAGCGATTCCGTGCGCGTGGAGCAAGCGTTGCGCGCCAGCAACGCGGCTTTGGCCGCGGCGGACCGTTTGAAGTCAGACTTTGTCGCCAATGTTTCCTGCCAGTTGCGCACGCCTCTCAGTACCATTGCCGGTTTTGCGGACATTCTGGCAGAGCAATATTTCGGCACACTGAACGAGAAACAGCTTGAGTACACGCACACGATTAAGGCCGAAAGCGAAAAACTGTCGCGGCTTATCAACGATGTGCTGGATCTGGCCACGATCGAGGCCGGGCGGATGGGACTTGACCGCAAACCGATAATGGTTGCGGACCTTTTGAACGCCGCCAAGCAGATGACCTCCGAGTGGGCGCGCCAGCAGTCGCTGGAAATCATTATCGATTGTCCTTCGGATCTTGGCCGTTTTGAGGTTGACGAAAACCGCATGAAGCAGGTTCTGTTCAATCTAATCGGCAACGCTATTAAATACACGCCCGCCGGGGGGCGCATAACGCTTATGGCGCGCCGCCAAAACGGTTGGATTTACCTGAGTGTAATCGATACCGGCGTCGGCATTCCCGAGGCCGACCGTGAACGCGTATTCGGCAAGTTTGAGCGCGCCAATACGCAAGCGCGGCAAAGCGGCGCCGGATTGGGCCTTAGTCTCGTTAAAAGCTTCGTTGAATTGCACGGCGGTCGCGTTGAAATCGCCAGCGACCCCAAACAGGGAACGCGCATAACATGTTTTATCCCCGAACGCGTCCCGGGCGCGGCGGAAAACGAAACGCCTTGATCGGAAGACAGTATAGTGTTTGTGCTGTCAATTTATGGAAAAAAGCACACTACCCTACACCCCTGTGCTTTGATTTAAAACGTAATTTTGGCGGAGCGAACAAGGACAGAAGCAAAAGGTTCAGGCCACGGAGGAAGACGGATCGAGCGGCGTAGCCGTGGTTTTTTTTCGCGTTGGATTTTT
>JAXGVG010000159.1:0-4035 GCA_040773965.1 Alphaproteobacteria bacterium | reverse complement strand
GTACAAGGGCCTTGTCGTAAGCGGCGTCATCTCGGCGGCGCTGATTGTGCTTGCCGTGAACCAGATGATCGGCTTTGACGAAAAGATCGCCATGTCTGGCGGTCATACCGTCGACGGCATCCGGCTCATCCTGTGCTCGTTTACGGGCCTTGCCGTAACGGCGGGCATGGTCTGGATCACCGAATACTACACGTCCACGGCCTACCGCCCGGTGAAGAGCATCGCGGCGGCGTCGGTCAACGGCCACGGCACGAACGTCATTCAGGGGCTGGCCGTGTCGATGGAATCCACGGCGCTGCCTGTGTTCGTGATCAGCGCGGGCATCATCGTGGCGTACATGCTGGCGGGCCTGTTCGGGATCGCGGTGGCGGCGACGACAATGCTTTCGCTGGCGGGGATGATCGTGGCGATCGACGCGTACGGACCCGTGACGGATAACGCAGGCGGCATCGCGGAAATGGCGAACATGCCGAAAGACGTCCGCGAAATCACCGATGCGCTGGACGCCGTCGGCAACACGACCAAGGCGGTCACCAAAGGCTATGCCATCGCGTCGGCGGGTCTGGCGGCTTTGGTGCTGTTCGCGGCTTATACCCAGGACCTGAAGCATTATTTTCCAAGTCTGGACATCAAGTTCGAACTGCAAAACCCGTATATCATCGTCGGCCTGTTCGTCGGCGGCCTGTTGCCGTACCTGTTCGGGGCGCTGGCGATGACGGCGGTAGGGCGCGCGGCGGGCGCGGTGGTGCAGGAAGTGCGCCGCCAGTTCCGTGAAATCCCGGGCATAATGGAAGGTAAAGGTAAGCCGGAATACGGCAAAGCCGTCGACATGCTGACCAAGGCGGCGATACGCCAGATGATCGTGCCGTCGCTCTTGCCTGTGGCGGCGCCCTTCGTCCTGTATTTTGTCATCCGCTACGTGGCGGGACAGGCGCAGGCGTTCAGCGCGCTGGGCGCGATGCTGCTCGGCACGATCGTGACGGGCCTGTTTGTTGCCATCTCGATGACCTCGGGCGGCGGCGCGTGGGACAACGCGAAGAAATACATCGAATCCGGCAACTACGGTGGCAAGGGATCCGAGCCGCACAAGGCGGCCGTGACTGGCGATACCGTCGGCGATCCGTACAAGGACACGGCAGGCCCGGCGGTGAACCCGATGATCAAGATCATCAACATCGTCGCCATTCTCCTGCTGGCCATTCTGGCAAGCATGGCGAAAGGTTAAGCGGCAGACAGGTTCGCGCCTCTCGTCCCCCGAAGCCCTGGTCAGGATTCGGGGTTAGGGGCTCGGGGTTCGGAAAATAGCGTTCAGCGGCCAGCTTCCAGCATTCAACTTAAACTCAGGGCGTCATCCCGGCCAAACAGCGCGGCTTTGCCGCGCTGTGCGAGCCGGGATCCAGTCATCCTTTCCCCAGGAAAGTTCTTACGTGTTCTTCCACTGGATTCCGGGTTCTCGCCTTCGCTTCGCTCAGTCTCGCCCCGGAAAGACGTTGAAACTTTAACTTGTTCCCGAACCCCGAGCCTCGAGCCCTAACCCCAATGGCTTTAAAACCCCGTTCAACCCTGCGCCGGGCCGCGGGGCGCAAGAAACGCCTTGAGTAAATTTTTAAATTCATCCGGCGAAACGGGCTGACGTTGGCACTTTGCGTCGCGCCCAAACGTTTCCCGCCCAAGGACATTGCCCTCGGCATCGCGCCGTTCCGTGCGGTGCAGGGTGTGAATGCCGCCGTTCGTCGAAGCAAGATCGACCCGCAATTTCCTGATTATCGTGCCATCGGGCGCGACGGTAACGGTCCTTGCCAGTTTTCTGCCGTCGGGGCGAAACCAGCCGTTCTTTTCGTCTTTATACCCTGGATGAACCCACGTCTCGATCGTCCGGTCGCCGGTCTCGGGATCGACGTTTGTTTCACGGTCGATATAAAGGGCGGCGTTATCTCCGTTCGCCAGATAGGTCGTTGAATGCGCGTTCCTGACGGGCGTCGTGCCGTTAAGAACGACGCGGCTGAGGTCGATGCGAAACTTTCCTTCCGGGCAAAGCCCGGTGTCGAAAAAACCGGGGATGCGCTTCCCGGGTTCTCCGTCTGTAAGGATGACATGCGTGCCGCCGCCGTTGCCGTCCCACAAATACTTGTTCACTATTCTTCTTTCCAATCCGTATCCCATAACCCGATCCTTAATAATGAATGCCTTGAAAATCCGTCATGCCGAATGCCCGCATGATAGGGAAGGGCGGCGAAAGTAATTAGCGGAAAATATGGTTAACGGGATGCGCGCGCGCTTCAACGCTGCGCCAACGGTGCTTCAACGCTGCGCCAACGGTGCTTCAACGCCGCGCCAACGCCGCGCCAACGCCGCTTCAAACCTGCTTCAAAGGGCCCTGAAAACGCGCTAAACCCATCGAAAGCTTGTGAAAAAAAGGCATAAATGCCAACCTCCAGGTTCTCAAAAAGCCCTTCCGGTGATTCATGGCCTCTTCGCTCGCCCAACCCAATGCCGCGGTTCTCATTATCGGCAACGAAATCCTCTCGGGCCGGACGAAGGATATTAACCTTAACTATATCGCGCGGAAGCTCAGCGGCATTGGCGTCAGGCTTGCCGAAGCGCGCGTAGTGCCGGACGCGGAGGACGACATTGTTGCAGCCGTGAACGCGCTAAGATCACGCTACACCTATGTTTTTACGACGGGCGGTATCGGGCCGACGCACGACGACATCACGGCGGGGGCGGTCGCAAGGGCTTTTGGCGCGCCGCTCATCGAGCATCCGGACGCGCGGGCGCGGTTGACGGCTTTCTACACGTCCGCAGGCCTTAACGAAGCGCGTCTTGCCATGGCCCACGTGCCGGAAGGGGCCTCGCTCATTGACAATCCCATCAGCGCCGCGCCCGGCTTCCGGATGGACAACGTCTATGTGCTGGCGGGCTTGCCGAACGTGATGCAGGCGATGATGAACGCGGTTGCCGCAGGCTTGCAGCACGGGCCGTCCATTCACGCCGTCACGCTTTCCTGCGGTTTGGGCGAAGGCGTGATCGCCAAAGGGCTTGCTGAAATTGCAGAGCAATATCAAGGGGTTGATATTGGCTCTTATCCGTCTTTCCGTCACAACAAAATCGGCGTTTCGCTTGTGGCGCGCGGCACGGACAAGGCGGCTGTGGTGGCGGCGGCGGAGGCGGTTAAGGCGCTCATCATCGCCCACGGCGGCAAACCTGAGGTGGAAACGACGGTTTAAGCTACTCGCGCGGCGGTATGTAAACCGGGTTGTCGGACGCCTTTTCCTCGAGACCGTTCTTTTCCGCGCTTTCGACGAACGACATCGGTTGGTTCTTGCCGGGGCCGAAGTTTTGGTAAACGAGCGCCAGCGCCAGCATGATCGCCAGCCAAAGCGCGATATTCTGGAGCACTTTGCCGCGATTCATGGCGAAAACGTTGGGCGCGATAAGCACGGCCAGCGTGACCGTGAGCAAGGCCATAAGCACGAGTGAGACGCTGTTCATGTCCCAATTAAGCCATGCACCGGACTTTTCGGCAAGCCCAGGACTGTGTCCGGGGAACGACAGGGCAAAAAAAATGCCTTCGGGGTCAATTTTTTATTGAATATTAAAATTTCCTGCGTATGTTGCGCTTCACGGAAGCGCACGTACCACTGGCCCAGGGACGGACTGGCATACCACCTTTTTCGTTCCCCACTGGTTTATGTAACGACGCTTTGCCGCTCTGCTAGCCCAAAGGCGAAGACAGAGAACGTGGTATACAGCAAAGAGTCTACTGTTCGGTTGAGCCACAGGATAATGGGACGGTTTGGCGGAACAGGTATTGGCCTTGGTTGAGGCAAAGAGAGCAGGGCAGAACGCCGGTGGTTTTCCTCTGGGATGAAGAGGAAGTGCTTCGTTTTCCCCTGATTATAGTGCGTTTCGTCGCGCTTTACGCTCTAACTGTCTCTGTCCGGCCGGTTTTGGACCCCTTTGCTGCAACTGATTTGGCAAAGGAGTTAAACGGGCCATGCGCACCAACGAGACCGGGGGTATCCGCAACATTGT
>JAXGVG010000158.1:0-4038 GCA_040773965.1 Alphaproteobacteria bacterium | reverse complement strand
CAACACGTGCGTTGTCGCCGATCTTGATATTGCCGAGTATCTTGGCGCCCGCGCTTATCAGGACGCCCTTGCCGATCTTGGGGTGGCGGTCGCCCGTGTCCTTGCCGTTTCCGCCAAGCGTAACGGAATGCAGCATGGACACGTTGTCGCCGACAACGCTTGTCTCGCCGATAACGACGCTGTGCGCGTGATCGAGAAGAATGCCCGAGCCAAGACGCGCGCCGGGATGAATGTCTACCTGAAACACCTGCGAACACAGGCTTTGCAGGTAAAACGCCAGGATTTTCTGTTCCTTCTTCCAAAGCCAATGCGCCACGCGATACGTTTGCAGTGCCGCCACGCCTTTGAAAAAGAGGAACGGCTGAAGCCATGACCAGCAGGCAGGATCGCGCTCAAAACTCGCCTGCATGTCCCTGATCGCATGCTTGAGAATGGAGGGATCGGAAGTGAAAGCTTTCAGGCAAACCTTGCGGATCATGGATGCGTTTTGATCCGGCCCGCCGAGGCGCTGGCCTAAAAGAAACGCCATTCCTTCGGCAAGTGAGGAATGTTTAAGCACCATCGTTTTCAGAAGAGCCTTCATGTCAGGCTCTTTCCGGCACGTCACCTGGGCATCGCGCTTAATTCGTTCCCAAAATTCTTTTTCCGGGACGACAGCCATTTTTTTCATGCACTTGCCCTCTTCTATCGATTTTATTTATTCCACAGTCCTTTAAGAAAGGTTACGTGGCCTGTCTTGACACCTTTTAATTTATCCGCTTTTCCGTAAATATGGAGACAGGCGGAGCTATCTTTAAGCAATTCGGCCCATTCATCAATATCCTTGTCGAAAAGCTTGATCATATCGGCCCGGCTGTGCGGTTCGGTCGAGCCCAGGGGAAGTCCGCAGATGGCGCGTATCAGTTGCTCAAACTGGCTGCACGCGCACGCGTCGATGGTCCAGTGGCCCGAACTGTGCGTACGCGGCGCGATTTTATTGAGCAAGACGCGTTTTCCCTTTGCGTCCGGCTCCTTGAGAACGAACATGCCAACGGCCAGCAGACCCGTTATTTCCAGCTTTTCGGCAACGGAACGCGCAAGCGACAAGGCCTCATTGGCAATGGCAGGATCGATGTCTGCCGGCGCACGGGATTTCGTCAGAATATGGTCGCGGTGAAAGGTTTCCACCGCAGGATAAAAGACCATCTCGCCATCGGCGCGCCGCACGACGATGATGGAAACCTCACACGCAAAATCGACAAAAGCTTCCAGGATACCGCTCTCGCTTCCCATGGCGCGCCAGGCTTCCGAAACATTGAAGTCGCGCGTGATAACGATCTTTTCAACATCCTCGTAGCTCATGCGCGTCGGTTTGAGGATCGCAGGCAGGGAAAATGTCTTCATCAGGTCGTCAAGCTGTTTTTCCGAATTCACCATGGCAAACGCCGTGGTAGGGATATCGTGTTGACGGGCGAAGATCTTTTCCATGCCTCTGTCTTGCGCCACGCAAAGCGCATGTGGGCCCGGCAATACCGGCTTGATTTTGCCGATGATTGTGGACGATTGCAGGGGAACGTTTTCCCATTCAAGCGTCACAAGATCGACTGCGGGGGCGAATTTTTCAAGCGCGTTTTCGTCGGTATAGGAAGCGATTGTATGCGCGTCCGCCACATGAAGGGCCGGTTCATCGTCGCTCTCGCAGTAAATATGACACTTATACCCAAGTCTTGCGGCGGCCATGGCTGTCATGCGCGCGTTTTGGCCGCCGCCGAGAATGCCAATTTTGGAACCAGGAGGAAAAATATCCATATTTTACCGCTTCTTCTTTCGTCCTTTTATGGGATTGGTTGCTATAGAGGCCGTTTGTGACGCGCGCCATTGGCGGAGGCTGGCCGCAAGTTTTTTGTCGCTCAGGGCCAGAATGGCGACGGCAAGCAATCCGGCATTTATCGATCCCGCCTTACCGATGGCCAAAGTGCCTACAGGAATACCGCCGGGCATTTGCACGATCGATAGAAGACTGTCCAGGCCTTTAAGGGATTTGCTTTCCACGGGCACGCCCAGAACGGGTATCGTCGTGAGGGCCGCGAGAACGCCCGGCAAATGAGCCGAACCCCCTGCCCCTGCAATGATGACCTTGAGGCCGCGCGGAGCCGCCGAGGCCGCGTAGCTGAAGGCCCGCTGAGGCGTACGGTGGGCCGATGCGACGATGGCTTCAAAAGGAATGCCGAACCCGTGCAAAACACCGGCGGCGTGTTGCATGGTCTCCCAGTCTGACTGACTCCCCATAACGATGCCGACGAGAGGTTTGGAGGCGGCTGGTTTTGCTTTTCTGTTTCTGGCGTTCTTGCCCGTCATGACAGTATCCTCATCGTGAAAAAAAACACGTTAATGCTCTTTGGCGCAAAATCCTAGACGCTTGTTTGCATGAAGAGAATAAGGGATAGTTAGGTGATTCTCTTTCTGTGGAGGAACCGTGGAAACGCCCGTCGATCTTTTGGAAGACCCCTTTATTGATGTGGGTTTTACGGATGAACAGCGACATCTGTGGGGAAACATTCGTTCCGAATTAATCATAGCCCGCGAGAGAATGCATGAATTGGAGGAGCGCCTCCGCGTCCTTGAGCAGCACAATCATGAAGATTTAGGGGCTCAAGCGGTTCTGACGCGGCCTGAGTTCAACCGTGAAGTTGCGCGCATGCTGGCCTTCGATGAGCGCTATGGCGGCATATCAAGCGTGCTTTATTTCGATATAGAGAATTTATCCGATATTATCGAGCATCAGGGCCATGCGATGGGAAATGCCGTCGTTCGCACGGTTTGCGACACGCTGGCCGTGCAAATACGTTCAAGCGATATACTGGGGCGTTTGGCGACGGATGAGTTTGGGGTTTTGCTCGTCCGATGCGACAATCCGGCTGCCTGGAAGAAAGCCGAAAAATTGGCGGGCGGCGTCTTTCAGGCTTTGGCCAAAATAAAAGACTGCAAGGTGCCGCCGGTTGTCAGTTACGGCGCCTATACGTTCCGGGAGAAAGAAAACCTTGCGACCGGGTTGAAACAGGCCGCCCTGTCCGTAACGCGGATTGAGGAAGACGACGAAGAAGACGAAGGATAAACTGTTTTTAAGCTATAATATCCGGCAGCAACTGGCTCTCGATACGCTCTATTTCGTCGCGTATCTGAAGCTTTTTCTTCTTAAGTCTTTGCAGCTGAAGCATATCGGGCATGCCACGCTGCGCGAGAGCCACAATGGCGTCGTCGAGGTCGCGATGTTCGTTCTTGAGCGAGGCCAGCCGTTCGCGCAATTTTTCCTGTTCGTTCATGCCGTAAAATTCGCGTTAATGAAGTAAGAAAAATATAACAGGGAATCACAATGTTTTCTAGTTATTACATGGCGATTTATTGCCCTTTTCTGCTAAAAAAGACGCGGATTCCTCTTGACAACAGGTCTTTTTTGAAAAGAAGGCGTCTCTTACAAAAATCGTCCGTTTTTGGAGTGAAGAGTCGCGGGCTTTATGGTTAAATTCCGGTAACCCTCTTTATAAAAAAACGGCGAAATTACAGGGCTTTGTTCGCTAAAAACCAATGCATTTAGAACCGGTTTGTTTTCTATTCGTCACAAAATTTCGCGTGATTTGGTGTATGATATAAACACGTAGAGAAAGATGAACCCAAACAGGGAGGAGTTGCTATGGCACTTGAGCAGCGCATTGAGTCTTTACGGAAACGCCACGCCCACATTGAAAGCCAACTACACGAAGAAGAAAGCCGGCCAGCCCCCGATATAGTGAAAGTCCAGGAACTGAAGAAAGAAAAACTGGCCCTTAAAGACGAAATTGCGCGCCTTAAAGCGGAAAAACAGGAAGCGGCCTAAACCGCATTGTCATTCAGCAAACAAATAGACCGGAGCCCCACAGGGCTCCGGTCTCAGACTGCTGACAAAGTGTCGAAAAGCCTGGCGAAGAGCTGGGCTTTTTGATTCAATGGGGCATGTTGAAACGCCAAACAGCCCAGCAAACCGAGCTTGAGATGGTAACGATTGAGAGCTTGGTTCCCTCT
>JAXGVG010000157.1:0-4083 GCA_040773965.1 Alphaproteobacteria bacterium | reverse complement strand
CGATGCGCGTCAAAACGATACCTGAAAGTCCCACTTTCTGCTCGAACCGGGTGGCCGTGTTGACGGCGTCCTGCCCCGTCATGGCATCCACGACCAAAAGCCTCTCCTGCGGCTGGGCCGCGTCGCGGACCGCCACGGCCTCGGCCATCAACTCTTCGTCGATCGAAAGCCGTCCGGCCGTGTCGAGAATGACGACGTCGAACGTCTCCTGTTTGGCGACGTAAAGCGCCCGCTTCGTTATCGCAACCGGGTTTTCCCCGGCCTGAACAGGCACGCAAGCGACGCCGATCTGGCCCGCAAGCACGGCCAATTGCTCCTGCGCAGCCGGGCGGCGGACATCGAGCGAAGCCAGCAAGACCTTCTTGCGCTCCTTTTCCGTCAGATACTTAGCGAGCTTTGCTGAAGTTGTTGTTTTACCTGAACCTTGCAAACCGAGCATCATTATGACCGCCGGAGGGGCCACATTCAGATCCAACGGCTCCGCCGTGGTTCCCAGCAATTCGACCAGATTGTCATGAACGATTTTGATGACCTGCTGGCCGGGAGTAACGGAACGGGTCACTTCCTGCCCGACGGCGCGTTCCTTGACCCTGGCGATGAAATCCTTGACGACCGGCAGCGCCACATCGGCTTCGAGAAGCGCGATGCGCACTTCGCGCATGGCCTCGGCCACGTCCGTATCGGTAAGGTTCCCGCGACGCGTGAGACGGTCCAAAATGCCGTTCAGTTTGCTGCTTAAGGTATCGAACATACCAGTTATCAGTTACCAGTGATCAGTTATCAGGCTTTTCTGATAACTGATTACTGATCACTGTCCTCTGTCTCCAAACAAAAACGGGCCAGTGCTCGCAACGCGAGGACTGGCCTTACACCGCCCGAAAGCGATGTATCCACTTGCAGCCCGCCCGTACATCCGGGGCTCAGACCGCAGCCATATGGCAGGGATGGGAGAGTTGTAGCGGAAAAGGCCGGATTAGTCAAATATCCTTTTGAATACCTTTCATTATTGGTTTAAAGGGAAAGTAATTGATGGACATGTAGTGAATATATGCTGTTTTTTTCTGATCCCTGATCCCCGTTCTCTGCCTTCTGACACATGACCGTCCTCGACATTCTCATCAACTACCACATCGCCTTTCTGCAGGGGCTGAGCGTCACGTTGCAGTTGTGCCTCGTGATCTGGTCGGCGGGGCTGGCCGGCGGCATTATGCTCGGCGTCGTCGGCGCGAACTATCCCAAAAGCTGGGGCCATTTCACGCACGCGATGTCGTTCGGCTTTTCCGCCATTCCCACGCTCGTGGTGTTGTTCTGGCTTCATTACCCGGCTCAGGCCGTGTTTAACGTAGTGATCGATCCGTTTTATACCGCCGCGTTCACGCTTGCGCTCGTCAATACCTTTGGCGTCGGCGAAATCGTGAGGCAAGCGGTCATGGATTTTCCCCGGCAATACATCACGGCCGGGCGCGTGTGCGGCATGACGGCGCCCAGCATCGTCAAACACATCCAGCTCCCCATCCTGTTCCGCCAGTTGCTGCCGAGCCTGCTTATCCTTCAGGTCGGCATGCTGCACGCAACGCTGTTCGCCAGCCTGATCTCGGTCGAGGAAATCTTCCGCGTGTCCCAACGCATCAACAGCACGATTTACCGGCCGATCGAGATTTACACGGCGCTGGCGCTGTTTTTCCTTTTGGTCTGCTTGCCGATCAACCTGTTCGCGGCGTATCTCAAAAAGCGCTACACGCGCGATTTTTCGGAGCGCTGAAGATGCTTTCCTTTCTGTCATTCCGGAACATTTTCTTTTCGGCTCGTCTTGCGAGCCGAAAGAAAATGGATCCGGAACCCAGTTTGGTTTTCTTTCAGAAGAATAATAAAACTGGATTCCGGGTTCCCTGCTTCGCAGGGCCCCGGAATGACGTTAGAGCTTATGCTGTTAAGGAGCGCCTCACATGCTTGAAGCGCGCGGTCTTTCCTTCGGTTATACGGACGTTCCGCTGCTCGAGAACATCAATCCTGCGATTCAGCCGGGCGGCATCACGGTTTTGATCGGGCCGAGCGGTACGGGCAAAACGACGCTCCTTCGTTGCCTCGCGCTTCTGGAGCCGCCGCAGCAAGGCACGATAAGCGTTGACGACGAAACGTTTGCCTACCCGTGGCCGGAAGACAAGCCGTTTACTCCCCCATGGCCGAAACTTACCGCCGTGTTCCAGCAGTTGTTTCTTTGGCCCCACCTTACCTTGCGCGAGAACATTATGTTGCCCGTGCGGCTGCGCAACGGTACAGACAGCGCCGCCAAACTCGATACGCTGATCGAAGCTTTCGACATGCAGGATTTTATCAACCGCTTCCCGAACGAAGCTTCGCTGGGGCAGCGGCAGCGCGTGGCGCTGGCGCGCGCGTTGATGCTGGAGCCGCGTTATTTGCTTCTGGACGAAATCACCTCGGCGCTGGACGTGGAGCAGATCGCGAAAATTCTCAGCTATCTAAAGCAACTGCGCGGCAAGAATATCGGCATTTTCATCATCACCCACTTGCTGGGCTTCGCGCGTCACGCGGCGGATCAGGTGCTTTTCATGGACGACGGCGTGATCGCCGAAAGCGGCGGCCCCGAAATCCTCAAAAGCCCGCAAACCGGGCGTCTTTACCAATTTCTCTCCGTCATCGCGGCGGCGAGTTAACACGTTTTTCCAGCCCTTTACCGAAAAACTTGCTTTCCGGCCCGCTTTTCCCTAGAAAGAGCCCCTGTTCCGCGAGGCCCCGGGCCCGGAACCGGCCTTCCATCCGGTAGATTGGTTAAGAAAGAAACGGTTTGACATGAAGAAAGACGCGCACCCCGATTATCACGAGATCACGGTCGTCATGACGGACGGCACAGAGTTTAAAACGCGCAGCACGTACGGCAAGCCGGGCGACCGTTTACAGCTTGATGTGGATCCGAAAACGCACCCGGCATGGACCGGCATGCACCGCATGGTGGATCGCGGCGGCCAGCTGGCGAAGTTCAACAAGCGTTTTGCGGGCCTGACGGGCAAAAAAGCAGCCGCGAAAGAAGCTCCCGCAGCCGCCGGCGGAGAGAAAATCAAGCTGACGACCACCGCCAAATCAGCGAAGAAAAAGGCTTAAACAAAAAACCTAGAAATGCTCGTCGTCGTCGTCCATGGCGATGATACGGACGCCCTGAATCATGCCGAAGTTCGGCACCTCGCCCGCCGCAAGTTTCTGTCGCACCATGCTGTCCAGCCGCTGAATGCGGCAGTAAAGCGCATGCGTCCGCTGCAACAGGCTGCGCAGCCCCGGCGGCAATTCCGCAAGATCGGAACCGGAAGGGCTTTCGCACTCGTCCCCGCCGCCCAGAACGTACTGAGGCGAGGCGAATTGCTCGGGCGAAATCTCGCCCGACAGAAGCGCCTTCATGGCCAAAAGCCACGTCATGATCTGGATAAGACGCGCCGAGACGCGCGTATGCTGATAGCCGACCTGCAAGCATTGCGGCAAATTGTATTCGCGCCGGTCCGATTGCTCATGGTAGGCGATGTAGTTGCGCGCCTCGACCGTCAATGCGACGCCTTCGTCGAACGTGTGATCGAGCAACGTTGCGTGCTTGTTCATATCTTTGTCCCCCGGGTTCGAAATGACACCACCCCTCCATGTTCTGTGGTACAACGGGGACTCTTAAAATCCCGTGTATCGAAGCTTAACGAGGGCTTAAAAAGCCGTTGTTTTCAATGAAAACAATGGGTATTGTCCGCCTTCCTTGACGCTTTTTGATAGAATGTTAAGAAACGTCGGCAAAAGATTGAAGCGTTCTGGGGCGTAGCCAAGCGGTAAGGCAGCGGATTTTGATTCCGCCATTCGGAGGTTCGATCCCTCCCGCCCCAACCACCAGCGATTATCGAACCTCCGAATTATAGTTTGCCGCCTGCGGCGGCGGGGGTTCGATCCCTCCCGCCCCAACCACATATTTTCGTTAGAGCCTATTCCCATTAGGTTGTCCCATATCCTGAGTTTGCAAGATAGTTGGAACATTCGGCGGGAGAGAAAGAGTCGAGAAGGCTGCCGATGGCATCCCAAAGAACATCAACAGTT
>JAXGVG010000156.1:0-4087 GCA_040773965.1 Alphaproteobacteria bacterium | reverse complement strand
CCTTTTATGCCTCACACAAACCCCCTTGATGGCATCCAAAAAGACAAAAGAAGCTTCAAGCTGGTAGTATGGGTAAAAAACGGTCTTGTATATAAATCAGAGGCTTAGAAAACGTAGGACAAAACAAAACCCTTCATAATCAACGAGTTAATCTGGAGCATGTTCGCTGCCACGTATCATTCCCTCCGCCATTTTCCTTATCCGTGGGGCAATGCCCCACGGATAAGGAAAATAACGAAGGGCTGGATTCGAACGTTAGTTCGACAAAACGCGACGGTCAGGAGCGTTTTGGACGGAGGCGCCCCCGCCTTCGCGGGGGCAGGCTCCGCGCCAATTAGGCGTTCTGTTCGCGGGGCAAAGCGTGGTAGCTTTCCTGGCCTGCGAACGGGCAACGTCTTTAAGAGACCGACAATGAAAAACCGGAATAATAACGACAAGCCGAAGACGGCGCTCGACACGCTGCGCGAAATAGCGCAGGAAGCGCCGAACGAGAAAATAAGCGTGAGCGCTTTTTCCAGAGGCCTCGGCCGCCGTGGCTACGGGCTTTTGATGGTGGCGCTCAATTTGCCGAACCTTATTCCCTTGCCCTTGCCCCTGCTCTCCATTATTTTCGGCCTGCCGCTGGCTGTTGTGGCGATCCAGATGGCGCTCGGTTTCGAGCGTCCCTGGATACCGGCTTTTTTGCGCGAGCGAGGGATCGGCAAAAGGGAAATGCTTTATTTCTGCGATCAGGTCGACAAGCGTTATGGGAAGTTTCACAAGTTAATCCATCCGCGTTTGCCCGTTTTGACGCGGAAGCGCGGCGCGCGCCTGATCGGCCTTGCCATCGCGGCGCTTGCCACGGTTATGGTGCTGCCTATTCCTTTCGGAAATCTGGTCCTTGCCGTTCCCATCGCCGTTTTGTCTTTGGGGCTGATCGAGCGCGACGGGCTTTTCGTTCTGGCGGGTTTCTTTCTCGGCCTTTGCGGTCTTTGCTTCAATCTTTTTGTCGGTTCGTCCATTCTATACAGCCTGTTTTTTGCCGTCCGGCGTTTGTTGGGCTTGTGAACATTCCCGCGATTGAAGGGCTTTAGAAAGAATCAAACGCCGGATCCCTTGTCGCCCGGCGCAGCGTTAACGCATGTTTTAACAATTCCATTTATCCTTCGGCGTCTTTTCCCTATTTTCAAAAGGGGATGTTCCTCCAATGAACACAAAAAAGGAAACGCAACGCGCCAGCACCGGGATTTGGCGCGTTGTGATTGTCGTGACGGTTTTATGCGCTTTTATCCTTTTGGCATGGGGCGTTGTCGTCGAAACCGACCGTCAAATGCGCGACGAAATGCTTTTGCAGGCAAGGCTGGTGAGCCGGTCCATAAACCGCGACAGGCTTCTCAATCTTGCGGGCACGGAAAGCGACGTGGACAATCCCGATTATATAAGGCTTAAGGAACAGCTTTCCCTTGTGCGTTCCGCCAATATGAACTTCCGTTTTCTCTATCTTATGGGGCGAAGGGCCGACGGCGCCATCTTCTTTTTTGTGGACAGCGAACCTCCCGACTCGAAGGATTATTCGCCCCCAGGCCAGGTTTACGGTTATAGCGCGTATGACGACGCGATCGCGGCCGATTTCCTGCGGACGTTCGAAAAGGATAGTTCCATTGTCCAGGGTCCTGCCACGGACGACTGGGGAACGTGGGTTTCCGCGCTCGTTCCCATCGTGAACTGGCAGACAGGCGCGGTGGACGCCGTTCTTGGCATCGATATTGACGCCAGTTCATGGCGGAAGGACATCGCCATCAGGGCGGGACAGAATATCGGCGTAATGTTTCTTCTTCTTCTTTGCGTAGCCGCGTTGACCGAAATAATCGTTCGCCGCCGCGCGGAAAAGGCGCTTCATCAAGTCAATCGCAATCTGGAAGAAGCTACGGCGAAGGCAGAAAAGGCAAGCGCCGCGAAAAGCGAATTTTTGGCCAATATGAGCCATGAAATCCGCACGCCGATGAACGGCATTATCGGTCTTTCCACCTTGTTGCGGGATACCAGGCTGGACGACGAGCAGCGAAATTTTGTCGAAACGTTGTATAAGAGCAGTTTATGTCTGATGGAAATTTTGAACGATATTCTCGATATCTCCAGGATCGAGGCGGGCAGGCTCGTTATGGAGTCGGTGGACTTCAACCTGAAGGAACTGCTTGACGACATGGCCTCGGTCATTACCTTGCGGGCGCGCGAAAAAAAGATTGAATTCGTTTGCGTTAAAGATCCGGATGTGCCCATTCATCTGTCCGGCGACCGCGTTCGTCTCCGCCAGGTTCTTATGAATCTGTTGAGCAACGCCGTGAAATTCACGGAACAGGGCGGGATTGCGCTTAATACGTCTCTGGCGTCGGAGACGGCGAGCGAGGCCACAATACGGTTTTCCGTCAGGGACAGCGGCATAGGCATTCCTGAAGGAAAATTCAAGTTTCTCTTTAAAAAATTTACTCAACTCGATCCGTCGACGACGCGAAAATATGGCGGGACGGGACTCGGTCTTGCCATTTCAAAAGAACTTGTGGAACGTATGGGCGGCGAGATCGGCGTCGAGAGCGTCGAAGGGCAGGGATCGGTATTCTGGTTCACGGCGCGCCTTCGGAAAAAGGCATAATAAGCGCGATCTCAGGACGCGCGGACGGCGGCAGATTTGGAAAGAATATAAAAATGGGTCCGCCATAGCCACACACGAAGTGTGGAAAAAAGTTTTTTAATATCTTTGGCTTATATAAACCGTCTATGCCTTTTCATCAGCCGAAGGACTTGGTGATTTTGTTGTGCCGTCGCTGTGGCCAAGCCGTGGCGGCTTTTGCGGCATGTTCCCGATGACGCGCCTGATTGACAACCGTTTTTCGGGAAAAAAATTACGATGCGTTGCCATCGTCTCGATCGTTCTTTCAGTAGTCGCGTTCATTACATGGTGGTTCGTTGCAGCGGCCGACAGAGGAATGCGCGCCGAACTTCTCAGGCAAGCATCGGTGGCGGCGAAAGCGGTGGATGTCGAACGGGTCAAAAGCCTGTCAGGCTCGGAATGGGACAGGGACAAGCCGGATTACCTCTACTTGAAAAACCAGCTTGCGGCGATGCGCGAAGCGAATCCGGAATACCGGTTCCTTTATCTGATGGGCCGCAAGCCCGACGGCAGCCTATTCTTTTTTGCCGATAGCGAACCGGCCATGTCCAGGGATTATTCGCCCCCAGGGCAGGTTTATCACGAGCCTACGGCGGACCTTTTAAGCCTTTTCAATACGAGAGAACCTGTCGTCGAAGGGCCTGTCGCCGACAGTTGGGGCGCATGGGTCTCCGCGCTGGTTCCCGTCACCGAGCCCCGGACGGGGGCCTTGCGAGCCGTCCTCGGCATGGACATCGACGCGCGTTCCTGGAGGCGCAATATAGTGCTAAAAGCAGGGCCCTCTGTGGGAATTATGCTTCTTCTTTTATTGTGCGCCGCTTCGCTCACGGAGATAACGGTTCGCAGGCGCGCCGAAAAAAAACTTAAGGCCGCCAACCGCAATCTTGAAAAGGCTACGGAGCGGGCCGAAAAAGCCAATGCGGCAAAAAGCCAATTTCTTGCCAATATAAGCAACGAAATTCGCGCGCCGATGAACCAAATAATAGATTCGTCGGATGTTTTGATGAAGACCAAACTTGATATTGAGCAGCAAGGCTGCGTCGCCAGGATGTTGAGCAGCGGCGTAACGCTCATGCAGCTTTTAAACGACATTCTCGATATAGCGAAAATCGAGGCCGGGGAACTTCATATGCAGGCGGTCGATTTTAACCTGCAAGAACTCCTTTACAATATATCCGTCCTTGTTTTGTTGCGCGCAAGCGAGAAAGGACTTGAGTTCGATTCGATCAATGCGCCCGAACTGCCTGTGTATGTGTCGGGAGATCCGGGGCGGCTGCGGCAGGTTTTGCTGAACCTGACAAGCAATGCAGTGAAATTTAGCGATCAGGGGAAGATTACGCTTAAGGCCGAGGTTGCCGCAGAGACCGATAAGAATGTTCTGTTGCGTTTTTCCGTCAGGGATACCGGCATGGGCATTCCTGCCGCCAGGATTCCCTTGCT
>JAXGVG010000155.1:0-4104 GCA_040773965.1 Alphaproteobacteria bacterium | reverse complement strand
TGATCGTGACCATGTTGCCGGATTGAATGTAATTTTTCATGTTAGACTCCCTTGCTTGAGTTGATGCGCACCTGCGTAATGCGCGGTATTTCGGTTGAAGCGATGCGGCGCTCAAGATCGGCCAGCGCGGTCGCCATTTCGGCGTCGGTGGCGTAGCTGATGCGCTTACCGTCATATTCGACGGTGCGGACTCCGGCATAACGCGCCCGTAAAAGAGCCTCGCGCCATGCCGTGAGTTGCGCCGCGTCCGCCATGCGTTAGGCTCCCGCGTTCATGTGCCAGCCGCGCCAATCGACAAAGCCCGCGCCATAATCCAAAATCACCCGCACCTCGACGCCATCGACTTCCCAGCCGGATTTGCTTTCGACCTGCGGGCCTTCGCCTCCAGCGAGATAGGCGTATTCCAGCCCGTCCACCTCGGCGGCGTCCGCCGTGACGTACCAGCGCGTGGCGCTTGAAAGGCGCGGCTCAACAACCAGCGTGAGCCGGTTCGAGAACGGATTCACATCATCCACCTTGGCCGCTGCAATCGTCGCCAGCCATTTCTCGGCGGTGGTTTCGAGCGCGGGCGGCACAAGCAGATATTTCGGGGTCACGCGGATCAGTTGATCGTCGGACAATCCCTTTTGCGTCCGCATGGCAAGGCGGGCGTCGGATAACGTTGTGTCCGCAATCGCGCCGCCTGCCGCCGCCTTGTTATTATGCGCAGTATGGAATAGCGCCTTGCCGTCATTCATCGTCGGCCCGTTGCCCGCGCCGGATTCAAGAAGAGTTACCAGCGTCCGCGCTTCCGTTTCCGCCGCCGCTTGGCCCATGCGCCGGGACAAGTCAGAGAACGCGCCGAGATCGTCATTCACCAGCACTTGCCGCGTGATGCCGATTTTCTTGGCAAAGGTTTCGACGCGATAGGCTTCTTTCGCCTCGGCCATCGTGCCGGATTTAATCTCGCCGTGCTCGTTGAGTTTTTCAAGAAGCGGCGCTTCGCCCAGCATAATTTTGTTGACGGCGCGGAAGTCCTTCGCCGTGGTTTGCCGCCCAAGCAGGCGAATGCCGGAGGGGGCTACTTGATACGCGGCGCGTAACGTGCGGCCTATCGTGTCGCCAACGATCAAGCCGAAGTCGCTTGTCGTGTGCAACGCGCGGGTGATTAACGTGGCGGGCGAAAGTCCCGTGATAGAAACGCCGCGAAGCGTGAGGATTTCTTTTGCCATGTCCGCGCACGTCGCATAAGCGTAACGCCGCGCGGGTTCCGAGAGTTGGTGCTGCGGATTGATGCGGGCATATAGGGCTTCGCCCATTTGCTGCGCGCGCACCGTAGGCTCGTCATGATCCGCAACGATTTCAACGCGCGTTTGTTCCGTGCGGATCGGGACGCTGCGCTGGGAAAGCGTTTCAAACGCCGCGCGGCGCGTTTCGTCCGGCGTGGCGCTCGCGTCAATCTGCGCGTCGATAAAGGTTTGATCCAGTCCCGCGACGCGGGCGATAGAACGGATTTCGGCATTGACCGCCGCACGGTCGATGGTTACAGGTTCAGGCATGTTATTTTCCTCCTTACGAATGGTTGCGCCCGGATCAGCGGGCGTGGGGACAAGGGAAATTTCAATCGGCGTCCAGCGCGTGGCGGTTAACGTGCGCTTGCCGCCCTCGATTCCTTCGGCCCACGCTTCGACGGTGTAGCCGACCGACACATGGCGCAGGATGCCGTTGATTACGTCCTGCCAAACGGGTTCGACTTCCGCGCGCGTAGAAAATTGCAACGTCGCCTTGCCATTTTTGCCGTTGACGTTCGCCTCGCGCACCGTCCCCAGCACGTCGCGCACGGCCCCTTGCCGGTGCGCGTCAAGAACGCTGGCCCCGATAAGGCGCGAGAGATCGACGGCGGCGGGTTCCAGCGAAAGCCGTTCAAAATATTCGCCTTGCATATCGCGGCGGCGCACGGATGCGCCGGTGCTCCACACAACCTCAATCGTGCGAGCGTCGGCGTTGGCTGTTTGCGGCGTCAGGCTGGCGCTACGGGTTAAAAGTTCAGGCATTGGCGGCGGCTCCTTCATTGGCGGTGTTATTGGCGTTTGCTGGCGGCGTTTGGAAAACAAGGCCAAGTTCTTTTTCCCGCGCATGATCGGCGGCAATCGCGGCGTCAACTTCTTCCGCGTCGTAACCGCGCTCGGCAATCGACTGGCTGCGGCTTTTTAATCCGGCGTTGATTTGGTCAATCTCGGCGCGCGCGTCTTTTTGCGGATCGACCCAATCCCATTTAGGCGGCAACCAATCGACGGCTAGAAAACTTTGCGGGTCACGATCAAAATCACGCGCGGGGATATGTCCGGCCAAGACCGCAAGGCGCACGAAGCGCTCCCACACCGGACGGCAGAATTGAAAGACGATCACGCTATGCTGTAGCTGTTCAATGCGGCGGCGAAATTCCACCAACCCCGCGCGAATACTGGAATACGTCACGTCTTCCAGATCGCCGGACACAAGCTCGTAAGGCAATCCCATGCCGCTCGCTATCGCGCGAATGTGGTTTTTGACGTAAGCCCCGTAATCGCCCGGATCGGCGGGATCGGAGAATTGAATATCGGCACCGGGCGGCAACGGGATGAGGCTGCCCGGTTCCATGCCAACCTGAAGCACGCCGCCAGTCCCGCTGCCATTGTTCAGCCCCGCCACGGTGCCATCGGGATCGCGGATGAATCCGGTGAACAGCGCCGCAACTTTCGCTTTCACCAGCGCCGCGTCCTCGTATTGATCCAGCTCGTGCAAACGAAGCAGGATCGGGGCGAGCCATGTCATGCCGCGCAACTGTCCCGGCGCGAGCGCATGAAAAAGATGAATGACTTCCGTCGCCGGAAGCCGGATAACGTCAAGCCGCATGGGCGCAAGCGGATCGCCCGGACGTTGCTGATAGCAGTGATAAGCGACGCGCTGGCCGTTCGCGTCAAACTCGATGCCCGCGCGGATGCGCGAACCCGCGACAATCTCGCGGTGCAAGTCCATCGGCACTTGCTCGCGGTCAAGCAACTCAAGGCGCAACGGCACAAGGCCGCTTGTGTCTTCCGTGACGCGAAGGCGGGCGAACGTCTCGCCGCTTTCCACCATCGCCCGCATGGCAAGCGCTTGCAGGCCGTAAAAATCCGTCAGGCCCGCCGCGTCGGCCTTATCCGTCCACTGGTTCCAAAGCGCGTGAAGTTTGTTTCGCACGGTTGCGTCAGGATGCCGCGAGCGCGGTTTGATTCCCGTACCCACCGCGTTACCGACCAAGCCTTGCACGGATGAGACAACCCAAGGATTATTCCGCGCGTAATAACCGGCGCGGCGAGCCGATACCGTTGCGCCTGCGAGAATAGCGGCGTTGAGCGAATCCACCGTCTTCGCATGATCCCAACGCCGACCGCCTCCGGCGGCGTCAAACGCGCGAAGGTTCATATTCTTCAGGGCATGGCGAAGACGGTTGAACATGCGGCCCATTCTGGCCGCGCGCGGATTCACCGACTAGACGAACAGTTCGGCAATGTTTTGTAAGAAGCAGGAACGGGCGGCTCTATATATAAATGTCAGTTCATCCACTTTGAGCGAAAGGCCATCGGCGCGGCTTGCGGCTTTTGCTCTTCGGCGTCCCGCACATGCGCGGCGGATAGTTTTCCGGCTTCATCATTCAGACGTAGGCCCATGCTGATAAGCCCATGAAGCGCCGCCGTTGCGTAAACAAACGTGTCCAGCGCCTCGTTGCGTTCGCCGTCGCGGCGCGGTTGCCATGAACGGATCGGGCGGCCTCGCTCGAATCGCGTGACGACGCGCTCGGCGGTGAGTTGCCGGAAGTATTCCGTATCGCGCTCCATCGCAAAATGCACGAAGCCGGGGCCGGATTCCGTCAAGCGCAAACGGGCGAATAGCGCGTCTTTCACGGCGTCAACGCCGATGATAAACAACGGCACCTTGCCCTTGACGCGCGAAGGACGGCGCGGCCACACCGGAATGCCCGCGCCGCCGCGTCCCTTGATGCCCCATATGCGCCGCGCAAGGCGTGTGCGGCAAAACTCATAAGCCGCTTTCGTATGATGCCCTCCCGTGTCGATGCACGTTGCGCGGATCGGCATATCGGGC
>JAXGVG010000154.1:0-4157 GCA_040773965.1 Alphaproteobacteria bacterium | reverse complement strand
TTTATTCCGCATCCCAGTCATATCCGTTCCCTTTCCGTCCTCGTTTAGGGACCTTATATCACTGGTCTAAATTTTGGGGGGCAGCTCAGCTCCTAATTACAGGCATGGTTATTACCGAAGATGTCGTCAATTTTTGTGCCCCTCAAATCAAAGAGGATGATTCCAAGGTTCTTTTGTTTACGCGGCTCATTAACACGGCTCTTTTGATTCTTGCCGTTGGGCTTGCTGTGCTTCTCCCCAATCTTGTCAAGATCATGGTCAACGCCGCCTCGGTTCTTATGATTCTTGTCCCGTCCGTTCTTGTTGGACTCTTTGCGAAGAAAAAAGACGAACCTGCCGTTTTTGGGAGTCTTCTGTGCGGCTTTGGCATGACCATTGTCGGGTTCTTTGCCGTTCCAGATATGCCCTATATTCTAGGCGGAGTGGCTTGCCTTTTTGTTTTTCTGGTTGTGCGTTCACGGCACTTTTTTCTTGGAAAAAGCAGTCAACTTTAAAAAACGGGTGCAGATAGTCAGAAACCCATCAAGGCCTGAATGGAATTGAACTAACCAAGGCCTTGCTGCGCATTGAAAAATTGGAAAAATCAACCGGTGGTCAAAAAATTTCGTAGTTTTTTAAACTGGTTACAACGTCCTAAAAAATAAGACGTTTTGACTCCCCCGAAGCCTTAGCTTCGGTGAATGGTGCCCAGGGACGGAATTGAACCGCCGACACGGGGATTTTCAGTCCCCTGCTCTACCGACTGAGCTACCTGGGCACGCGTTGACGGGGATGGGCCACATGGAGCCAACCCGCCCGAACGGAGACCCGCTTATAGCCAGAACGCCTTGCGGAGACAATAACTAAACGGGAAGGCCCGGAATTCCCTTGAAAACTTTGTAAAATACAGCCCCCTGAAAATGCTTCGCTCTTTGGGTTTTTCCATCCCATAATATCGGTCTTTGGGGCATAAAGTGGGGACTATGAAAATGGTTGAATATGCTCTTGTAACCTCCAGTCTTCGCAAGCTTTACGGCAATGTCGTGGCAGTGGACGGAATCGATCTTGACGTGAAGGCCGGAAGCGTTACCGCGCTTCTCGGCGGCAACGGCGCCGGGAAAACCACCACGCTCGCCATGCTTTTGGGCCTTCTTGTCCCCACGTCTGGGAGCGTGACCGTTCTTGGCTGCGACATTCTGAAGAACCGCTTCGCCGCGCTTCCACGCATGAATTTTTCCTCGCCGTATGTCGATCTGCCCAACCGCCTGACCGTCCGCGAGAACCTGATCGTTTACGGCAACTTATACGGCGTGCCGCGCCTGAAAGACAGAATCGCCGAACTGGCCGTCCAATTGCAGATCGAGGCGTTTCTCGACCGCCCGCATAGCTCGCTGTCGGCCGGACAGAAAACGCGCGCCACGCTGGCCAAAGCCCTTTTGAACAAGCCCGCGCTTCTTTTGCTGGACGAACCGACGGCTTCGCTCGATCCCGACACGGCCGAGTGGGTGCGCGCCCTTCTTCTGGATTACCGCAAAACCACGGGCGCAACGCTATTTTTCGCCTCGCACAACATGTATGAAGTCGAGAAGATGTGCGAAGACGTCATCGTCATGCGCCGGGGCACGATCGTCGCCCGCGGCTCGCCGCAAGAGCTTTTGCATTCCTACGAACGGTCCAGTCTCGAAGAGGTGTTTCTTGACATCGCCCGCGAACGCACAGAGTGAATATCCGGCGCGCCTTCGCCTGGCGCTGCGCCGGGCGCTGGCGCTTCTTCAGCGCCATCTGTTTCTTTTAAAGGCGTCGTGGCCGCGTTTTATCGAGCTTTTCTTCTGGCCGGTGCTGGGCATGCTGATTACAGGCTATATGAGCCTCTACGTTTCCGGCAAGGCGGCTTCGCTTTCTTTCCTGCCGTCGTTTTTGATCGGTGCCGTCATTCTGTGGACCTTCACGGCACGTTCGGCCACCGGCATGCTGGTGCTGCTCATGGAAGAATACTGGTCGCGCAACCTCGCGCACCTTTTCGTCACGCCGATGCGGCCCCTTGAATACATTGTCGGGCTGCTGTGTCTTTGCGCCTTACGCACAGGTTTTGCCGCGCTTTTGTGCGCGCTGGTCGCGGCGCTCGTTTTCGATTTTAATCTGCTGGAGCTCGGCCTGCCAATGGCCGGGTTCATTTTCAATCTGCTGATGTCCGGCTGGTGGCTTGGGCTCCTCCTCCTCTCGATGATGCTGCGCTTCGGGCAGGCTTCGGAGTGGCTCGGCTGGTACGGCGCTTTCCTGATGGAACCCATCGTGGGCGTCTATTATCCCGTGACCGTCCTCCCTCAATGGATCCAGCACGTTTCCCGTTTTCTGCCGCCCACCTATGCTTTCGAGGGTATGCGGGCCGTTTTCGCCCATGAGCCGCTTCCCGGCGGACTTTTTTGGCACGCCTTCGCGCTGAATGCCGTCTATCTGGTCGTCGGCGGGGCTTTTTTCCTTCTTGCTTTCCGCCGCGCCCGCGTTCGCGGCGGGTTGTTGAACGTGGGAGAATAACGGGCCCAATATTCAACGACTCGCCTTGTATGGGACGTAACAAGCCGCCATGATGCCCGGCGAATCTTTTTACCCCGTTTTTTCATGACTTTTCTTTCAAGCGTTACCGGCCGCAAGACGTTCAAACCTTTGGCCCTTTCGTCAGCCGGGGTTGCGGAGCTTTTTTTCGTATTCGCGATGGGGTTCGTCCTTGGCGTCATTCCCGAGCTCATTCATGCCGGCTTTTATTTTCTGGACGACATGCAGCATCAGTATATGCCCGCTTTTTACCACATCGGGCGGACGCTGCGGGCCGGCGAATTTCCCATCCTTACCCTGGCCCAATGGCAGGGCGGCAATTATTTCGCGGAATATCAGTACGCCCTCTTGAATCCGGTAAGCCTCGCGCTTTACGCGCTCTTGCCGTCGTTCGATTCCTTCAACGCGGCGTCGGCCTTTCTGGCCAGTTTCTATACGGGCGTTCTGGCCAGCGGCTTTTATTACCTAGCGCGGACATACGGCGTAACGCGCCTTTTGGCGTGGCTTGCCGCCTTCTTTGTCGCCACCGACAATTTTATCGCGTACTGGTTCGCCAGCAGCTGGTTTCCCGGCCTTGTTTCCATGGCGTGGGCCGTGTGGGCATGGGCCTTTTTAATCAAATCCGATCGATCCGCGAAGCACTGGTGTGGTGCCGTCGTTTTTTCCTACCTGACGCTAAGCGCCGGGTGGCCTTTCACGGTTCTGTTTTGGGGCCTTGTCGTCGCCCTTCTTGCGGCGCAGAGAGGGCTTGAAAAAAAATACTGGAGCGTATGGTTTCTCATTCTTGCGGCCACAGGCGCTCTTTTTCTCGCCCTGCCCGCTTTTATGGCTCTTGTTTCCATCGGCCCCGTGACAACCCGCCTTGGCGGCATTTTCAACAACGGAACCTGCGTGCCCTCCCTTCAGGACACGCTTGCCCTGAGTTTTCCTTTCCATCGGGGCTTTTTAAATTGCGGCATCGAGGGCCTTTACAGACAGTCCGCCGTTCCCTTTTACGCGTGCGCGTGGTTCATCTTTCCCCTGCTTACTCTCGTCAAATGGGAAAAAGTCGAATGGAAACGGCCTTCCGTTCTGTTTTTAACCGTCCTTTCGGGCCTGTTGCTGTTCGCGACGATGGGGCCCGATCAGGTCGTTTACCTGAGGCTTCCCTATCGTTTCATTCCGTATTTTCACTTGCCGCTTTTGCTGCTTATCGCTCTTTTCATCAGCCGCGCCGGGCTTAGGCCGTTCAGCCGTCAAGCGGTTCTTGCTTCTTTCGGCCTTATCCTTTTAAGCGCCCTCATGGCATGGCAGCGCAATCCGTCCGACAAATCGGCGTTGCCTTTGGCGCTTGTTTACGGTCTTGCGTGGGCCGTTTTCCTGAAAGCCTGGCAGCAAAACGCCCGGCAGGGAATTCTGGCTCTTGGCGGCGCCGGTTTCCTGTTTTTCATTCTGACGCGCGCCGTCTTTCCGGCCAATTACGACAACGTGAACTGGACCATGAGCCCCGCCCGGCAGGATAACGCCCTGGTCAACGAAGCGCCCGGGGCCTACACCTTTTATCTGGGTTCCGTCGGCGCGCGCGGCAAGCGCAACACGCTCGGCCTCTGCGGGAAGACGAACGTTCTCACCTACGTCTACGACCT
>JAXGVG010000153.1:0-4162 GCA_040773965.1 Alphaproteobacteria bacterium | reverse complement strand
GGCAGGTGGCAGGTGTCGTTCAGAAAACTGGCCAGTCCCGAGTTGCCGAAAAAGCTATTGATCGTTTTACGCGTGAACACGCGGGAATAAGAAGGCGTATCGGTGTGGAAAGAGGTCACAAGCGGAATATTGTGTTTCTTCGCCACGCGCTCGGCCGTGCGCGCGAACGCGAAATAAGCATCCGTCGTGTGAATGACGTCGAAATCGGGAAGCTCTTTCGCCAGGGCCGGATGATAGGGAGCAAGGTCTGTATGGTCAGGAACATAGGATAAAAAAGGCAATCGCTTTGTGCTGAAAACCGGCGGGAGCTGGCGCAGGCAAACATGGGGGGCAAGAATTTCCGTCTTTTCGGGGCCTGAAAAAAATACGGTCAGATCAAGCGGCATATCGGACGCCGCGACTGTCTTGGCGCGATATTCCCATCCCTTCACATGTCCACCGGATAGCCCGGAACGAGGCAGGTCGATCAGCGCGGCGACGCGCAAGGGACGGGAAGGGGGCATAATGGGGCGTTTCGCTAGTGGTGCTCCGTGACGGGAAACTAACATAAGGAAGCAAATACCGGCAAGGGCGCGCTCTTTGCCGTATGCTGTCCTTGATTGATTCCGAACCGGAACGCATTTTCCCTATACAATTGTTCCAAAGTGTCCCAAACTTTAGCGTGCGACTTAGAAGTCAGGAACAGACAGGGAAACATGGCTGTATCCACCAATCGATTTGCCGGTCACTTGTTGATGCTGGCGCCTGCGCTCGGCTTTTTTTGGGGTTTTGCCGAGGGGGCTCTTTTTTTCGTCGTTCCGGAAGTATTGCTTTCTCTGGTTGTCCTGTTCTCGGTCAGGCGTTTTTTTGTCTGTTCGGCGGCCACGCTGTGCGGTTCTCTTTTGGGAGGGTTGCTGATTTTTGTGGCGGCCAAGGTCAATCCCGGCCTGACGACGGCCATTGTGAAGGCCGTTCCCTTTGTGACCGAAAAAATGTTCGGGGCCGTGCAGGCCGGTTTTGCGGAACGGGGCGTCTGGGCGCTGTTGGAGGGGCCGGTAACCGGGACGCCCTATAAGATATACGCGTCGTTGGCCCCTTCACACGTAGGATTGGGAACTTTTCTTTTGGTCAGCGCGCCAGTGCGGCTGGCGCGGTTTCTTATCGTTGGCGGCTTGTTTGCCTTGATTGGAAAAGCGGCTTCCCGGTTCCGGAAACTGACCGGCGCGGAAGCGGTGGCCTCTCATCTCATTATCTGGTGCGTTTTTTATATCCTCTACTGGAATGGAGTGAACTGAACATGAGCGATACGGAAAACAGTTGTCCTTTGAAGACCCGTCCACAGGTTTTGGCGCGCAGGCTGGCGCGCTTTTTCGTGAAGCGCAACGTTGCCCCAAACCAGATGTCCTTGGCGGGCGTCGCGTTTGCCTTTTTGGGCGCGCTGGCTTTCATGGCTTCGTCCATCGGAAACGAAACGATTCAAGCCATCGCGCTGATCGCGGCGGCTGTCTTAATCCAGTTGCGGCTTCTCGCGAATATGCTCGATGGCTTGATGGCCGTCGAAGAGGGGAAGAAGACGTCCACCGGCTCGCTTTACAAGGAATTGCCCAACCGCATTGCCGATGTTCTCTTTCTATTCGCGGCCGGGTTCGCGACGGGGTGGCCTTCCCTTGGGTGGCTTGCGTCTTTGTTGGCCGTTCTTACGGCGTATGTCCGCGCGCTTGGCGGTTCGCTGGGCGTCGAACAGAATTTTTGCGGTCCGATGGCGAAAACTCACCGGATGTTCGCGCTTACGGCGGGGAGTCTGCTTGCGGCTTTTATGCCTCGCTGGCCCATTCTCGCTTTGACCTTGTGCGTTATCATTGTTGGCAGCGTCGTTACGATCGCGCGGCGCACGCAGCATCTTGCCCGCGCTCTTAACCGAAGCCTTCATGATTGATTTTTCTCCTTCCGTCCGGTCTAACGCGCCTTGCCGTGCCGCGCGCGGTTCTTGTAAATGTGATTCTCACCCACGATATCCATAATGCCTGAAATCAGCGTTATACTGGCAACCCATAACCGCGCCGCGTTTCTCGAGCCGTGTCTCGAGAGTCTCTGCCAACAGACGATCGAGCCTTCGCGTTACGAAATATGCCTTGTCGCCAACGCCTGTACGGATAATACGCCGGACGTTGTCAACCGGATTATGGCGCGTTATCCGCAACACCGGATCATTAAGGTCGAAGACCCAATCCCGGGCCTGTCGCGCGCGCGGAATAGCGGGATGAAGGCCACCCAGGCGCCGCTGGTGGCCCTTATCGACGATGACGGGACGGTTTATCCCAACTGGCTGGAATTGTTTTTAGCCCGTTTTGCCGTGCATGATTCAAACCTTGCTGTTATCGGCGGCGAAATTGTGCCCGTTTGGGCGGCGCCAAAGCCGGAATGGCTGACGTCAAGGATGGTATGCCTTCTTACGGCGGGCACAGGGATGGGGCCTGAGCCCCGCTTTCTGGAATTCAATGAATTTGCAGTGGAAAGCAACAGCTGTTATCGCCGGGCGGCTCTGGAAGCGGCGGGCAATTTCCCGGTCGAACTGGGACGTGCCGGCCCTTGCCTGTTGTCGGGCGAAGGCATCGTTGACGTGGTTATTCGTCAACATGGCGGGCGCGTATTTTTCGATCCGGCCATAATCTTGAGGCACTACATTCACGCCGACCGTTTAACCCCGCTTTGGATCCGGCATCGTTATTTTTGGCAAGGCGTTTCGTCCCATGCCATGCGCGAGTATCTGATCAAAAAAGGCACGTCCGTGCTGAAGGAAATAGCCTTGAATCTGCCGCTTTCGCCCGTAGATTGGCAATTCGTCAGCGGCGATACCTCAGAAGGCATTGAAAAAAGCGCGGAGGAGTTTCAAGCGTTGGGCTTTGTCCTGGCCTTCACCGGCATCATACCCATTCATAACGGTGTGGAATCCTATTCGGATTTGGCAGCCAGGCTGTGCGCTTTACCTAACACAGGAGGGGCGTTGCCCTTTCATTTACGGCGGCGCGCTTTCTGGCAGGGGATTGACGATTTCGCGCGAGGCAACGCGCTCGCAGGGTTCGATCTGCCCCTTGACAGGACCGACTGGGCTTTTATCAACAACAAAGACGATCCGTCAACCGAAGAAAAACTTAATCGGTTGCGCACCTTGGGCTTTGTTCTTGCCAAGACCGGATTTGTCGCGCCAAGTAGCGCGTAATTCATACGCTCAACAAAAAACCCCGGCGGTAAAGCCGGAGTTTTCTGAATTGGGATGGCTACGGATTATCGGCCGAACATCGTGGCGGGATTGAACCTATAGTTCACGCCAAGACGGACGATATTGCCCGTGTTGCTGTGGTCGAAATTGAATGTTCCGCCGCCAAAAGCCACGCCGCTAACTTTCTCGGTATTGAGGCCGTAGCGAAGGTATTCGGCCTTAACCGTCCAGTTGTTCCAGGCCAAAGCCTCAATGCCGCCGCCCATGGTCCAGCCATGACGCCATGTATCTTTTTTAGCGTCAATGAGGCCGCCGCCGCAGGTGCCTGTATTGCAGTCGTCAAGCGTCCTTGCGCGAGTGTTGGCGCCCAGATAGCCGCCCGTTGCGTAAACAAGGTACCTCTCCAGAACCGGTACGCCAATCCGTGCTCGAGCCGTTACATACAGATCGGAGCTTGTCTCGTTGCTCGTATCGCCACCGGCAATGTCCGAAGGAAGGTGCTGCTTTCCATCATTGCCCAGATAGCCGACATCGCTTTCAAGGCCGAGAACGATGGGAAATGGATACTGGTTAAAAAATTGGTGATTGTAGCCAATTTGACCGCCGCCCGTGAAACCGCTCGTGTCGTGCGATGATTCCAGCCCCGGAAGGTTATAACCGTCGAGATCCTTGACTTCACCGGTTCCCCAAGCGCCGCCTGCGTTCAGCCCGGCATAGAAGCCGGTCCAGTTATTGGCAGGCGTTGCGTTGGCTTGGCTCGTTACGGCTAAGGCGGCGACGCCAGTTAAAAGAAGAAATTTTTTCACGGTCCGCTCCTTTGTGTGTGGGTATACAGAGAACAAATACTAGAGCCTATTCCCATTAGGTTGTCCCATATCCTGAGTTTGCAAGATAGTTGGAACATTCGGCGGGAGAGAAAGAGTCGAGAAGGCTGCCGATGGCATCCCAAAGAACATCAACAGT
>JAXGVG010000152.1:0-4176 GCA_040773965.1 Alphaproteobacteria bacterium | reverse complement strand
GTTCTTCGAAGGAGGGGCAATCGGCGGCATAGGCGCGCGCGGAAGGCCCCGGCGCGCCGATAGCCGGAACAAGAACGGCAAGAATAAAAAGCGTTCGCTGGCGGCGGCCAAACGAAAAAAAAGTTAAAGACATCGAACGCCGACTTTTCAATTTTTCAGGGACGCATTGTGGCATGAAGACGGGATCGCGCGCAAAGCGTTTATACATCTTGGAAAAAGGGGCGTTAACCAAATGGGATTAAGAATAAAGCAATTCCCGAGCAGGTGGAATCGATCCATTGGCGTCATGCCAGCGAAGGCTGGCATCCATCTTGTTGAAAGAAAAATGGATTCCCGACAGCCGCTTCGCGGCTTCGGGAATGACGCCAGTTCTATTTAACCGAATTATGCTCTGGTTCCGCAAAGCGACACAATTTATTCACTTTTTGCGGTATAAGATGCGAAGTCGATTCGATCTTTGTTGCGAGATGCCGGAATTGTTGCCATCCACTTTGTTGCCGCCGGACGATGCGCCGGAAAGCCTTTTGCGCCGCCGGATCCTTCGGCTTGGCCTCATGCTGCCGGTTTTGACGCTTACGCTGGCGCTGCCCTTTCCCTTGCTCGCGGTCGAGAAAAAGACGCCGGGAAAGACATCCGGAAAGAAAGAGCCGCCGAAGCGCGCCGGGCCGGAGCGCAAGCCGCGCGCGCCGCGCCTGTTGATGATCGATCCCGGGCACGGCGGCCACGATCCTGGCGCGATCGGCAAAAGCGGCTTGCAGGAAAAAGACGTTACGCTTGACATCGCGCGGCATATGGCCGCGGCCCTGAAGGGGCGGACGGACGTGAACGTGAAGCTGACGCGCGAGCGCGACGCGTTTCTTTCGCTGAACGAGCGCGTGTGGCGGGGACGCGACGCGCGCGCCGACCTGTTCGTGTCCGTGCATGCCGACAGCGCGCCGAACAAGGCCGCGCGCGGCCTGTCCGTTTATACGCTGTCGGAAAAGGCTTCCGACGAATTTGCCCATGAAATCGCCGAGAAGGAAAACCATGCCGACGTGGTGGGCGGCGTCGATTTGTCGCAGGCCGATCAGGAAGTCGCCGAGATTTTGTTCGATCTGGCCGCGCGGCGCGCGCGCAACACGGCCCAGCGCGCGAAGGTCAATTTCGTGCGGGCCATGGGGCGGCGATGGCAGCTTCTGGACCGGCCGATGCGCGCGGCCAATTTCGCGGTCCTGCGGTCGCCCGACGTGCCGTCGATGCTTGTGGAGACCGGGTTTTTATCCAACCTGAAGGACGAAAAAATTCTTCGCCAGCCCAAACAACGCCAGAAGATCGCCCGGATCATGGCCCGGGAAATAGCGACGCTGCTCAACGGGTCGTTGTTCGGCTGAAAAATCAAGGTTAACAAAGGCTTGAGGCATTCGGCATGGATGGTCGTTTGACTCCCGCCCCCGAACGCCCTATATACCCCCGGCCTTGAAAATTCAGGAGAAGACCCGTGAAACGTACGTATCAACCCAGCAAGCTGGTGCGCAAGCGCCGCCACGGCTATCGCGCCCGCATGGCCACGAAAGGCGGTCGCAAGATCGTCGCTCGCCGCCGCGCGCAAGGCCGCAAAAAGCTGACGGCCTGACCGGCGCGCCGCCGGAGACATCGGGAAATGTCCCGCAAGCCTGACATTGTGACGCTTAAAAAACGCGCCGAGTTTCTGGCCGTCGCCGCCAGCGGCAAAAAGTGGGTTACGCCGGGACTCCTTTTGCAAATCAGGAAAAGGGAGGAGGGGTGTCCTTCAAAAAAAAAGGAAGCCCCCTCACCGGCAAGATCCGGGGACTTACGATGTAAGTCCGGGATTTTGCTTCCTCTCCCGCAAGGGGAGAGGAAATTTGTTTTGCGTTTCGGCCTGACGGCGAGCCGCAAGGTTGGCGGCGCGGTCGCGCGTAACCGGGCGCGGCGGCGGCTTCGGGCTTTGGCGCGCGAGGTTCTGGCCGCGCACGCGCCGCTTGATTACGATTATGTCCTCATCGCGCGTCCGGCCACGGTTACGCGGCCTTATGACGATTTGCGGAACGATTTGATTTTGGCCCTGAAAAGACTGAAGGCTTACAAATGACCGAAGACGGAGGGAAGAAACCGGGGATCGTGAAGCGGAACGTTTTTTCCAGGCTTCTGACGGTTTTTCTTTGTTTTCCGATCACGGTTTACCGTTATACCCTTTCGCGTTTTCTGGGTGGGCAATGCCGTTTCTTGCCGACCTGTTCGGCCTACGCGCAGGAAGCGCTTCGGACGCACGGGCCCGTCAAGGGGCTTGGGTTAACCTTTCGCCGCGTGTGCCGTTGCCACCCCTGGGGAGGACACGGCTACGATCCCGTGCCAAAAGAAGCATTCAGGGATCAGGAATCGGCATTCAGGGATTAAAAAGATGTTTCTTACTTCTTTTGTTTCCTTGTCTTTTCTGGTAGCTGTTCACTCGCTTTACTCCCCCGAATACCGGATGCGATTGCCAACTCCCGAGCGCCATGGATAACAGTAACTTCGTCATTGCCGTTCTTCTTTCACTGGGCATTCTTGTGGCCTTTCATTTCCTTTATGAAAAGCCGCATCAGGAATGGGTGCGCCAGCAAACGCTCCTTAAAAAGACCGAAGCGGCCGGACCCGTTGCGCCGCCCGTTCCTGCCGAGCCGCCGCGCGCACGCGCGCAAATCCTTGCCGAAGGCGAACGCCTTTCCATCGAGACGCCGGAGCTGCGCGGGTCGATCCGCCTCAAGGGTGCGCGTTTCGACGATCTGGACCTCGTCAACTACCGCGAGAAAGCCGAGGCGGGCTCGCCGCGCATCGATTTGCTTTCGCCCGCCGGATCGTCCACGCCGCATCAGGCCTATTACGCGGAGTTCGGCTGGCTCGACGGCGGCGCGCCTGTGCCGGACGCCGGCACCGTCTGGCGGACGGAGAGCAAAAAACTTACGCCGGACAAGCCCGCCGTCCTGACGTGGGACAACGGGCAGGGTTTGACTTTCGAGCGCACGGTCGCCGTCGACAGGGATTATATGTTCACGGTCACCGATCGCGTGAAAAACGGCGGAGGCGGAACCGTCACGCTTTATCCCTTCGGTTTGATCTCCCGCCACGGCAAGCCCGGGACGGAGGACGTTTATGTTTTGCACGAGGGTCCTATCGGCGTGCTTGGCGGAACGCTGAAGGAATTCAAATACAAGGATCTTGTGAAGGGCGAGAAAAAAGCCGAGGAAAGCGCCGGCGGGTGGCTCGGCTTTACCGACAAATACTGGCTTGTGGCGCTTGTGCCCTCGCCGGACGAAAACATAACGGCGACGGTCGCCTTTGAGCCCGCGGCGAATGCCGCGCCCGGGCAGGGCGTCTTTCAGGCGGATTTCCGCGGCACGCCGGTAAGCCTTGCGCCGGGCGCCGTGACGGAACGCACGGTGCGTTTCTTCGCCGGGGCGAAGCGCGTCAGCCTGCTGGATGAATACCGTGAACGCCTTGGGATTCCGCTTTTCGACCGCGCGATCGATTTCGGCTGGTACTACTATCTCACCAAGCCGTTTCTGTATTTGCTCGATTATCTCGGAGGTTTTTTCGGGAATATGGGATGGGCCATCGTCGCGTTCACGATCATGCTGAAGCTGATCACGTTGCCGCTGTCGATGAAGTCCTATCGTTCCATGGCGAAGCTCAAGGCTCTTCAGCCGGAAATGAAGGCGCTGCAGGAGCGCTTCAAGGACGACAAGCAGCGGCAGAGTCTGGAAATGATGGAGCTTTACAAGCGCGAAAGGGTCAACCCGATGTCGGGCTGTTTCCCCATGCTTGTCCAGATTCCTATTTTCTTCGCGCTTTACAAAATCCTTTACGTCGGCATCGAGCTTCGTCACGCGCCGCTGTTCGGCTGGATCAGGGACATGTCCGCGCCCGATCCGACGTCCGTTCTGACGCTGTTCGGCCTTCTGGACTGGCCGTTCATACCCCACATCGGCGTGTGGCCTGTCTTGATGGGCGTTAGCATGTTCGTTCAGCAAAAGTTGTCGCCGCAGCCGGTCGACAAGACGCAGGCGCAGGTGTTTCTGTATCTGCCCCTTATTTTCACGTTCATGATGGCGAACGTGGCGGTCGGGCTTATCTTTTATTGGACGCTCAGCAACATTCTGGGCCTCGGCCAGCAGTGGTTCATCATGCATAAGGCCGGGG
>JAXGVG010000151.1:0-4177 GCA_040773965.1 Alphaproteobacteria bacterium | reverse complement strand
CGCGTCCCCGTGTTGAAGTCGTACAGCAGGTTGCCCATGAAGCTGATGTTCCGGATATGGCCGCCGTTGTCCGGGCCCGATCCGGTTCCCGTCACTTCATCGACTTTGCTGCGGCGATAGGCAACTTCGGCTTCCGTCCGGATGCCGCTGCCCCATGCGTAACCGCCGCTGCCCGACAGGCCCCAGCCAATGTCATACTTGATGATGTCGGTGACTTCGTCGATTTTGCTCTCAGCGTCGCGTTGCATGACGCCCATGCCTCCGCCGCCGATATACCAGCCGGCGCGGGTCGTGTTTTCCATGGCTTGCGCGGATAGCGGCGCCATCAGCGCAACTGCGGCCACGGCCAAACTTAAAAATCGTATGTGTTTCATTGCGATTGCCTTTCGAACGATTTTGAAGGGAGGTAATTTTGAAACCTTACATTCTTACCACTTTTTTATCCCTTTGTGAGCAAGATTTTTATTTAGCCCTTTTCAAGAAGCTTTTAGGCAACAATATTGTGATTCCGTGAAAAAGAAAACTTATAACCCATTGATTTATAATAGCACGTTTTGCGTGTTTTGCTTGCGATTTATCAAACAGTCCTTTGATATTTATGCTACTTTGGTATGCCAGATGGCCGGATGACCGCCTTCTTTTCCGCGAGAAGAGGGGGAGGAAAGTCCGGGCTCCAGGAGAAAAGGGCGCCGGATAACGTCCGGCGGCCTGTCACTCACCCGGATTACGGCCTGTTCCCGGAAGGTAGCAGCCGTGCTTCGAGTGAGTGACAGGTTAGGGAAAGTGCCACAGAAAAGAGACTGCCCGCCTTCGCTGCCTTAGGCAGCTTCGGCGCGGTAAAGGTGAAAAGGTGCGGTAAGAGCGCACCGCGTCGCTGGCGACAGGGACGGCACGGCAAACCCCGCCCGGAGCAAGACCGCATAGGAACCGCACGCGTGGCTGTGCCTGAAAGGGCAAACGCGCGCACCGTTTTTCTCCACGGGACGGTTCGGGTTGGTCGCGCGAGGTGTCCGGCAACGGACATCCCAGATGAATGGTCATCCCTGTCACTCACTCGCGGCAAAGACGTTTCGAGTTTTGAACCGGACGTGCCCCGAGTGAGTGACAGGACAGAACCCGGCTTACAGGCCATCTGGCATTTCAGAAGGCAGAGGACAGTGATCAGAAGTCAGAAAGTGAAACCGTCGAGCGTTGTCCGATGGCGTCATAATTCTTGCGAAGCCATGCCTCAGCTGTCCGGCGGCCAAGATTTTTCAGCTCCTGCAAAAACGCGCCGTTGGACTTGAACTTGCTTACGGAACCGTAGGTGCGCATTTCGCTTTCGGCTTCAATGACATGTACGTTCAGTTCCGCAAAACGTTTCTTCCGGCCGTTCTTCAGCAAATTGTCTGCCACAAGGCTTTTGGCCAAAGCGATCGCTCTCAGTTCGTTGATGAACGGCGCATTGAAGGTAATATCGTTCATGCGCGAGAATATGTCCGGCGGCGTCCGGGGCGTGCCCGGGCGCGACAGCGGCGTTACCAGCACGATGACGATGTCCGGGCTTTCGCAATTCTCGATGAGCGGAAACAGTGAGGGGTTGCCCGTGAAAGCGCCGTCCCAGTACGGCTTGCCGCCGATCTCAACGGCGGGAAAAACATACGGCAGGCAGGCCGACGCCATCAAGGCGTCGATGGTAAGGTCCGGACGCGAAAAAACCCGCGCGCGCCCGCTTTCTACGTCCGTCGCCGCGACAAACAGCTTCATGGGCTCATAAGCGCGGATGGCCCCGATATCGACGGTTTCTTCAAGAAGCCCCCTGAGCGGGTTGACGTAGTGCGCGTGCGGGCGCTGCAACGAGAACATGCGCTGAAGAATCTCGCCTGTCATGGTGCCGGGCGATGCACTGATTTTCAAGCCGCCCAGCACGCGCCCCATGAACGTGCGCTGGGGCATGCCGGGGGACATGCTCCCCAGCCGCTCCCAAAAAGAGTCGAGCGTTCGCCGCGCCGCCCCCGCGCCGCCTTTCGCAAAACCGTGAACCAAAAGCGCGCCGTTCATCGCGCCCGCGCTGGTGCCGCTGACCCCCTCGATCATCAAACCGTCTTCTTCAAGCAAGCGGTCCAGCACGCCCCATGTGAACGCGCCGTGACTCCCGCCGCCTTGCAGCGCGAGAGTAATGTTTTTTCGTTTGGGCGAATGAAACATGGCGATCCGGAGGCATCTTTTCAGTAACCGGCATTCTTAGCATTCGCGGAGTTAGGTTCAATAACATTTCGATCCCCGACTGTCCTGAATGCCGGACGCTTATCCCTTAATTGCCTTATGCCCAAAAATTGCCTATGGATAGGAATCATGCCTTTTCCTTCGCGCTCGGCCCGTTTCATCATTCCCGATCTGCCCTCGGCGGACGAGCTGAGGCCGTTCCTTCAGCGCATCGACGATCAGCAGTGGTATTCCAATTTCGGACCGCTCGTTCTTGAGTTCGAACAGAAATTCGCCCAGGCCATGGCGGCGAAGCACAAGGAGCCGCCCCGCCACGCCCTAACGCTTGTCAGCGGCTATCACGCGCTGGTCATTGGCCTGAAGGTGCTGGGCCTTGGCAAGGGATCGCGCGTACTGATGCCCGCCGTTACCTTTCCCGCCTGCCCTCTCGCCGCCGAACATATCGGCGCCGAGCCGATTCTGACGGACGTCGATCCCCATAGCTGGCTTTTGACGCCCGCCATCGCGCGCGCCATCGCGGCCAGGATGCGCCTTCACGCGGTCATGCCCGTGGCCGTCTACGGCATTCCCTTGCCCGCCGATGAATGGGACGCGTTTACCCGCGACACCGGCATTCCGGTCGTTATCGACGCGGCGGCGGCCATCGAAAGCCAGCGTTACCTGCAGCGCGGCCTTGTTGTGCACAGTCTCCACGCGCTCAAGCCTTTCGGGATCGGCGAAGGCGGCCTGCTTGTCGGATCGGACGGCCGGTTGATCGACGCGGCGCGCTGCCATGCCAACTTCGGCACGCGCGACCGTATCGCTTACGTTACGGGCGAAAACGCCAAGATGAGCGAATACCACGCCGCCGTCGCGCTCGCCCAGCTGCAACGCTGGCCCGGCATCAAGAAACGGCGGCAGCGCGTTTACGACATGTACAAGGCCTCCTTGCGCGGCTTGAAAGACAAGCTGGCCCTTCATCCGTGCCTCGATCAGGCCGTCGTCAGTTGCCTCATGCTGCGAACGCCCAAGCCTTATAAGGCCGGGCTTGTCGACCGGCTCAAGGCAAAAGGCGTATTCGCCCACCAGACTTACTTCCCTCCGCTTTACCGCCATCCGTATTTTCGCAACGCTCTCGTGGCCGGATGCGACGGGCAGAGCGCCCGTTTTTCGGAGAAGAACGCCAAGGCCTCCAGAGAGCGGATCGCGCCGCATTGCGAAGCGTTGAATAAAACGGCCTTCGGCCTGCCCTTCCACGCCTTTATGAAGGAGGAAGAGGTCCAGAAAGTCGTCAAAACATTGGCAAATCTCATTTAGGGTAAGGACCCAACCGCGTGTTGGCGTTATCGTAACGGCCTGTGCTATAAACGCGCGTCTCGCCAACAAGCCGATTCCGGAGCCATGAACGTCCATCGCCTTTCCCTTTTCCGCCTTTTTGCCCTCGGTCTGCTGGTCCTGGCGCTTGGCGCTTGCGCCAGCGACAAGGACGAGCCCCTTCCCGACAAGCCCGTCGAGGAGCTTTACAATAAGGCCACCAATCTTCTTGAGAAAAAGTCCTATAAGGAGGCCGCGCAGCAGTTCGAGGAAGTCGAGCGCCAGCACCCCTACTCCCAGTGGGCGACACGCGCCCAGATCATGGCGGCCTATGCGCAGTATCAGGCCATGGATTACGACTCCGCCCTCGCGGGGCTGGACCAGTTCATCCAGTTGCATCCCGGCAATCCCCAGGTGGCGTACGCCTATTACCTGAAGGCCCTGTGCGACTATGAACGCATTGCCGACGTCCGGCGCGATCAGAGCTTTGCCCTGAACGCGCTCAAGTCTCTGCAGGATATCGTCAGCCGCTTTCCCAACACGCCCTATGCGCGCGACGCCGTGCTGAAAATCGCGCTGGTCAACGACCACCTTGCGGGCTCGGAGATGGAAGTCGGCCGCAATTACCTGAAACAAAAACTTTACACGGCCGCCGACGGGCGTTTCCGCTATGTCGTCG
>JAXGVG010000150.1:0-4204 GCA_040773965.1 Alphaproteobacteria bacterium | reverse complement strand
GTGGAAATGGACATAAGCGGGGACAATTCGGCGGTGTCTTTGACGATCGAGGGCGATGTGTCTGCGGAAGACATCGGTCTTGCGGCGCGCGAGCTTTTTCCCGACATGGTGGAAATGCTGGATACGCGGCCGCAATGGAAAGACGGCATGGAAGGCCTGATGCAGCTTGTCGTCCTGTCCCACATCAATCAGGCCATGCGGAGGAGAACGTTATGACGCTATCGCGCCAGTGGAAAAAGTTTCAACGCTTGCCGGACGCGGTTTTGCTCGATCTGGACAATACGCTTTATTCCTACGATCCGGCGCACAAGGCGGCCATGGAGGCCGTGCAGGAAAAAGCGGTGAAGGCTTTCTCGATCGCGCCCGAAAACTTCGTTCAGGCTTTTGAGCAGGCGCGCAACGGGATCGGCGAGCGTTTGAACGGCACGGCGGCGGGCCACAGCCGCCTTTTGTATTTCCAGAACATGCTCGAAATCATGGGCCTAGGCTCCCAGGTGCTTCTCGCGCTGGACTTCGAGCAAGCCTATTGGCGCACCTTCCTCAGCCACGCGGTTTTATTCGACGGCGCGCGGGATTTTCTGGACGATTTGCGTTTGCTGGGGATTCCGGCGGCCATCGTAACCGATTTGACCGCGCAAATTCAATTCCGCAAGATCGTCTACTTCGGGCTTGACCGCGCCATCGACTATATCGTCACAAGCGAGGAGGCAGGAGCCGACAAGCCGTTCATGATGCCGTTCGAATTGGCCGTCAAGAAGGTGCGCCCCAAGGGCGATGTTGTCTGGATGATTGGCGACAGCGCGGAACGCGACGTTGCCGGCGCGCGCGTGGCCGTTGGCGCGATGACGATTCAAAAGCTCCATGCGGGCGTAATAAAGGGCGAGGGCGACCTGGCTCCGGACGCCGCGTTCGAGCATTTCAGGGAGCTGCGCGATCTTTTAGGCAAACTCAATCCCGGCATCAAGAAAGACGCTGAATGAACAGGGAAATCATCGACTACGCCGCGCAGGTGGGTGCCGGGCCGCTTCTGGTTCAGGGCGCGGGCGGCAACATTTCGTGGAAGGACGGCAACACGCTGTGGGTCAAGGCGTCCGGCGCGTGGCTTGCCGAGGCAAAGGAAAAGGACATATTTCTGCCGCTCGATCTCGCGAAAGCCCGCCGCCTCGCGAAAGACGGCGTTGACGATTTTTCAAGCGCCATGACAACCAAAACGTCTCTGCGCCCGTCGATTGAAACGGCGCAGCACGCGCTCTTGCCGCAGCCGGTCGTTGTGCACGTCCATGCCGTGGACGCGCTGGCCCATGCCGTCCGGCAGAATGCGCGCCATGCGCTGGCCCCGAAACTCGCGGGCTTGAGGTGGATGTGGGCGGCTTACGCGAAGCCGGGCGCGGAACTGGCCATGGCGGTCTCAAGAGGCATCGTCGGCAAGTGCGCGCCGGATTTTTTCATCCTCGGCAATCATGGGCTGATCGTGAACGGCCCGGACATCGGCAAGGTGGATCGGCTTTTGCGCGACGTTCTCACGCGGCTTCATCTGGACCGGCGCAAGGTCAAGGCGGCGGACAAGACGCAACTCGCCGCGCTGGAGAAAGAATGGGCCGAGCTTGGCTACCGCCTGCCGAAAGACATAAGTCTGCATGCGCTTGCGCTCGATCCCGTATGTCTGGCGCTGGCAAAGGATCGCTGGGCGCTTTACCCGGATCATGTCGTTTTTCTTGGCGCTAACGCGCCTCTCATGAATGCCGGAGAAACGCCGGAAAGCTTTCTGGCGCGTTTCACCCCGCCGCCGCCCTTTGTCATTGTCCCGGATAAAGGCATTTTGGTGAGCAAAAAAAGCTCCCCCGCCCAAAAAGCGATGATCGTCTGCTTTGCCGACGTTACGCGCCGTCTGGACGGCGCCGAAGGCATCGTAACGCTCACCGGTCCCCAGGTCGCGGATTTGCTGGGGTGGGAGAAGGAGAAGATGAGGAAGCGCGAGCCTTAGTTCGAGCATATTTTTACGAAAGGAACGGTCATTCGTCGTCACGCAGCAGCCGGTTTTGGGGATGTGCGAAGCCGGAGGGGAGAATACGGTCGAGGCTTTCCCAAAAACCTGTTTGGGCGGGAGTTCAAACGGCCTTATTAAGGTGAGAAAAGGTTTCTGCTTGTCTACAGCGGTTATTTGGTTTGTCTCTCTCGAAGTCCTTTATCCCAAGATTAGCGAGAAAAACGCACGCCAGCCTGTTGGTTCCGGTATAACGGGATAAGGATAGCGGCCGCGTAAATTTTCCCGGTTCTCTACAACATTTATTATGTCACGGATTTCCTTTCGCTCTTCGGAGCGGCTCTGTGATTTCGTGCTGCTAGTTTCCGATGGAGTAGATTTTCTATGTGGCATGTTGTCACCTCTGGTGTTTTCAAGGTATCGAGCATTCCGCCTAAAAACAGAATTAACCTTTGCGTGAAGGGACAATAGCTAATGCGTCTCTGTCTGGCCTGGAGATTTCATATGGTTTTTAACTGCTGCCTCCAAAAACTGGAACATACAGTAGTAAATTTTTTTCCCATTCAGGAATTTATTTGTCAAGAAAAAAACCACCAGGTTGTTACGTGAATAAGAATTATATTATTCTGCTACAAGTGCCGGGCTTCCGGTCCGATAGCCAGAACAGCCAGGGAAGCCATTGCCGCATGGGAGCACCGGACGCGGTTGCGCCTGGTCGAACCGCCGCCACGGCAACCGTCAGAGATCGAGTTCGAGGATTGTGAAGAGGAGGGCCGGTCTTCGGCTGCCGGATAAACGGCCCATCCCGCAAGCGATCCGTTGACGGCCGAGGATTTCGCTGCCAATTTCAAAAGCGTTCCTCTTTCGCTTCCCCCCCAACCGTCCGCGCGCGCGCCATGGCTTTCACTTCCGCCCCCTGGAAAGTCTATCAGCCCAAAACAAGCGACGTCTGGGTTATATCCGCCAAGGGTTACGCGGTTTGCCGGCCGCAAAATCCCCAAGACGCAGAACTTATCGCCGCCGCGCCGGAGCTCTTTGAAGCCTGCAAGATTAAAGCCCTTTTTCAAGCCATGATCATCTTTGGTATCAGAAGGTATCCTATGGGCTCAGTGTAAAATTTGAGAAAAATTTTTTTTCGGAAGCGCGTTTTTATCTTCGCTGCTAGGACAGCCAGTCCTTACCCCAACCCCTGTCAGACCTTTGTGCTACCCCTCGGGCTTTAGCCCGCCGTCAGACTTTGGTCCTACCATAGTCTCAACTTGCGTGGAGCTTTTGAGGTTTGCGCGAAGCTTTTGAATGCGACGTTCTGGCGATGCCTTTGTCCGACAAAGCCTTGCTTGCTGGCAAAAGCGCCGCTCACGGCAAGAGGACGCAAAACGTTTATCGTACTGGTACGCGCTTTAGCGCTATTTGGAGCTCATTTTGGTTAATGATAGTTCTGCGATTGAGTGCCTTGATCGTTTTTTGTCCATCAAATTGCATTCAAATGAGGGGTTCTTTATCTGTATTCTGCATCTTTTCCATACATTTATTACGTTTTTATGCTATCCTGAAAACGTTTTGCCACAGATGAAAAAGACGAAAGAGAGGGATTATGGCCCCCGATTTTCAGGCTAAACTCAACTGTCTTCCCATACCTCAACGTCTTCTATGGGGTGAGCTCGACACTGTGCCTGAGGACTTTGTTCTCTACGGGGGCACGGCGCTCGCACTTCATCTTGGACATCGGGAATCTGTTGATTTCGATTTCTTTAGCAACCGTCAATTTGATCCCGTACGTCTCTGTGAAAAAATATCCTTCTTATCAGGCGCACGGATTATTCAACAGGAACCTAATGCGCTCTCCGTCACTGTTGACCGGAATGGACCGGTCAAAGTGTCGTTCTTCGGTGTGCCAGGAATACGGCGGGTGTACCCTCCACATAGAGCGTTGGACAATGGACTCCAAATCGCAACCCTTTTCGATCTTGCTGGAACAAAAGCTGCCGTTGTTCAACAGAGAGCCGAGGCAAAAGATTACCTCGATATAGATGCTATTTTGCGAAACGGACACATTGATCTGTCCATGGCACTCGCTTGTGTGAGCTGCCCCCCAAAATTTAGACCAGTGATATAAGGTCCCTAAACGAGTACGGAAAGGGAACGGATATGACTGGGATGCGGAATAAACACACGAAAGAAACGAAACTGAAAGTTGTGCTGGCGGCGCTGGCTGGGGAC
>JAXGVG010000149.1:0-4219 GCA_040773965.1 Alphaproteobacteria bacterium | reverse complement strand
GCAAGAACTGTTGATGTTCTTTGGGATGCCATCGGCAGCCTTCTCGACTCTTTCTCTCCCGCCGAATGTTCCAACTATCTTGCAAACTCAGGATATGGGACAACCTAATGGGAATAGGCTCTAAAAACATATCGCCTCCCTATGACTTTTCAAAATGGTTTCAGAAAATTAACCAAAAATGGCTGCATAATATTTCAGCCTGATGCAGCAATTATATCAGGCGGCAAATGGTTTCCTGAGTTATATCAATGGTTTATAAAGTATTAAACTACCAGTATGTGGCAAGAACTTACCCGTTTTGGGTATTTTTTGAGTGGCTTCGCGAAAAAAGGTGACAAAATAGGGCCGTGTGAAAAGCTTCGCGCAAGTTGAGACTTTGGTGGGGCCACATGTCCCTGCCACTACCAAAGTCGTGCTGGCTAAAGCCGAAAGGAAAAGAAGCTACGCGCTTTACCTATGTCTTAGGTACATTCTGTTACCTATGTCTCCGGAATGTACCTGAAATATTTGGCGTCCCCTACGGGATTCGAACCCGTGTTTTCACCGTGAAAGGGTGGTGTCCTGGGCCTCTAGACGAAGGGGACGGCCTTGACGGGCGCCATGAGGCGCGACGGGCACAAGTAGACGAGCCGACGCTGTAAATCAATGAAAATTCACTCTTCTTTAGGCTTTTTTAGGGCAATCTCTATCCCCAAAAGCCGATTTTGCTTACCTTTTCAATCCGATTCGACACTCAGGACCCCCTAACCATGGCTCAACCGGCCCAGGCGCAAGATAATTTGGGGACCGCGCTCACGCTTGAGGGGCGGGTGGACATATACCCCGAATTGCCTTTGCCGGAGCACAACACTTCGGGCGGGAAAGCCTACGCGGCCCGGCTGCGAGGCGACGCCCGCGCCGACCTTTTGGCAATCGTTTGCACGTCGGGTCTTCCGGCGCGTTTCGATCTGGTCAACGCCATGCGCACCGTCGACGATAAAAGCGTGCTGCGTCTGCGCGAGGGGGGGACCCTCTATTGGCCGTCCCAAAATGCCTATTACTATGCCCTGGCCTACGAAAAACCGCTCGCGCCGAGATACTGGGCGTCGAACGACGAAACCCGCGCGCCGATGAGCGAGGATTTCGTCAACCACTATTTTATAGCTCCCCTGATCGGCGCGCTGGCGGAGTTCCAGCGAACGGGCATCGCGCATGGAGCCATCCGCCTGACCAATATTTTCTGGCGGGAAGGCGGCGTGACTCCGCCGCAACTGGGGGAATGCCTGTCGGCCCCGGCGGGTCTCGATCAGCCGGTCCTTTACGAAACGATCGAGCGGGCCTTAAGCCAGCCTCTGGGGCGCGGCGCGGGCGCGCATGTGGACGATTGTTACGCTTTGGGCGTTGCGCTGGCTTTGGTCGTTTTAGGCCACAACCCCATGCAAGGCATGGACGACCGCGCTATCGTTCAGGCGAAAATGGAACGCGGAAGCTTCAACGCTTTTGTCGGCAACAGGCGCCTGGCTTCCTCACACATCGAGTTGCTGCGCGGCCTGCTGACGGACGACGCGCGGCAGCGATGGACGGCAAGCGATCTCGAGCAGTGGCAGACGGGCCGCCGCCTGACCCCCAAAAGCACGGACGCCGGCCGCCGCGCCAGCCGCCATATTTCCGTCGGCGGCAAGGAATACTGGCAGCTAAGGCCCCTGGCCTCGGGGCTGGCCGCCAACGTTTCCGAAGCCGTCAAACTGATCGAGGACGGCTCGATTGGAAAGTGGCTGCAGCGTTCTTTCGGCGATGAAGAACGCGCGGGCGACGTCGACGAAGCGATTTCCCTTTTAAAAGAAAGCAGCAAGACGGCGCATTACGAAGACCGGCTTGTGACGCGCGTCTGCATGGCTCTCGATCCGCCGGCGCCTATTCGTTACCGCGGCCTGTCGGTCATGCCGTCGGGCATCGCGGCCATGATGGCCGAGGCGGTCCTGACGGGCAAAAACGCCCAGGTTCTCAGCGAAATCATCACCAACCAGTTTGTCACCTTCTGGGTCAACATGCAGAAGGAGGTCAAAACCGATCTCGTGCCCCTGGCCCAACAGCTGGAACGCATCCGAAGCGTCATCGAAAAAACGGCCTACGGCAACGGCATCGAACGCGCCACGTATGAGCTGAATCCGGCGTTGCCTTGCCTAAGCCCGATGCTGCGCGGCCAGCATGTGACCGGCGCCAAAAAAATGCTTCCGGCCCTGGAACGGGTCGCTTCCCAGCCAAACCGGCCTCCGGAACCCATGGACCGCCACATCGCGGCGTTTCTGATCGTGCGCGACAAGCGCAGCGAGATTCTTTTCGCGGCCATGGCGCCCGGCGAAAGCTCCGTGCGCCGCGGCCTGGCTTTGCTGACGCTTTTCGGCGAAATGCAATACCGCTACGGCCCGGACCAGCTCCCCGCGCTTGCCGGGTGGCTGTTGCCGCTTGTCGAGCCGGGCATCAAGCGTTTTTTAAGCAAGCCGTTACGGGAAAAAGTGCGGCGTCAGGCCAGGGAAGCCGTCGAACAGGGGAATCTTTCGGCTTTGGCAAGGCAGGTGGACGATCCCAAACGCATCGAGCGCGACGAACAGGAATTTATAATGGCGCGCCGGATGTACGCGGACATTCAGAACGAGATGAAAGAAATCGAAAAAAAATTGGGTCAACGGGAGATTCTTGCGAAAGAAATAGGCCGTCCCGTCGCCGCCAGCCTGGCGAGTCTGCTGGCGATTCTTCTCATCGCGTTTACGCTGATGCGCGCGATCTGGCGCAGTATGGGGTAATCCATGGCGAAAAAGGATGAAAAAACCTCGGGCAAGGAAGAAAAAAAGCCAAAGAAAAAAAGCGGGAAGAAATTCATCCTGCTGATGATCGTGGTGGGGGCGCTGGTGCCGGTCATCGCGCCCACGCTTGTCGTCTGTCTCGGTCTTTTGCCGACCCTCGTCGCCCTGTTCTTCGACACGGACGAGGAAAAATCGGCGGTGGCGACCGTGGGCTTCCTGAACGTGGCGGGCGTCGTTCCGTTTCTGATCGACTTGTGGAGCCGCGACCAAACCATGGAAGCGGCCATCGCCATCGTGCGCCAGCCGGTAACGTGGCTTGTCATGTTCGGCGCGGCGGGGATTGGCCAATTGATGCTTTATACAATCCCTCCGGCCATGTCCATGCTCACGGTGGCCCGTCTGGAGGCGCGGATCCGTACGCTTCACGAAGGCCTTGAACAGCTGAAAGCCATCTGGGGCCCCGACGTCGCCACGAACAAGCCGATCGAGGAAGTGAAAAACCGGGAGGGAGCTTAAGGTCCGTCCTTGCTTGGTTTACGAAGTTCTGCGCGGACGGAAAAACGCGCAGTTTTTCATGCAGCTGCGAGGCAAACAAAAAAATAAAAAAGCCTCTGTTTTCGAAAGCATGTTATGTGGATATTAATTTTTATACCCTTTTATGGAAAGGCCTCTTTCGGTGAGTTTTTCAATCCAAAATACTTTAACTAATTTGACTAAGTCAGAAAGTAGCCACAGCTCATCATCTCTGACTTCAACCATAACATGATTGCCGTTTATCGGCCAATTGCATCGAAGATTTCTAATTGTGATTGCCTGCGTTTGAATATCTTCAAAACCAACTCTCGGCGCGTTACTTTTTACCCCTTGTTTTCGCAGAACATGTTTTGTTGCATTTGCGACGTCAAAAATTTGTTTAAGTGCAAAATTTTCGTCCATCAAATAAGACCGATAGTCTGTTATTGTGCGACAGGAAGGATTCCGTTTAATTTCTTTCCATGCATGAAAAACATGATCTGCCATGTGAGAAAGGCACAAACAAGCAAGACATCCTAATCTTTTGTCGTCAGGTTTATTCAAAAATTCGGCAACTGTTGGGATTGCAATTTCTTGGAAAAACGAAAGAGCTTTGTCTTTTTTTATGTTTTTTAAGGTGTCCATTCGTGAAGCTCGGTTATGATATGAAGGTTGCCCGGACGCAAAAAATATGTTCTTTGGCTTGAAAAAAGACGAAATCATCCGAACAACTTGGGCAAGGGCTCAAGAAAATCGTCCCTTAGAGCACCTCCGCGTAATCCCTGAGCGCTAAAACGGTCTGTGAGCTGCACCCCGTCGTTTAGACCAGCAAGCGGGGTAAATTAATGTCCATGGATTTACCCCTTTTTCTCATGCCGCTTTAGCCATTTCTGGTTGTAGCGGTTGTTGCGCCTGTGGAGATG
>JAXGVG010000148.1:0-4286 GCA_040773965.1 Alphaproteobacteria bacterium | reverse complement strand
TTTATCCCGCCTTCCAGTTCGTCATCTGGGGCGGCAAGAATCCCGGCGAAGCCATGGCCGCCGCGATGATCGACACGGCCGGACAAGCCTGATAGGCTGAACAATCACAATCCATCTCGTTGTCCTTTGCGGAAGGCGCTGTGAATCTTCTTCTTGTCGGCTGCGGTAAAATGGGCGGCGCGCTGCTGAAAGGCTGGGCGCGCCATGCCGGCGCTTACGCCATCGCTATTGTCGATCCCGTTCACTCTCTTTCCAACGTGCCAAAGGAAACGGGTGTCCTCTGGTTCAAGTCTCCGGACGATTTGCCCAACTCCTACAGTCCCACGGCCACTGTCATAGCCGTCAAACCGCAACACATGGATACCGTGCTTCCTATCTATGCGCGTTATGGAGAAAGCGTCTTTCTCTCTATTGCCGCCGGACGAACGCTAAATAGTCTTGCCGCCCTCCTTGGCAACGGAAAGCACGCCATCGTTCGCGCCATGCCCAACCTTCCCGCCAGCATCGGCATGGGCATCACCGCCGCTGTCGCCAACGAAAATGTCGCGCCCAGTCAGCACAAATTGTGCGACAGCCTCCTTCAGGGCGCAGGCGACGTCGTCTGGCTGGAAAACGAAAAAATGATCGATGCCGTGACGGCGTTATCCGGATGCGGACCGGCCTACTTGTTCGCGCTCACGGAAACCATGGCTGCGGCTGGCGCAAAACTTGGCCTGCCGTCTGAAACGGCCATGAGGCTCGCCCGCCAAACGATAGCGGGCAGCGGAGCTCTTTTGGCGCAATCTCTCGAAAGCCCTGCCGCCTTGCGTCAGGCCGTCGCCAGCCCGGGCGGCACAACCGAAGCCGCGCTCAAAATTTTACTGGCCGAAGACGGCTTGCCCGGTCTTATGCTACGCGCCATGGAGGCGGCGGCAGCAAGGGCAAAGGAACTGGCTTCGTAGCCTTTTTTCCCCTAAAATAGTGGTATGACTAAAAGCTCTGCCCTTTCGCCCGATAACAAGATTGCGCGAGCGGCATTGAAACTCGCCGCGCGGCACGCATGGGATGACTTGACCCTGGCGCAAATCGCCAAGACGGCGAAGCTAACTCTTCCTCAAGTTCGCAAACATTTTTCCGATACGCATTCCATCATTCCGGCAATTGTCCGCCTGATTGACGATGAAACAGCGAAAGCCGTCGGCAAAGTTGATCCCCGAGATTCGGCGCATGATCGACTCTTCGAAATCCTGATGGCGCGTTTTGATGCATTGCAGTCACACCGGTCTGGAATATTGTCGATTGCAAAAGCCTGCCGCAGTTCGCCTCAACGCGCTCATGCTGTTTTAAAAGCCCAACGGGAAAGCATGCAAAAGATGTTCCAACTCGCACATCTTGAAACTGGGGGCGCACATAGAATCGTCCATCAAATGGGCTTATATATTCTCTATCTCCTTGTTTTATTCAGATGGCAACAGGACCGGACAAAAGACATGGCGCCGACAATGGCGACACTCGACCGCGCCCTCAAGCTCGCTGAATCCATAAGAAACCACACCATCATTATGGACTAATCCCGTCCTTTTGCTTTATGGTTTCCATGGTATGGTAAAGAAATAACGTGACAAGCCCGTTAAGAATCGGCATATTGGCTCGAGTTAACCATACTTATCGCTGCCCGGCGTTTGTGGGCGCGTCCTTTCTCTACAACAGTTAACCCGTAAAGAGGACCCAGATGTCAAAACCAGCCGCCAACCCTTTCTTCGAGACCGATTTCTCGAAGTTTATGGATATGTCCAAGATGATGGATATGTCCAAAATGATGGATGCCTCGAAGCTCTTTGGGGATTTTAAGATTCCCGGACTGGATGTTGATGCCTTGATGGCGGCTCATAAAAAGAACGTTGAGGCAATGACCTCGGCCAATCAGCTGGCGCTAGAAAGCATTCAGGCTTTCGCCCGCCGCCAGGCTGAGCTTGCCCGTCAGAGCTTTGAGGCGGCGAACGGCATGATCCAGTCGATCCTGTCGGCCCAGACGCCGGAAGAAAAGTTTGCCAAGCAGGCGGAGGCAACGAAGAACGCAATGGAAAGGTGCGTATCGAGCCTCAAGGAACTCACGGATATGGTCACGCGGACCCAGTATCAGGCGATGGATACGGTCAGCAACCGCGTGTATGAAGGTTTGGATGAACTCCAGGTGATGGTCAAAAACGGCCGATCTGGATAGAGCATCCTCCCGTCCCCAAAAAAGGCGCGAATTATGTCGCGCCTTTTTTAATGCCCGAATTTTTCCTTCATACCGGCAGCCAAACCCGCGCGCGCAGACCGCCCAGGGGACTGTCTTCCAGAACCACGTCCCCGCCATGGAAGCGCGCAATGTCGCGGGCAATCGTCAAGCCGAGGCCAACCCCGCCTGTGACCGGGTTGCGGGACTCGTCGAGCCGCAGGAAGGGGCGGAAAACGTCTTCCCGCTTGTCCGCCGGTATCCCCTCCCCGTCGTCGTCAATCATAATGTCAACCGCGCGCTCCCGCATCGCAACGCTGACCTCGGCCTTCTGGCCGTAACGCACCGCGTTGCCGATAAGGTTGCCGATGCAGCGCCTGATGGAGTCCTTCCGCAACGTCATGGGAATTTCCCCATATTCCCTATACACGATATCCGGATGGCCCCGCCGCGCAGCCGCAACGATTTCCCTCAAGAGCGCGTTCAGGTCCACGCTCGCGGCCGGTTCGGTTTCTTCCCCGCGGGCAAACGCCAGATAGGCGTCAAGCATGCTTTCCATATCGGCAATATCGGCCTTGAATCCATACGTCTCGGGCGTTTCCGGCATCATGGCGAGCTGGAGCTTCATGCGGGTCAAAGGCGTCCGCAGGTCGTGCGACACGCCGGACAGCATGGCCATGCGCTGCGTGATCTGCCGCCGCAGGCGGTCGCGCATCACCATAAGCGTGGCCGAAGCCTGCCGGACTTCCGATGCGCCTTCGATCTTGAACCATGGAACGTCCTGCCCCCTGCCGATCGACTCCGCCGCCTGCGCCAGCCGCCGGATGGGCCGGATCTGGTTGCGCATGAACAAAAGCGCGATCACCGAAAGAACGATGGAGCTTCCGATCATCCAGCCGATAAACACTTCAGTCGTCGGCGTATAGATGCGCCGCTCCGGCGACAAAAGCGTATAGACGCCTTCGGGCGTCTCCACCTGAATCGCGATCGTTTCCGGCGCATGCCGCATATCGATCGAAAACGGATAGGAAATCCGGTCTTCCAGCGCCCTTTTCAGCATGGCGCGCAAAGGACTGGGGTAAATGGCGCCACGGCTTTCAAGACGTCCGCCGGGCGTAAACGATACATATAAATCGAGTTTTTTGTCGGCGAGTTGAACGATTTGGGCGCGCTTGTCGGGATCCGGAATCTGTCGCATCGTTTCGATCACCATCGCCGCATCGCCCGCGACGGCATGTGTCAGCCGGTGCGTCACGGTGTACCAATGCCGGTCGAAAAAGACGAACGTGGCAACGCAAAGCGCCAGAACGGTCGGCGTGACGATAATCAACAGCGTCCGCCCAAAAAGGCTTCGCGGTAAAAAACGCTTGATCCGCCTCACCCAGGTTGGCGGCGGACGCCGTGTATATTGAGGCTGAAAGTCGGTCATTTTTCCGTGTCCGGGAGCAACATGTAGCCTTCCCCGCGTACCGTGACAAGATAGCGCGGATTTTTGGGATCGTCCTCGATCTTGCGGCGAAGGCGCGTGACCTGAACGTCCACGGTGCGGTCGTTGACAATGCCCTTGCTGCGCTCGGCCAGCGTCTCGCGGCTAACCACGGCCCCGGCCTCGGCGGCCAACACGCGCATAAGCCCGGCTTCCATATCCGTCAAGCGGATCGTCTCATCGGCGCACTTCAGTTCGTCGCGCTGGGACGTGTAGATCCATTTTCCCAGCTTGAGTTCCGGCATTTGCACCGGCGGCTTGGGCGCGCGGCGCAGGATAGCTTCAATCCTCAGCGACAATTCGCGGGGCTCAAACGGCTTGGCCAGATAATCGTCGGCGCCGGTCTCAAGCCCCTCGATCCTCTCGTTGGGCTCGCCCCGGGCCGTTAAAAGCAGAATAGGCAACTGCCTTAGCGCCAGTGCAGGCTCCTTTCGCAAAGACCTGGCCAGATCAAGCCCGTTTTCCTGCGGCATCATGACATCCAGAATCATTAAATCGTAACTTAGGCTCTTCAGCTTGGCCCGGGCCTCGGCGGCGCCGGGCGCGGTGCTGACGATAAACCCCTGCTCGGCCAGAAAACGGCGCAAGAGATCGCGAAGC
>JAXGVG010000147.1:0-4293 GCA_040773965.1 Alphaproteobacteria bacterium | reverse complement strand
GGACGGCGGCCTCGCACCGCGAATTGATCGCCGACGAAAAACGCTGGAGCGAGCCGGATCTGCCCCGGTCTGTTCTTGTGCCGCCCGCCCGCCTTACCGGCAAGCCCCCTCGATGGAAAGTTCTACGGCCCTTCTGCATTATCGCGCGAATCATTGGCGATACACTGCGCCCCGCAAAACCAAAGGCGCCCCTCGGCTTTGCCGATTATTGGACGGCATGGAACATCTGGACGGCCAAAGGCCAGGAAAGGATCGCCGTCAACCACGACCGGGAAGACGTGTATCACGTTTATGTCCGCGACCCGCGCAAACTGCGCCGGTTGCTTGTCCGTTTCGCCAGGGCGTATGTGGCCCTTGCCTTTTATCCTTCCGGAATTCGTGATAAGGCGGAAATGGACCGATTAACAACCGAAGCTTTTTGGCGTATCCAATTCAGGCGCGACTGACCTTTCGCTTCCGCATGCCTGACGTTGCTCCATCACAGGAAAAGATCTCTTCATGACATCCCTCCATGAATTGCAGAGCGTCCCCTTTACGCAGGATACGCGGATCCGCTCCCTCTATTATCGTTTCAACGGCAGCGACCATCAATTGCCCGTCGTGCAAGACAACGGCAAGGCCATCGCCCTTGAACGGGGCTGCGCGCTGGATCTCAACACCTATTTCGGCAGTTTTTACGAGTGTTATTGGCTGCGTTACACGCATGTTACGAGAACCGTCTTTACGTTCTGCCTGAAAGGAAAGGCCTTGTTGCGGCTTTTCCGTTATTCGCCGGAGATAAAGGAAGAGCTTTTATTCGAAGGCGATTTCGAAGGAAATGGAAATACTTGTGAAATCCCGGTTCGGGAACCGGAACGTTTCCCGACAACGCACGGAAGACTTTATGCCCAATTCCTTGCCCGGGAGAATCATACGGTCCTCTCGGACCTTTGCTGGCGGACCCCCCTCGCGCCGCCGCGCGAGGTCAGGCTCGAAGCGACGCTTTGCACCTACAACCGGGACAAAGACCTCGCCAAAACCATGGGAAATCTTGCTCTCCTTCAAAAGGAGGGGCTCATTCAGGAAATTTCCGTCATCAACAACGCGCAAAAGGGCCTGCGCGAACGGCTGGAAGACCTTTTACCCGAACACGCCAGGGGCATGGCTTTTGAACTGGCCGAACAACCCAATATCGGCGGCGCGGGCAGCATGGCGCGCAGCATTCTCGATACGCTCAAGGCCGGCCGCTGCAATTATCTGGCGCGTTTTGACGACGACATTCGCGTCGATCCCGAGATCATGCGCCGACTGCCTCTCCTTTTAAGATATGTCAAAGAGCATGTTGCGATCGGCTGCCCCATGCTCGACAGCCTCAAGCCAACGTCCCTTTATGAATCCGGCGCCTTGCTGCGCCCCGAATTTCTTTTTATCGAGCTCCTGAATTACGGCCTCGACGCATGCGACAGCGAAGAGCTCAACAAATTCGCCCGCGTCGATTTTGTCGACTACCTCCCGTGGTGGTGTTTTACCGTCGCCACGAAGGACTTGTCGCCCAACGCCCTTCCCCTGCCGTTTTTCATCAAGGCCGACGATATCGAATTCGGCCCGCGCCTCAGAAAACGCGGCGTCGAAAACGTAAGCTGGGCAGGCCTTGCCGTTTGGCACGAGCCTTTCTACGTCAAGCAGGACCCCCACCAATTCTATTACTCGTATCGCAATTTGATGTTCGCCTATGCCTATCACGGTATCTTTATGAAAAGGGGCGCGCTGCGCCGCCTGCGTCAGATTTTTCTGGGGTCGCTTTTGCTGTTTTACTATCATCGCGCATGGGCGTTTGTCAGGGCTATGGAAGACTTTCTAAAAGGACCGGAACTTCTGGCCAACTGGACCGGCGAATCGCATCGCCAGCTTATTGCCGAGGAAAAACTGTGGTCCGAAAAAAATATACCGCGGGCGCTTACCACCATCGATGCTCAAAAGCTCGACAAAACGTCTCAACCGCCTCCCCTCGGGTTTACACGGTCTTTCTTCGCTTTTTTCCGCCTGTTAAGCGATCTCCTCCGGCCGGCAAAACCGGACGCGCCTTTGAAATTCATCGATTACTGGACCCAATGGCCCGTCTGGGGCGGCGGGGGCCAGAATCGCATTGCCGTCAATCACGATCGGATGGACGTTTGTCACGTCTATCGCCGCGATCCCCGCAAGGTTGCGAAGCTTCTTTTTCGTTTTTGGAGGGCTTACTTTCGGATACTCTTCCGCAACTGTTCGCTGGAAGGCCATCCGGCCATGGACCGGTTGACGACGGAAGCTTTTTGGCGGTCCCGTTTTAACGATCAAGGATAAGGGTGTGGCCGATGTTTTCTGCGCTGGATTCCGGTAAACCGTCCCCCCTTCCGTTCACGCGCCTCGGGGACAGGATCACAAAGGCCGGCAAAGGCCGCCGCCTTTGCCTCGTCACGAACACCATGGCCGCGCGCGAGCCGTCGGCGGATACGCTGGCGCGCCTTCTGGCCAGGGACGGATGGCAGGTCACGCTTCTCGATCTGTCTCATCTGGCGGTGGATGGCACAAAAGCCGGTTATCAAAGCGTAAGGCTGCTCGGGAAGTTCGGAGAATCCAACTGGTTCACGCCGCTGCAATCCCTTTCGGTCTACAACTGGTTGCGGGACCGGGATTTCTCGATCGTCGTTTTTTACGAAGGTTTCGGCGCCGGTTATTACAGCTGTGTAGCGCGGCGGCAGGGTTTGGCTTTTGCGACGACGCCTCTTGTCGCGCTCGTCGACGAGCCTTTTGCGCGATGGATGGAGACGTCGCTTCAATTGCCTCCCGCGCCGCGCACGGATATCGAAACCGATTTTTTCGAGCGCGAGACGGTTGCCCGCGCCGACGCCGTCGCCTGTCTCGACCCCGAATGTTTTTCGTGGATGGCCAAAGCCGGGTGGTTGTTGCCCGAACGCGCCGAACGGCGCGCCCATCTGGGCGGAAAGACCGGGACACCCTGGGGCCAGTGGCTCGCCGGAAGAATTAAAAAGCCGGCCTTGCCCAAACCCGCCATCCCGAAAAAGGACATTCACATATCCGTTTGCATGGCGGCGCGGAATGGCGCGCGTTTTTTGACGGAGATTTTCGACTCGCTTAACGCCCAGACGGCGAAGAACTTCGAGTTTATTTTCGTCGATGCCAACAGGGATGAAACCGTTTTTGCTCCCTTGCGGAAAAAACTGGCGCCGACATTCAAGGCGAAGGAATGGCGCTGGGACAGGAAGCCGGGCGCGACTTTCTCCGAGGCCCAAAAGCATGCCGCCAGCCTGGCGCGCGGAACGCATTTGCTTTTCACGAACGACGAAAACACTTTCCAGCCGGACGCCATCGAGCTTTTGACCGAAGCGGCGACGCATGGCGCGGACGTTCTGTCCTGCCAGCCCGGCATAGACCCGCGATGCGGCGCGATCTGGTCCGTCGCCATGATGCCCGGGCGGAAAAAAAGCGCATGGCAGACTCTGGCCGTGCCATGGGTTACGGTCGGCCCTTGCCTGACGCTTGGCGTTTACTTCGACATTGTGGACGACCTGAATTTCCTGATCAAGAGCGAAACCTATAGCCAGCTTCAGCGCCGGTTGTCCCGCAGGCCGGTTGTGCCCTTCGGCATGGAACTTCAATTCCGCGCCATGAAGGACAACAAGCGGCTTGAGATCGTTCCCGAAATCGCGATCACCTCGCGCCTTTCGAAACTGCCGGAGCCTTCACGCAAGGAAAAAGTGGACCGCACGGTTTTCCTGTCCGAGTTTCTGGCCGACGCCGCGCCTGACGTTCTGAAGCCCTTGCTGCTTGGCGTCCGCTCGGCCTATGTCGGCAACAAGGGCCGGGGGCTCGAGCGCTTTCCGGCTCAGGACGGAAAGAACAAGACGAACTCTCTTTTCTTCCCACCGCCCGTCAGGGACAAACGCATCAAGGTCGTTTGCACCTTCGACGACCGGTTTGTGCGACACGGCTGCGTCATGCTTGCCTCTCTGTTCAGTACGGCCATTTCGCCCATTCAGGTCCATCTCATCGCGCGACTGGACGCCGTCAATGAGGCCCGCGTCGAGGCCGTCCGGGCGTTTTTCTCAAAAAAATACGACCATGAGATCGTCTATGCCTCGCCCGCGCTTGCCGAAAAGAAAAACATCGCGCAAGCGGATATCGACGGTCTCCAAACCAATATGAACTTTCACCGCTTCTTCTTCCCTGAATATTTTCCGCATCTGAAACGGCTGATTTTCCTCGACAGCGACCTTATTGTCCGCAAGCCGCTTAACGAACTATGGGAAAAAG
>JAXGVG010000146.1:0-4372 GCA_040773965.1 Alphaproteobacteria bacterium | reverse complement strand
TTCGATCCGTTGCTGCAAGAACTGTTGATGTTCTTTGGGATGCCATCGGCAGCCTTCTCGACTCTTTCTCTCCCGCCGAATGTTCCAACTATCTTGCAAACTCAGGATATGGGACAACCTAATGGGAATAGGCTCTAGCGTGGAAAATCGTTTCGATAGATGTATAATACAGGACGGAACCTGTTGACGAAAAACTTTCATGCTTGTTTGCGGCCAAACAGGCGTTTTTATTGGTTAATTTAAGGCATTCTTTACCTTACCCCAAAGCAAATGGTCCTCCCAGCGCCCGTTGATGCGGAGATAGGCCCGGGCGAATCCCTCCTCGGCAAAGCCGAGTTTGGCGAGCAGGCGGCGGCTGGCCTCGTTGCGCGGCAGGCAACCGGCCTCCACGCGGTTGAGCCTGAGCGTCTTAAAGGCGAAATCGCACACAAGGCCGACGGCTTCCGTCATATAACCATGCCGCGCGAACGGCGCGCCGATCCAATAGCCAAGCGTGCCTTTTTGCGCAATGCCGCGCTGCACGCCGTTTAGCGATATTCCCCCGATGAGGGCGTTGTCGCGCAAGGACGGGGGAGAAGGCCTGTTTTCATCCGGCGAATGAAGGGGGGTGGAAATTGAAATGTTTCCGCCGGTTTCCGGCTCGCCGGAAGTCTTGAGAAAAATCAAAAAAGCGTAAGCCTTTCCTTCGCGCCAGTCGCGAGCCTGCCGCCGCAACAGGCCGCAAAAAAATTCATAACCCAGCGCATCGAGCGGCCACGTAGGTTCCCACGGCACAAGGAAATCACGGCTGGCCGCGCGCAAGTCGCGCCATTCTTTCCAGTCGGTCGGATACCCGGCCCGCAGTACAAGGCGCGGCCCGGAAAGCCGCGTCTCCAGAGGCGGCCTCGCTCCTCCTGGGCGCGGCCCGAAAAAAGATTTAAAAAGAGACATGCGGCGATTTAAGCAGTTTACGGGCGCAATTCCTACACCCTAAAACGGAAAAGCGTACCCGGAGATGATAAGCTTAGGCGTTGTCCCTCATTATTGCTCCTCTCCGCCGCTTCCGCCTCCATCCGGTCCCGCCATCATGGCTTCGGCCACAAGGCCCGCGTTCGCGCGTATTTTATTCTCGATGGCTGCGGCCACGTCCGGATTTTCGCGCAAATATTGTTTGGCGTTCTCGCGGCCCTGGCCGATGCGCTGCCCGTCGTAAGAGAACCACGCGCCGGATTTTTCCACAACGCTCGCCTGCGAACCAAGGTCGATCAGCTCGCCCACCTTGGAAACGCCTTCGCCGTACATAATGTCGAATTCCACCACGCGGAAAGGCGGCGCCATCTTGTTTTTGACGACCTTCACGCGCGTCTGGTTGCCGACGACGGTGTCGCGGTCCTTGATCGCGCCGATGCGCCGGATATCGAGACGCACGGAGGCATAAAATTTGAGCGCGTTGCCGCCCGTCGTGGTTTCGGGATTGCCGAACATCACGCCGATCTTGAGGCGTATCTGGTTGATAAAGACGACCATGCACTTCGATTTGGAAATCGAGCCGGTGAGCTTGCGCAGCGCCTGGCTCATAAGGCGCGCTTGCAAACCGACATGGCTGTCGCCCATTTCGCCTTCAAGCTCGGCGCGAGGCACGAGCGCGGCGACGGAGTCGACCACCAGAACGTCGATCGCGCCGGAGCGCACGAGCGTGTCGGCGATTTCAAGCGCCTGTTCGCCGGCGTCCGGCTGCGATATGAGAAGATCGTCGATATTGACGCCCAGTTTGCGAGCATAGGCGGGATCGAGCGCGTGTTCCGCGTCGATAAAGGCGCAAGTGCCGCCCGTTTTCTGGGCCTGAGCGATAACGTGAAGGGCGAGCGTCGTTTTGCCGGAACTTTCCGGGCCATAAATTTCGACGACGCGGCCGCGCGGCAGGCCGCCGATGCCGAGCGCGATGTCGAGTCCCAGCGAGCCGGTCGAGATGACTTCGATTTCGGCCACGCCTTCTTGCGATCCGAGTTTCATGACCGAGCCTTTGCCGAACGCGCGTTCGATCTGGCTCAGCGCGGCGTCGAGAGCCTTTTGCTTTTCGGTATCCCGAGGATCCTTCGCTTCCTTGCTTTCTTTCCCGACGAGGTGGAGGTTGTTGCTGCGGCTTTGGGCGCTCATGGAAGGTCTCCCTGGATGAAGGCTAAGAGTGTTCCTGTAATGTTCTCATAACCCGGAAAGGGGGCAGTTGGCAAGTTCTATTTTTGTTCTCTTTCGAAAATTGCATAACCTATTGACATATAATTATTTTCCTAGAAAAACGCCCCAGAGCGTCGGGCCGGTGCGTTTCTCCCAAGTGGCGATCAGCGAATCGAAATGATTTTCGACTCGCCTTCGGCATAGCTATCGCGAAGCTCGGCAATAACGTCCATGCCGCGCAACGCGGGAAAGCGCGCCGGATCGGACAAATCCATCTCACGACGCAACCCTGAAGTTCCGTCAGCGTTCTCCAAACGCCGAAGAGCCGCACGTTAGCGGGGCGAGCGGTGGCTTCCCGCATCGGCTTGTCGATGCGGTGAAATTCGGAAGCGAGTTCGGGCGGGAAAAACATGCGGACCCTGGTTTGAGATCGAAATGCAAAATAAAGTTTTGCACAGGAATACTAAAACATCCAGTTTTCAGCATAATCAAAGGTGAATCGTAAACAAAGAATAAACAACCTCAATTGCTGTAGGGTTGGAATGAGTTGTAATAGTGCTATACTACGGTCTATATCGTTCAATAAAAGAAAGGATACACAACATGGCCGGAACGCGGCAGCTGCGCATCAGGGCGGCGCACTTTAAAGCCATAGACGCCAGGCTTGAAACGGACCTTCTGTCGTCGCTTCTCTTGTTGCGCACGACGGACGAAGCCCGCCGTTTTTTTTATGACCTTTGCACGCCGAAAGAAATAGCCGATATGGCGGATCGTTGGCTTGTGGCGCGTTTGCTCGACGAGGGCAAGCTTTCCTATCGCGACATTCACAAGCAGACGGGGGTCAGCGTCACGACGGTGGGCCGCGTGGCGCGCTTTCTGCAACAGGAAAGTTTCCAGGGCTATCGCATGATCCTCGATAGGCGTAGCGCGAAGCACAAAAAGAGTGCATAAAGAGACATAGAATCACCACCGCCACAGGTCTGCCGCTATAAAACCATGAAATTATGGGTACGTACGCTTTGGGAAAAACAGCCCGCTTTTCTGCGGCGGGTTGAGCTCGACTTTGCCCGCCATGCGCTGGCGCGCCCTCTGGACCGCAAGCGTCCCCTCCTTGCCGGCGATGTGATCGTTGGCGGCTTTATGGGAACGGCGTCCGGCCTGGGCGAAGGGGCGCGGCGTTTTCTTTCGTACGTGCAAAGCATCGGCGTCAAGGCGCACGCCGCGAACGTCAGCCGTTTCGCCGCGCTGGAGGACTTCGACGCCGGACCGCTGTGGCCGCAGGCGGCCGCGCCGGGCGGCATCGCGATCTTCCACGTCAATCCCGATCTTCTGAATTTGACAATGTCGGTTATTGGCCGTCAAAGGCTGTTGCCGCGGCGTCTTGTCGGCATGTGGGCGTGGGAACTCGACGTTCTGCCGCCCAAATGGGTCCGGACGCTGAAATGCGTGGATGAAATCTGGGTCTCGAGCCGGTTCATCGCGGACGCCGTCAAAAAGGCGTCGCCGAAATCCGTCGTGCACGTCTTGCCGCTGCCGGTGGACGCGGCGGAGCAGCCGATGATCCCTCTTCGCGATCCGCTGCCCCGGTTTCAGGGAAGGCCGGTTGTTCTTTTCGCGTTCGACGTGCGCTCGACGATGGCGCGCAAGAATCCGGAAGCCGTCATCGAAGCCTTCCGGCGCGCGACGGCGAACGACCGGAATCCCGTGCTGGTCATAAAGGCGAGCAACGTCCCGGCGTGGCCCGAAGCGAACGAGCGGCTCGCGCGCGCGATCGGCGGCATGGAAAACGTGCACCTCATACACGACATCCTGACCGAAGACGGCATGAAGGATTTGATCGCGCGCGCGGACGTGGTCATGTCGCTGCACCGCTCGGAAGGTTTCGGGCTTCTGCTGGCGTCCGGGATGGCGGCGGCGAAGCCGGTGATCGCCACGGGATGGTCGGGCAACGTGGACTTCATGCCGCCGGACGCCTGCGCGCTTGTGCCTTTCAGGCGCGTGCCGGTGGTCGATCCCCAGAACGCCTATAACATCGCGGGCGCGACGTGGGCCGATCCGGACGTCGATTTTGCCGCGAAGGCATTGCGGCGCCTGCTTGACGATCCGAACGAGCGTCAGCGCATGGGTCAAGCCGCGCGCCGCCATGTGACGCAGTATTTCTCGCTGTCGCGCTGGCAAACGCTGCTGCCGGAGACGTTCTGGCAATCGCTGTCGGACG
>JAXGVG010000145.1:0-4383 GCA_040773965.1 Alphaproteobacteria bacterium | reverse complement strand
TAAAATCCGAAGAAAATTAGCCGGTTGGAACCCCGATTACCTCGCTTCTCTCCTCATTAACCCGGATTCGTAGCCGTGCCATGGGTGCGTCGAGCTTGCGCGGGCGCGCGCTTGCGCTTAAGACAGAAGAACCTTCCTCTCACGCCCCCTTCGAATCGATGGAACTGGACGCAAGCGGCCTTCTTTCAACTTTTGTCATCAGCCTGGTCGCCGCTTTCGCGGGCGGACTGGCCGCCCGTACGGTCAAGCTGCCGCCTTTGCTCGGTTACCTTATTGCCGGCATCGTTATCGGCCCTTTTATGCCCGGTTTCGTCTCCAATCAGGCGGTGGTTTCCGATCTGGCCGACGTCGGCGTGGCCCTTTTGCTTTTCAACATCGGCCTTCACTTCTCCATCAAAGACCTTGTCGCGGTCCAGAAAATCGCCCTTGCCGGAGCCAGCGTCCAGATTTTGATCACCTCGGCTTTCGGTTTTCTGGTGGCCTGGCAGTTTTTCGGCTGTCCCGTCACTTCGGCGACGATGATCGGCCTTTCTTTCGCCATCGCCAGCACGGCCGTTTCCACCCGCCTGCTCGAGGAACGCCACCAGATTACCTCCTATGCCGGGCGCATCGCCCTTGGCTGGTTGGTCGTCCAGGATCTCGCTGTCGTTATCGCCCTGGTCGTTTTTCCGGCAATCGTGAAATCGAAAGACGTTTCCCTTGAGCACTTCGGCATGGTTATGGGGCAGACGCTGCTTCAAATCGCCGGTTTCGCGGTCGTGATTTTTTTCGGCGTCCGCAAGCTCATTCCCCGGATGCTGGGTTACGTGGCGCGCGTGGGTTCGCGCGAGCTTTTCACGCTGGCCGTCATCGTCATCGCGCTCGGCTTCGCCTACGGCTCGTCGATGCTTTTCGGCGTTTCGCTGGCGCTCGGCGCTTTCTTTGCCGGCGTCGTGATCGGCGAGAGCGATCTCAACCACCACGCCGCCGCCGAAGCCCTTTCCATGCAGCAGGTTTTCACTATCCTCTTCTTCGTTTCCGTGGGCATGCTTTTCGATCCCCAAAGCATCGTCCGCATTCCGCTTGAGATTCTCATCTCCTGGATTGTGGTCGTCATCGGCATGGGGGCCGTTACCTTTTTTCTGCTGCTTTTCATGCGCGTTCCGTCCGAGACGGCTTCGCTTGTCGGCGGCTCGTTCGGACAAATCGGCGAGTTTTCGTTCGTGCTTAGCCAATTGGGCTTCAACTGGGGCATTTTGAACTCAAACGGGCGCGACCTTATTCTGGCCGTCGCCATCGTCAGCATTATCCTGAACCCTCTTGTCATGTTCGTTTTCCCCCGTCTCGGACGGTGGTTCGGCGAAACCGAATTCTTTCGGCGCTGGCGGAAGGATGGCGAGCTGCACCTCCCGGACGGTCAGCAGCCTTTTTCAGGCCATGTCATTGTCGTGGGCCACGGGCGCGTCGGAGGAATTGTGTCCGAAAACCTCAAAACACATGGCATCCCCTATATCACCATCGAGTCCGACCGGCGCATCATGGAATCCCTCAGGCAGGACAACGAGCCTGTCATCTTCGGCGACGCGACGCGCGAGGCCGTGCTGGCTGCCGCGCATCCCGAAACGGCGCGGCTTTTGATCGCGACCATTCCCGCCGCCTCGCAGGTCCGCCGCATCGTCATGCACGCGCGACGCCTCAACCCGTCGATTGAAATTTCCGTTCGCGTTCATGCCGATTCCGAAGCGCGGCATATGGTGCATTTGGGCGTCGGCCTTGCCGTCATGGGCGAACGCGAAATCGCCATCGGCATGACGGCCTATGCCCTTCAATTTTTCGATATTGAACCGCAGGCCATTCTGGATACGCTTAGCCAGATGCGCCAGCAGCCCTCGGCGGTTTGACCGCTTTCCCTATCCGGCCAAATGCCGTTTCTGGCATTCGATGAGAATGTCGCGAGCGATCGGCGCGGCCTTGTGCGCGCCGCTGCCGCCGTGCTCTACCACCACCGACACCGCGTAACGCGGCGCGACGGCGGGCGCAAAGCCTACGAACAGCGCATGATCCCGCTCCTTCCAGGGAAGCTCGTCGTTCGTCAGCACCCCCTCGGCCCGTTCGGCCATGCTGATGCGCCGCACCTGCGAAGAGCCCGTTTTTCCGGCCATCGCCATTTTTTCGTCCGGTATGCGCGCGCCGTAGGCCGTGCCTTCCGGCTCCATGACGACCGCCGCCATGGCTTCGCGCACGATCTCCAGATGTTCGGGGTCCAGCCCCAACGATGGCCATGTCGATGCCAGTTGTTTCTCCTCGCCCTTGCTTGTGACCAGGCGCGGCTTGACGGCGTAGCCGCCATTGGCGATGCGTGCCGTCATCACCGCAAGCTGCAAGGGCGTGGCGAGCATGTATCCCTGGCCGATCGCCGCGACAAGCGTCTCGCCCTGCAGCCAGGCGCTGTTGCGCGTCGCCATTTTCCAGAGGCGCCCGGGCACAAGGCCGGAGCGCTCGTACGGCAGGTCGATCCCGGTTTTCTGGCCGAGGCCGAAGCGTTTCGCCATGGCCTGTATTTTATCGATCCCGATGCGGCGGCCCATTTCATAGAAATAGGCGTCGCACGATCCGGCAAGACCGTGGACGAAATTGACGGAGCCATGGCCCCCCCTTTTCCAGCAGTGGAAACGGTGGTTGCCAAGATCCACATAACCCGGACAGAAGACGGAGGCTTCGGGCTTGAGAAGGCCGGAATCCAGACCCGCCAGCGCCGTCATCATTTTAAAGGTCGAGCCCGGCGCGTAGACGCCGTCGGACGACTTGTTCAGCATCGGCGCATGTTCGTCCTTGTTAAGGAGGTCCCAGTCCTGCTGGCTGATGCCGTACGTGAACAGGTTCGGGTCGAAGCCGGGATGCGATACCATCGCGTAGATGGCACCGGTGTGGACGTCCATGACCACCGCCGCCGCGCTTTCCTCCTCCAGCACGCGCTTCTGGACCATTTGCTGGAGCCCCGCGTCGATGGTGAGAGTCACGTCGCTTCCCGGCCTTGGTTCCTGGCGCGTCAGCTCACGCACCACGCGGCCGCGGGCGTTGACTTCCAACTGGACGTTTCCCGTTTCCCCGCGCAAGACGGCGTTGAACTGTTTCTCGACGCCGCTTTTGCCGACGCGAAAGCCGGGAATGGCGAGTTCCGGCCTCTCGCTGCTGAGTTCCGCCTGCGAGACGGCTCCCACGTAGCCCACGATGTGAGAAAAGGCCTCGTTGAAGGGATAGGAGCGGACCTCGCCCGCTTCGATGTCCGCGCCCGGAAGCTCCAGCGCGCGCAGCGAAATGGACGCCACCTGATCCCAGGTCAGGTTGTCGCGGACAAGAACGGCGTTGAGCCCGCTGTTGTTTTTCAAGTCGCGATCGATGCGCTTGCGGTCGGATTCCGCCAGTGGCACGTAGCGGTTGATGTTGTCGAGCAGTTGGGGAAGCTCGTCGATCTGTTCGGGCAAAAGCACAACGCGGTAGTTCTGCTGGTTGACGGCGAGCGGAATTCCCGAACGGTCCAGAATCTGGCCGCGCGGCGGCGCAATCAGGCGCAGGTTGATCCGGTTTTCCTCCGCCAGCGTCCTGTATTTGTCGCCCTGGATAATTTGCAGGTAATAGATGCGTCCGGCCAAAAGCGAGAAAAGCCCAAACTGGGCGCCACCCAGCAAAACCGCGCGGCGCGTAAAAAGGCGGGCCCGTTCGCTGTCGCGCGCCATCGCCCGCTCCTATTCTTGCGTCAGGACAAGGCGCTGCAAGCGGATGAGCGCCCAGACCGGCAGAGGAAAAATGACGACCGTTAGGGCCGCTTGCAGAAACACGGGAAGAAAAGTCATCCATTGGCCGTCGAGCAGCGACATGAGAATCCACTCCCCCAGCATCACGGGCAACATGAGGAGGGCGAAGCCGGACCATAGCATATAGAACGCATGACCGGCAAAAAACCGCCGCTGGCGCACAAGTAGTTGCTGGACGGCTATATAGACGATGGCCGACAGGCCAGGCGGATAAAAATTGACGATGTCGTTCAACAAACCCAGCAAGAACGCTGGGAGAAGACCGAACAGGTCCGGCCTGTGAATGGCCCAGAAATAGACGGCGATAATTCCCAGCGACGGCGCGACCGGCCCGATGTCCGGCAACGGCCATGTCACCACGCTTGCCAGAACGAACAAAAGCGCCGTCGCGACAGGCAACAGGCGCCGCGCGCCTTGTTCAAGCCTTTGGGCAAGAGACAACCACATGTGCCTTACTTACGATGCGCCCTGGCTTCAATCCCCGCCGCCATCGGATTGAACGAGCCGCCTTTCAAATTGAAATCGACAAGCCGGACATGATTGATGCTTCACAGAGACGCCAAAGGCGCTATATCATAGGCCCCTATCG
>JAXGVG010000144.1:0-4425 GCA_040773965.1 Alphaproteobacteria bacterium | reverse complement strand
CGGCGAACAGGCGCTGGAAACGGTATTCCGACACCGAGAGGGCCATCTGCCACTGGCGTTCCGGCGACAGGTCGCGCACGATGGAGCGCGTGCGCAGCGTCTTGCCGTCGTCGCTTGCGACAACCGTTTGCGTGATTTCGACCGGGAACAATTGCCCGTCGCGGCGGCGGAGCATAACCTCGCCGCGCCGTTCGCCCTGCGTCCCTTCCGCCAGCGCATAAGCCGCGATGCCCGCCGGGGGATCGCCCATGACGTCGTGCAGGCGAACGTCGCCCTTGATAAGTTCGTCCGGCGTAACCTGCAGCCATTCGGCCAGCGTGTCGTTGATAAACTTGAAGCGTCCGTGCCGGTCGGCGGAGTAAATGCCCACGGGCGCATGCGCCATGAAATCGAGCAGTTTGTTCTGTTCGTCGCGCATGGCGCGTTCCATGCGGCGGCGCTCGCTGATGTCCTCGAACCGCCAGTGGTAGCAGCGGTTGCCGCCGTCGATGGGACGCGCGATAACCCGGCGCCATTCGATGATCCGGTTGCCGCGCATGACCGCCAGGTCGCCGAGAACCGACTGGCCTTTATACAGATTTTCCTGCAGCTGCTTGAATTTCGCCGCTCCGTCCGGTGCGCTGCCGAAACGCGCGGCCAGCGCCTCGAGGGCGCTGTGCGCCCCGAGGTCGATCCAGCCCCGGAAAGCGCGGTTGGCCAGTACAACCGCGCCGGCGCCGTCCGTAATCAGCTGCGGCGTCAGCATGCTATGGAAAGCTTCGCGCAAAAGGCCTTCTTCGGCCGCGCCGTGGTGCATGTGGCGAAGTTGCCACCAGCTCGCTCCCGCCGTGCCGAACAAAGCCAGCGCCGCAGTCAAACTTAACGCAATGCCGAAACCGCCGCTCGCGATATAGGGCGCCAGCACAGCCACAAGCCCCGTGCCCGTCATGACGCCAAGGCTGCGCAGCATCCAGCGCCGCCAAACCTTTTCGCCAGCCGCGTTAAAAGGAACCACAGGGAAGAAAAATCTTCTGAGGTTAAACTTTTTCCTGCGATCTTGAACGTCTGGCGTCACGTCTTGTCCCGAACCCAAATAAAGACAGAATAAATTTCAGGCTTTCGCCGACCGAACCTGAACGTTTCCACACGAATCGCAGATTCGCAGCACGTTTCAGTGATGCATGAGAAAGATGTTTAAGAAGTTAACGGACGCGCGATTCGCCACGAAAACGCCCGTTATTTATGCCGGAACGTAATGCGGCCTTTGGTTAAATCGTAAGGAGTCATCTCAACGTTAACCTTATCGCCCGCAAGAACGCGAATGCGGTTCTTGCGCATCTTGCCGGATGTGTGGGCCAGCACTTCGTGCCCGTTGTCCAGCTTTACGCGGAACATGGCGTTCGGCAGAAGCTCGGTGACGGTGCCTTCAAATTCAAGCAGGTCTTCTTTAGCCATAAATGCAGCTTTCTTTCGTTAAGTGCGCAGGAAAATGGCGCTTTTCCGGCCTTCCGTCAAGTGACATGGCAAGGCTGGTGCGGGGTAGGCCACGATTCGCCGAAATCCTCGATACGCAACCTCCATGGCCCCACTTTCAGCTTGAGCTTCGCCCCTCCGGCAAAAATGAACTGGAGGCTGTCCGGGCCCGGCAGCACCGTCAGCAGCTCAAGCATCCGGTCGCACTCGGCCTTGTCGAATCCCTGCCGCTGGACGGCCTCGACCCCTTCCACCTCAAGCGCACAACAGATGCGCTCGAAACAAGGGCCTTCGGTTTGCCCGGGATCGAGACTTCCCGCGCGGTCCCACCGGAAACGATGGACGACCATGATGAACGTTTTTTCGTCCGGCTTGTAGGTCATGTCGCAGACCGGCGCGATGGAATCCTGAAGCACCGCCGCGATGACCTGGATGTCTTCGGCGTCTTGCGCGCGCAATTTCAACAACTCACTCACAAATCACCCCCCCCTGAGTGAGCGTCATGCCGGCGAAGGCTTGCATCCATTTTCATAATTCTGTGAATCTCATAAAGCCTCGGACTATCGGTCCAGCGGAACCGATAAAAGATGGATCCCCGCCTTCGCGGGGATGACGCCGTGGAAAACCGGCTCATGCGTTGCCCCGGATGCGCTCGATGTCCGCGCCGCAGGCGTTCAGTTTTTCTTCCAGCCGTTCGTACCCGCGGTCCAGATGATAGATGCGGTTGAGGATCGTTTCCCCTTCGGCCGCGAGGCCCGCCAGCGCCAGCGACACCGACGCGCGAAGATCCGTCGCCATGACCGGCGCGCCTTTCAGCCCCGGCACGCCGCGCACCATGGCCGAGGAGCCGTGAACGGCAATATCCGCCCCCATGCGCTTCAGTTCCGGCACATGCATAAACCGGTTTTCGAAAATCGTTTCCGTGATCATCGACGCGCCGTCCGCCACGCACATCAGCGCCATCACCTGCGCCTGAAGGTCGGTCGGAAAGCCGGGATAGGGTTCCGTCGTGACGTCCACGCCATGAAGCGCGCCGTTTTCGCGGCGGACGCGCACGCCCTCTTTCGTTTCCTCCACGGCGAGGCCCGCTTCGGCCAGCACGCGGCTCATGGCGCGCAAATGATCGATGTGGGCGCCGATCAATTCGATATCGCCGTTCGTGATCGCCGCCGCCATGGCGAACGTTCCCGCCTCGATGCGGTCCGCCACGACAGCATGGCGCGCGCCATGCAGACGCTCCTTGCCGGCTATGCGCAATTGATCCGTGCCGATGCCGTCAATTTCAGCGCCCATAGCGACAAGGCACTGCGCGAGATCGCCGACTTCCGGCTCTCGCGCGGCGTTGATGATCGTGGTTTCGCCTTTCGCCAGAGCCGCCGCCATCATGATGTTCTCGGTGCCCGTCACCGTGACCATCGGGAAAACGATTTCCGCGCCGTGCAGGCCTTGCGGCGCACGCGCGTTGATGTAGCCGCCTTCGATCTCGATGGTCGCGCCCATGCTTTCCAGCGCCGCTATATGAAGATCGACCGGCCGCGTGCCGATCGCGCAGCCGCCGGGCAACGACACGCGCGCCTCGCGGCAGCGCGCCACCAGCGGCCCCAGCACCAGAATGCTGGCGCGCATTTTACGCACCAGAGCATAGGGCGCTTCGGTGTTTGTAATCCTGCTCGCCGTCAGGTTCAGCGTACGCCCCGCCGGGTTGGTTCGTTCGTGCTGATCGTCGAGCCCCGGCAGGACGCCATGCTGGCCCAAAAGATTGGCCATCGTCGTGATGTCCGCCAGTTGCGGCACGTTGCCGAGCGTCAGGGTTTCATCGGTCAGCAGGCTTGCCGTCAGCAGCGGTAGCGCGGCGTTTTTCGCGCCGCTTATCCGGATTTTTCCCTTGAGCGGCCTGCCGCCCCTGATGCGCATTTTGTCCATCGTTACATCCGTGGCAGCGTAAAGCCTTTGCGATTCCGCTTGTCCACAAACGGCTCGATCCCGTTGCGTTCACGGGCGATTTGACAAATCCGGCGATACGGCATGACGGACATTTTTTATTCCTCGTTCACGTTGATCTCTCCGGTCCGGGCTTGCCGTTGCGCCTTCCGGCGACGCAGGTTTTCCCGCAAGGCCGCCGCCCGGCATTCCTCGCGTTCTTGCGCCGGGCGTTTTGAAGATGAGGCCTTTTTCGTCATAATTCCCGCCTTCCGGTTCCGGCCCGGCCCGGCCTTCTGTAGCTTATGAGCCCCTGCCGGACAATACGGATACGCCCCCCGGGACCAATTTATCAACGACTTTGCCGGACTTCCCTAATTTCAGGGATGAAATGCTTGAGAATTCTTTCGACGCCCGCCTTAAGGGTCGCCGTCGCGCTGGGGCAGCCCGCGCAGGCGCCTTTCAGCGTCAGGTAGACGATGCCGTCTTCGTAGCTTTGGAACGCGATGTCGCCCCCGTCCTGGGCCACCGCCGGACGGATGCGCTGGTCCAGAAGCTCGCAGATTTGCCGGACGATAGCATCGTCGCCGCCTGCCGCGTCTTCGTCGTCCACAACAGGAGCCCCTTCCGCCAGCACAGGCTTGCCCGACGTGAAGTGCTCCGTAATGGCCGCCAGCACAGCCTGTTTGATTTCGGGCCAGTCACCGTCGGCCACGCGCGTGACGGTGATAAAATCGCTTCCCAGCATCACGCCCTTAACGCCATCGACGGCAAAAAGAGCCTCAGCCAAAGGCGATTTTCCGGCGGCCGATCGCTCGGGAATATCCACCGGCGGACGGTTGCCCAGCACATCGCATCCCGGGAGGAATTTCATGGTCGCCGGGTTGGGCGTGTCTTCGGTTTGAATAAACATCGTGCCTCCTTTCGCCGACGGTAAACCTAAACGGAGATGATTTCCGGCGGCAGTTGATAGGTGTCAGGAATGATAACGAGGGGAATCTTCAACGCCCGGATGCCTTTGCCGCTCGTTAGATAACTTACCAGCGGCCCCGG
>JAXGVG010000143.1:0-4453 GCA_040773965.1 Alphaproteobacteria bacterium | reverse complement strand
CCCGAACCCCGAACCCCGAGCCCCGACTGTACTGATGATCACCGCCCTTGCCCGCAAATTATTCGGTTCCCACAACGACCGCGTCCTTCGCGCGCAGGACCGCGTAATCGACCAAATCAACGCCCTCGAGGCCGATTTTATCGAACTTTCCGACGAGGCCTTGCGGGCCAAAACGGACGAATTCAGGGCCCGCCTCGCCAAAGGCGAAACGCTTGACGGTCTTTTGCCCGAAGCGTTCGCGACGGTGCGCGAAGCCGCGAAACGCGTCCTTGGCCAACGGCCCTTCGACGTCCAGTTGCGCGGCGGCATGGTGCTGCACAGCGGCAAGATCGCCGAAATGAAAACCGGCGAAGGCAAAACGCTCGTCGCGACGCTTCCCGTGTACCTGAACGCGCTGACCGGCAAAGGCGCGCACGTGATCACGGTCAACGACTACCTGGCCAAACGCGACAGCGCGTGGATGGGCAAAATATACAAATTTCTCGGCCTTTCGGTCGGCTGCATCGTGCACGGCCTGACGGACGAGGAACGGCAGGAAGCCTACGCCGCCGACGTGACGTACGGCACGAACAACGAATTCGGGTTCGACTACCTGCGCGACAACATGAAGTTCGAATCCGGCGAATTGTGCCAGCGTCCTTTCAACTTTGCGATCGTCGACGAAGTCGACAGCATCCTCATCGACGAGGCGCGCACGCCGCTGATCATTTCCGGCCCGGCAGAGGACTCGTCCGACCTTTACATGAAAGTCGACGCCTTGATCCCCAGGCTGAAAGCCGAGGATTTTGAGACAGACGAGAAAAACAAGACCGTCACGCTGACGGAAGCAGGCAACGAAACGATCGAAACCCTTCTGGGCGAAGCGGAGCTGTTGACGCCGGGCGGCGGGCTGTATGACGCGCAGAACATCTCGGTCGTCCATCACGTCAATCAGGCCTTGCGGGCGCATAAGCTCTTCACGCGCGACGTCGACTACATCGTCAAGGAAGACAAGGTCATCATCATCGACGAGTTCACCGGCCGCATGATGGAGGGCCGCCGCTTTTCGGACGGCCTGCATCAGGCGCTCGAAGCCAAGGAACACGTCTCCATCCAGCGCGAAAACCAGACGCTCGCCACGATCACGTTTCAGAATTACTTCCGCCTTTATCCCAAGCTGGCGGGCATGACCGGCACGGCGCTGACCGAAGCGGCCGAATTCGCCGAAATTTACAACCTTGAGGTTGTCGAAATTCCGACCAACGTGCTTTGCATCCGCGACGACATGGAGGACGAGGTCTACGGCACGCTCAAGGAAAAATACGACGCCATCGTCACGATGATCGAGGAATGCCGCGCCCGCAGCCAGCCTGTCCTTGTTGGCACGGTATCGATCGAAAAATCGGAAACGCTTTCGGAATTGTTAAAGAAGAGGAAAATTCCCCACAGCGTCCTGAACGCCCGCTATCACGAACAGGAAGCCGCGATTATCGCGCAAGCCGGCCAGCCCGGCGCGGTAACGATCGCCACCAACATGGCGGGCCGAGGCACGGACATCCAGCTTGGCGGCAATTTTGACGCCCGCCTCGCCGAAGCGGCGAAAGACGTAACGGACGAAACGGAACGCGCGCGCATCGCGGACAAAATCCGCGCCGGGATTGAAGCCGACCGCGAAATCGTGCGCAAGGCGGGTGGCCTGTTTATCCTTGGCACGGAACGGCATGAATCGCGCCGCATCGACAACCAGTTGCGCGGCCGCGCAGGCCGCCAGGGCGATCCCGGCGCTTCCAAGTTTTATTTGTCGCTTGAAGACGATTTGATGCGCATCTTCGGCTCGGAACGCATGGAAGGAGTCCTCGCCAAACTCGGTTTGCGCGACGGCGAAAAGATCGCGCACCCGTGGATCAGCACGGCCTTGCTCAAAGCCCAGCAAAAAGTCGAATCGCGCAACTTCGACATCCGCAAGAATCTGCTCAAGTTCGACAACGTGATGAACAACCAGCGCAAGGTCATCTACGAACAGCGCCGCGACATCATGGCGGCGGGCAGCGTCACGGATAGCATCCGCGACCTGCGCCATGACGTCATTCACACGATGGTTACGCGGGCCATTCCGCCGCACTCCTATCCCGAACAATGGGATATGGAAGGCCTGAACCAGCGCGTGCGCGAGATTCTGGCGCTGGATTCGCCCGTGCTCGCGTGGGGCAAGGAAGAAGGCATCGCCGAAGTCGAAATCAAGGAAAGGCTTCAAAAAGCGGCGGAAGAGAAAATGGCCTCCAAGGCGGCCATGGTGGGCCTCGACAACATGGCGCGCGCCGAAAAAGCCGCCCTTCTCGGCATTCTGGATCAGGCGTGGAAGGACCATCTGCTCGCGCTGGACCAGCTGCGTCAAGGCATCCATTTGCGCGGCTACGGCCAACGCGACCCCTTGAACGAATACAGCCGCGAGGCCTTCGATCTTTTCAACATCATGCTGGATTCGGTGCGCGAACAGGTCACGAGGACGCTCATGCACGCCGAAGTGCGCCTGCCGTCGCTCGAGGAATACGTGGCGCGCCGCCGACAGGAAGAAATGGAACTGCAACACGGCGTTTCGCCGGAAGGACTCCCGGCCGAGCCCATGCCGGAAGCTTCCGTCCACCGGCCTGCGTTCCATCGCCCGATGCAGCACCGTTTCAACCCCCGGGATCCCGAGACGTGGCACAATACGCCGCGCAACGCCCCCTGCCCCTGCGGATCGGGCAAGAAATACAAGCACTGCCACGGATCGACCGGTTAAAATTAACCAAAAAGACGAAAAGAATGGCTTTTTCCCTGAAAAAAGCGTAGAAAAGCCCATTATTAGGCTATTTTTTCAGGCATTACTCAGGTGCGAAAGGCATGCTCCGTTTATTGAAAGCTGGCGTTCCGGCCCTCTTTATCCTGCTGACGCTGGGAGCGTTCCTGAATTCCTCCGGTCCCGCGACTGCCGCCAACGACGACATCGTATGCTCCATCACCGGCGAAGCAAAGGAAAATGCCGACAAACACCCTTTGTGTTCCGAGGCTACCGTCCCCTGTATCGGCTCCTACAACGGGACCGGCCTTAACGCCATCATGGGCCCCACAGGAGATACGGAAGCGGACTTCAACAAACCGAAGGTGTGCTGGTCCGCGCAAAGCAACGTTTCGAGCGCCCTTTCTTCGCTGGCTATCGACTCGCAAAACATATGCCGGTTTATCTACAACAACAACGCCCGGAGCCTGTCCCACTTCATTCCTTTCCGTTCCTCGACGGAATGGACCGCCTTCATCGATACGCACAAGGACACGTCGAAAACCGAAAAATTCTACGCTATCGCCTGCGCACGCCCCGTTTTCGGTTATGAAACGGGGGAAGTCACGGCCGTTTCCGACACCTACAATCAGGCGCCCGTCAAGATCGACATTCTTTATTACGGCAACGTCGCCGAACCGTCTCTTCCGCTCGACGCGACGACGCGCACGATAGCCAAGCCTTATTCGCACAGCCGCACAGCCTGCGATTCCTCCGGCAAATGCGTCAAGTCCGAATGGCCTGAAACCTTTACGTTCAAATGTAGCGTCGTGCCGGACGCCGCGAATGCCGACGGCGGCCTTTGGAAATGCGCGCTGGATTCCCACGATAACCCCGAACCCGGCTGTGAACCGGCTACGGAAACGCGCGACGCCGGGTGTCCCGAAGGCTCGACAGGCGTGCATACCCAGCAACGCAACCTGACCTGCCATAACGGCGTCGGCATTTGGGGCGACTGGGCCGATATAACGAACACATGCTGCACGCCAACGTCGGAAACGCGCAACGCGGGGTGCCCTCCGGGCCATGCCGGAACGCGTACGCAACAGCGCAACTACACGTGTTCCGCAGGCGGCACCGGCACATGGGGCGGCTGGTACGACATAGTCAACACATGCACGGCCCCTCCGTCCTGCACCGAAACATCGGAAAATCGCGACGCCGGATGCCCTGACGGCTATTCGGGAACGCATACGCAAAAACGGGATTACGTTTGCTCCGGCAACGTCGGCTCGTGGGGCGAGTGGTACGATATCGTCAACACGTGCGTCTACGACGGCGGCGGCGACGGCGGCGGCGACGGCGGCGGCGATGGCGGCGGCGACGGCGGCGGCGGCTGATCCGGCCTTATCTCACTTTTGAAAATGCTCCCGGGGCAGTATCTTAAGCTCCCCGCTGGCCAGCCATTTCTTCAGGCGATGCTCGTACTTCATGAAAGGACAAAGGCGGCTTATGCCCCTGAGCCACCCGTGCTTGTCCATCCACAGCGCATACGCGACGTACGTGGGGTCTTGCGACAAAAGCTTTTCTTCCGTGAAGGCGCGCAAGGTGTAAAGAACGTTCACGCCCACCAGAAGAAGGCTAAGGCGCAGCGCCTCTTCCCAGCCCCCCGCGGCGGCGAAAGGCACCGAAACCATCCACCAGCGAATATTCTTG
>JAXGVG010000142.1:0-4461 GCA_040773965.1 Alphaproteobacteria bacterium | reverse complement strand
CGTCCCGGCCCGCGTCCATGTATACACGAAGGCCCGGAGACAGTCTAGGAAAAAATTCATAAGATAAAAAAATAATATTAAGACACCCTAACGGTGCGCCAACGGTGCCTCAACGGTGCGCCAACGGTGCGCCAGCGGTGCTTCAACGGTGCGCTAACGCCGTCTAAATGCGGCGCAAAACCGCCTTGAGCGGGCTTCCAAACGGTTGCTAAGTAGCGAAATTATCGCGCCAAACCTTGTTTTCCGGGCCTGCATACCCTATATCATCCCTGACTTTAACCCCGATCCCCACGAGAATCCCGACATGGCCTCACCCGCAGAAACGCTTGCCGCCAGCATCAATCTGTCCGCCTTCAGCAAGGCCACGGAGCTTAAAAGTCGCATCTGGTTCACGCTTGGGGCGCTTATCATCTATCGTCTGGGCACCTATATCCCCGTTCCCGGCATCGATCCCGTCATGTTGGGCGAGCTTTTCAAGCAGCACGGCGGCGGCATCCTGGGTATGTTCGACATGTTCGCGGGCGGCGCCCTGCAACGCATGACGGTTTTCGCGCTGGGCGTCATGCCCTACATCACGGCCTCGATTATCGTTCAATTGCTCTCGGCAATTTATCCTCCCTTTGAAGCCCTCAAAAAAGAAGGCCAGGCCGGCCAGGTTCGCCTCAACCAGTATTCGCGCTATCTCACGGTTGTTTTCGCCATCGTTCAATCCTACGGGTTGGCCGTGGGTCTTGAAAACATGATGGGCTCGGCGGGATCGGCGGTCATCATGCCCGGCGTCTTTTTCCGTTTCAGCACCGTGGTGACGCTTACGGGCGGCACCGTGTTCCTGATGTGGCTGGGTGAACAAATCACCGCGCGCGGCATCGGCAACGGCACGTCGCTCATCATCTATTCCGGTATCGTCGCCAACCTGTTGCATTCGATCGCGCAAACGCTGGAACTCGGACGCACGGGCGCGCTGTCGCCGTGGTTCGTGTTGTTCCTTGTGTGTTTGGTCGTCGGCGTTCTGGCGGCATGCGTTTTCTTCGAACGGGCCCAGCGTCGCATCCTCGTCAACTATCCGAAGCGGCAGGTCGGCAACAAGGTTTTCGGCGGCGAGGCTTCGCATCTGCCGCTCAAGCTGAACACGTCCGGCGTCATTCCGCCGATTTTCGCAAGCTCGCTTTTGTTGTTTCCGCTGACGTTGGCCAGCTTCACCGACGTGCAGCAAAAAGGCGGTTTTTTCGCGGATCTGGTCGTGGAGTTGGGGCATGGCAAGCCATTGTTTATGTTGCTTTATGCGGCGCTGATTACCTTTTTTGCCTTCTTCTATACGGCGGTGGTTTTCAATCCCGTCGAGACGGCGGACAATCTAAAAAAGTACGGCGGTTTTGTGCCCGGCATACGGCCCGGCAAGAACACGGCGGATTACTTCGATTTCGTTTTGACCCGCCTGACGGTGATAGGGGCCCTATATCTGGTCGTGGTCTGTTTGTTGCCGGAATACCTGATGAAGCAGGCGCCGCAGATCCCGTTTTATCTCGGCGGCACCTCGCTGCTCATCGTCGTGAGTGTGACGATCGACACGATCTCCCGCCTCCAGTCGCACTTGATCGCGCACCAGTACGAAGGACTGATCAAGAAATCAAGATTGCGCGGCAACTGATTGCCGGGGAGATAACGTCCATGAATATCATTCTTCTCGGCGCGCCCGGGGCCGGTAAGGGAACGCAGGCCCGACAGCTCGAAGAAAAATACGGCATGGTTCAGCTTTCGACCGGCGACATGTTGCGCGCGGCGATCAAACGAGGCGAGCCGCTGGGCCAGGAGGCTAAAAAAATCATGGACGCGGGCGAGCTTGTGCCCGACGAACTTATTGTCAAAATGATCGAGGCACGCATCGGACAGCCGGATTGCTCCAGGGGATTTATTCTGGACGGCTTTCCGCGCACAGTGCCCCAGGCCGAGGCGCTCGACAGAATGCTCGCCGAAAAGCATAAGAGCCTCGACGCGGTTATCGAACTTGAGGTGGACGAGGCCAAACTCATCGCGCGCATCGCGGGGCGATTCACCTGCTCCAAATGCGGAGAGGGCTATCACGACACGTTCAAGCCGACCCAAAAAACCGGCATATGCGAGAAATGCGGCAGCCGGGAATTCACCCGCCGCGCCGACGACAACGCCGAAACGATGAAGGCCCGGCTTAAGGCTTTCAAGGAACAAACCGCGCCCATTCTCCCCTATTATAAAGCGCGCAACGTGCTGAAAGCGGTCGATGGCATGGCGTCCATGCCCGACGTCTTCAAAGCGCTTGAAAAGGCGCTGGGCGTTGCCTGAAAACAAACCTGTCCTGCAAAAGGCCAGGCTGTATCCAAACAAGGCTTTACCCTTGAAAGCCAAGCCTTTTCCGAGGCTTGGTCTTTTCTATCCATCGCTCAGTTTTCCCGAGGATTGAAAGGTGTCTTAACCTTACGGCAAGACTTTTGTGCGATAGGGTAAGTTTGAGTTTGCCCTTATGGTTCAAAGGGTTCCGGAAGCGATTCGAGGCCAGACGCCTGCCACCCGGGTAAGGCGTATGAGCCGCAAGAGCCGGTTGGGATCAGGCAAAACGGCTTGGAAGAAAAAAAAGAAAATCGCTTCGTGCATGAGGGAGATGTCTTTCGACTCCTAGCGGAGCATCTGAAGGGAGAATTAACGTGAGTCAATTGGCGCAACTTAAAATCCTGATTGCCGACGACCATTTTCTGGTTAGGCAGTTTGTCCGCAATACGTTGCAGGAAGCCAAGATCACCAATATTCAGACGGCAGCCGACGGCAACGAAGCGATCGATCTTATTCAAAAAGCCAAAGAGGCCAAACAGGCCTACGATATCGTTTTTTTGGATTGGAACATGCCTACCGTATCGGGGATCGAGGTGTTGAATTACTTCCGGACGCGGCCCGAATATGCCGACACGGCTTTTGTCATGTTGACGGCCGAATCCGAACAGCAAAACATTATGAAAGCGATCAAGGCTGGCGCCACTTCCTACATCATCAAACCTGTTTCGCCGGGCGATCTCAGTAAAAAGCTGTTTGAAATCTATGAATGGATTAAACGAAAACGTCAACGATCCGAAGAGACTGTGCGTTCTTAACGCCCCGGTGAGGGGGAATGCGCGTGACAATATGTTCCGATCCCGATGCGCCTGTGCGAAGGACGGGCGCGCCGGTAATTGTTTAATAAAAGGAGGTCAGGGATGCCGCAGGCGGTTCAACACCTGAATTTGGACGAGCAGCTCTCGAAAGAAATTACATCCGCTGTATGCAATGCCATGCAAAATACCTTTGCGGTCAATGTTACGCCCGGTGAGTATGAGGTCGGGGAAGGCATGGTGTCGCTGGTGGGCGATGTGTCGGGCGTCATCGGGATGGTGCAGCAGCAGCTGGAGGGCACGCTGACCATCTGTCTTACGTTCGAGACCGTCCGGGACATTCTTCCCCAGATTGTCGGGCATTCGATTTCCGTGACCCACGAAATGACCGTCGACGCGGTTGGCGAAATTACGAACATGATTTTCGGCCAGATCAAGACCGAGCTTAACAAAAGAGGGTATGGCTTGAAACTGGGCATACCCAGCGTCGTCACCGGCCGCGGCCACTTTGTCAGCCAGTTCCACCGGGGAAAGTATATGATCATACCGTTCTATCTTGAGGGACAGCTGTTTCAGGTGCACATTGCCCTCTACGCCCAGAACGACAACAACCAGAATTAACGCGATGGAAGCGGGCGCCCATGTCCTACGATCCATCAAGTTCTGAGGTCCCGCTCCAGGAGCACGTAGCAAGCGAAGCTGTCCTTACGGAAGCTGTGCGCCACGTCGATATTGTGCACACGTCGTTGGCCGGAATGACGGCCATTGTCGTCATGCTGCTTATTGCCGTGGCTCTTCCCGTTTTTGATATGGCCCCGGTAAAGCATCCTATTCCGTTTTCGGTCATGATATTGGCCTCCTTTGTGGGTATCGGGGGTCTTTATTTTCTCAATTACCGGGTCCACCAGCATGTGACCGATCAATCACGGTTGACGGAGGTTTTGGTCAACAGCCTTGGACAGGGCTTTCTGGTTTTCGACAGTCATGGAATTTGCGGCAACGTCTATTCGCAAGCTTGTCTGGATTTGCTGGAGACGGTACCGGCGGGCAAATATATCGCCGATGTGCTTCTTGTGCCGGAGGATCAGCGGGCGGACTTTAAGGATTGGTTTGAGATCCTGTTTCAGCCCGATCATGCCCTGGGTTTTGAAGACGTTATCAAATTTTTACCCCAATATTTCGCCCACAGCCAAAAGCGGCGTATCAGCCTTGTTTACCGTCCCATTCTCCGCCGCGACGGTTCGTTAATGAGCGTTGTCGTGATCGCCACCGACCAGACGGAAGAATTCGCGGCGCGTGAAGCAGCCAGGCATCAGCAAAATTATGCCGAGATGATTTGCCGTAT
>JAXGVG010000141.1:0-4462 GCA_040773965.1 Alphaproteobacteria bacterium | reverse complement strand
GGCCCTGATGCGGTCGAGGCAGTCTATCATTTTCTTTTTCTTTTTTTCAAAAACGTCCGTATCGCTCAAATACGCTTTTCCTTCGGCTACCTTGCGCAGGGCTTCGGCGGCCTTCTCGACGTAAGGTTGATCCTTTGCCGGGTTTCCGTCAAACGAAAGAAAAAGCGCGGCCGTTTTGTAGGTCAGGCTCACGGCTTTGCGCAAGGGGATCCACCAGAACCTTTCCTTGATCCATCTCATTTTCCGGAAGTGTTCGATGGCGGCTTCGGGCGTTCGTTCGTCCAGAAAATGCTTTTCGCCGCGAAACTTCCAGAACCAGCTTTCCAGAGCTTCCTGACGCGAGCTTGAGGGAAGCACGACTGGCTCGTAAGGCACCGACATCGACAACGTCCAGTCGAGCCATTTGAACACGTTGATTTGCGGCGAGGTTGCCACGGGAATCCATGGTACGCGCAGCGTATCGGCGACGATCGCGGCGTGCATCGCGTCGGCGATGACGAGTTTTGCGGATCTTAAACGCGCCAATATCTCGTGGCTGTCGCCGGTGGGATCGATGAGTTCGATCCCCGCCATGGCGCACGCCTCTTGCCAGTGGCCCCTGCGCAAAGCCAGATGATGGGGCATGAAGACAATGCCATGACGCCGGTCTTCGGGCAGCGGCGCGCACTCCGGCAAGAGTGAAAGATATATGGCGCCGTCGGTTATGGCCTTTTCGGGAGGGAGGCCGAAGACCTTTGCCGAAAGAGGGCCGCGAACGCACAGCACGTTCCAGCCCGGTCCGCCGAAATCCTTTGGCGGCGGCAGGTAACCGGCGCCGCTTCCGAGGACGATCCATGACTTGGCCTTCGGCATGTGATTGGAAATGATGGTGCCGATTCCGCTCAGCATAACGCGGCCGTCGCCGTTCCATGCGCCAGGGAGGAGGCGTTCCCAAAGCCACGAATTCAAATTGTCGCCGAAGTTGTTGCCGGGGAAATAAAAGAGTTTCATTACGCGCGGTCTCTCCTTTTCGATAAGGGGCTTTTAATACATTAAACTTTGGGATAGTAAAGTCCTTTCCGCTGCGGGACCTGCGACGTATGTCCGCTCAACATAGCCTTAAACAAAAAACATTCCGGGGCGTTTTCTGGATGTTCGCCGGCACAGGCGGGCAGCAGATCGCCAACTTCGCCATCATGCTGGTCCTTGCCCGGAATCTCGGGCCTGCGGCATTCGGCCTTGTCGGCATCGCCACGGTTTTTATCGATATTTTTTCCCTCATTGGAAGGGCTGGCCTGACCGAGGTTTTGATCCAGAACCAGAACGCTTCGCAGCAGGAGCTTTCCACCGGTTTCTGGACGAGCCTGTGTTTCGGCATTTTTCTGGGGGCGGCTTCTTTTTTCGGCGCACCGTGGCTTGCCCGCGTTTTTGCGGAGCCCGGTCTTGACCCGGTCATGAAGTTTCTTTCCATTTCCTGCGTTTTCAACACGCTGGGGACGGTGCACGAGGCGCTGTTGCGGCGTTCATTCGGCTTTAAGGCGCTGGCCCTCAGAAACGTGACGGCGACAATCGCAAGCGGGGCTGTGGCCATCGTTCTTGCGCTGAACGATTTCGGCGCGATGAGCCTTGTTGCGCAGCGGATCGTCGCGACGGCGTGGCTTGTGGCGGCGTTGTGGTTTTCCGTCAGGTGGATTCCTTCTTTCCGGTTTTCGATGGCTGTATGCCGGAAGCAGCTTCGCATGGGCGTGGCTGTTGCGGGTTCGTCATTGCTGGGTACGGGGAACCAGAAGATTATCGATTTGCTCGTTGGTTATTTTCTCGGCACGACGGCGCTGGGCTATTTGCGCATTGCGTGGAAGGGACTCGATTTATTGTTGAATCTTTGCGTCGTGCCGGCGTCGAGCGTTATTTTCACTTCGCTTTCCCATCTCCAGAACGATGCGGCGGCTTTGGCGCGGGCCTATCAGCGCATGGTGCAGATGACGGCTCTTCTTATCTATCCCGTTTTTCTCGGCGCGGCGGTCGTCGCGCCGGAGCTTATCGCGCTTGCCTTCGGCCCGCAGTGGGAGCCGAGCGTCCTCCTTATGCAATTTCTTACGTTGATGGCTTTCTTCATTCCGCTGGCGTATTACAGGAACAACATTCTTCTCGCCGCCGGGCGCGCCGATCAGGTTTTCTTTTTAAGCCTTGTCAGTTTTATCGTTAGCCTTGTCGTATCGCTGATCGCGGTGCAGATAGGCATTGAGGCGACGGCGCTGGGCAACACGATCCGCGTCGCGCTTGTTACGCCGGTTACGCTGGCCGTCATTCAGAAATATACCGGCGCGAAAGCGATGGATACGATCAAGGGCAGCTTTCCTCCGGCGGTGGCGGCGGTGGGTATGGTCGGTTGTTTGATGCTGGTTAGAGCCGCGGGCGCTATGCCGTCCTGGCCGGTTTTCTCCATTGGGATTAACGTTTTGCTGGGCGCGGCGATATATGCCGCTATCCTCTTCATCTTCTTCAGGGGATGCTGGCAAGAAGCGGCGCGCCATGTGCCGGGGAGATTTATTTCGTTCCGACGCAAAGGAGGCAAGCAATAACACAGTTATAAGGCGATCTTGTGTATTACAGAAAGATAGCCTTCAGCGCACTTTCTCCACGTGTATTGTCGGGCGGTTTCTCTGGCTTTTTGTTTTATTCTTGATCTGAGGGCGGGATTTTCCATCAATACCTGTATTTTATCGGCAATGTCCTTTCCGGAACGCTCAATAAACAGGCCGTTTTCTGAGTCAATCAAATAATCTTCCACACCACAAACTTTCGTGCTCAGGACGGCTGAGCCGCAAGCCATAGCTTCCATGACAACAAGGGCAAAAGTTTCGTAGGATGATGGGAATACAAAGGCATCGCAGCATGAATAAAAGGAGGGAACATCGGAGCGCGTTCCAAGAAAGAAAACCCTGTTTTCAATATCAAGACGGCGCGTCATTTCTTTGTAGTCGTTAATGTTGTCCATGCGTCCACCAACAACGAGAAGTTTGACGTGCGAGGGAAGAAGAGGTAGCGCCTCTAAAATGAAATGAAGGCCTTTTCTTTTGAATTCATGGCCGACAAACAAGAGATGAAAATCTTCGGAATTAAATCCGAGTTTTGTGAGAAAAGAAGCGCGTTCATCGTCGGTTGCGGGTGAAAAGCGGGCGCTGTCAACGCCATTATGAACGTAGGTTACGGGCTGTGGTGGACGATAATGGCAAATGATTTCTTTAACGGTTCCGGAAGAAACGCTGACAATAGCTTTGACATATTTTCGGGGCAGCACAAGGCGCTCGCGTATCAGGCGAAAAACTGCGCCAGGGCTCAAAAGGCGTATAAAGCGTTTGCTGATGAGAAAATCTTGGAGAAAAACATTATGCATGACGCAAATATTGCCGCCGAACGCTTCCAAGTTGAGGTCGATAGACAGCCATCCTTTGCGTTCAAGCTTTAAAAGTTGGAAACGTCCGTAAAAGGAAAAAAGAAAAAGCCGTAAAAAAAACCGAAACGTTCTTCCTGCCTGTGTTTTGGGGGACCATTTTCTTAGATTTTCACCAAAAGGCATGACGTGTAGGGGAATATCTGGCAGAACGGAAGACACATCGTAGTCCGCCACAACGGTAACGTTGTGTCCGCGTTTAACGAATTCTTTTACTGTGTTAACAAGAACGGCCCCTCCACCCGTTCCGATGATATCACGGCCGGCAACGGCTAAGGAAAGGGGGGCTGACGTATTTGTTTGGGGCATTAGGGTCTTTCGTTGAATAAAATTTTCCGTTTGTCATGCCTATTTCCGTGTAATATCAGTTCGTTGGCGCGTGCGTCAACCTGGACTTGAGCGTGGACTTTGTGTGTTCTGCAACTCAGAGAGCTTTAGATGAAACATAAACGAAAGAAAATATTGGCAATATCCTCTTCCGGCGGGCATTGGGCGCAGCTGTTGCGTTTGAGTGAGGCTTTCGAAGGGCATGACGTTGTTTTCGCTACGACGCAGAGGGACTGTTCCTCTCAGGTTCCGGGGCATCGTTTTCATGTCATCCCTGACGCGACACGATGGAACAAGGCAAGGCTGGTTTTATTATTTCTGCGCGTTATTTCAATAGTCGTCGCGGAAAAGCCGGATGTTGTCATATCCACAGGCGCAGCGCCAGGTTGCTTTGCTTTGTACGTTGGGCGTTGTTTGGGGGCGAAGACGATTTGGCTTGAAAGCCTTGCCAACGTTAGAAAATATTCCCTGTCAACGAAGCTGGTTAAACCTGTTGCTGGCCTTTATTTAACCCAATGGCATCATATGTCCAGGCCTGAAGGACCTTATTACAAGGGGAGCTTGCTTTGATATTCGTAACCGTTGGAAGCCAGTTTCCTTTTGACCGTTTGGTGCAGGGGATGGACGAGTGGTCATGCAATAATCCCGAGGAAATGGTTTTTGCACAAATCGGCAAGGGAGCATATACGCCCCGGCATATGG
>JAXGVG010000140.1:0-4500 GCA_040773965.1 Alphaproteobacteria bacterium | reverse complement strand
TCGGGGCCAAGCACTTTCTCGATCGTTTTGGCTATTTTCTTTTTGACGCGAACAACGTTGACCAGATGGCCGTCGCGCAGCGTCCCCTCCCCCAACCCGCCGTACAGGGCCTGAAGAATGGCGTCGTTGACGCGCGGCATGTTCGCATGAAGCTTATCGGCGACGTCGAAATTCCTAACCTGAAGATCGATCACAAGGACGACAAGCTGTTGCGCGCCGTTCTTGTCGATCACCGGCATGATTATCGGCTGAAGATGAACATATACAGGATCGCCGGCCAATTTGCCGCCGGTAATGGATTTTTTGTCCTGCTTCTCCTTGGATTCGCCTTCCTCTCCATGAGCGGCTTTGGGCGTCTCGCCGCCGTGTTCTTCAGCGCGCGTGAAAGCCGCGCTTGCGCCCAATGCGAACAGGCCAAGAGCAACGGCGGCGATCACTCTGATAAATATTTTTCTCATCCCGCCTGTCACGATAAAGGCGAAGTTTTGACGAGGCGTTAATGGGATAATCTTAAGGAATTAGCGCAACTTACCTGCCAGCTTGTCCAGCACGCCGTTCACAAGCCCCGGCTCCTTGCCATTAAAGAAGGCATGGGCGACATCGACGTAATCGTTAATGACGACTCCCGCCGGGATTTGATCGTGATGACGAATCTCGAACGCGCCCGCGCGAAGGATCGCGCGCAAAAGCATCTCAAGGCGGCCGGCGGAAACTTTTTTGTCCAGCGCCGCTGCGATCGCTTCGTCCATGGCCTCCTGATGCGACGCCACGCCCTGAACGATGGCGACAAACAATTTGACATCGGGTTTTTCCGGAACGGCGGCGGCGTTCGCCTCGCCGTCGTTCAACGACTCAAAACCGCTATCGAGGGCATCGCGGATGATTTGCTCAAGCGGCTGCTGGGCGAAGACGCTTTGATAAATCGCCTGCACCGCCGCAAGACGCGCCAGCCTTTTGGCGGCGTGAGAAACGGCTTCAGGCGTTGCGGCATGCGTCATTCTTACCGCGCAATCCATCGCCGTTTGGGCGACAGGCGGAAATGATGCTTGAGCTCGATCAGACGCAAACACGCGCGCGCCGCCGCGCCGCCCCGGTCCTGCCGGGCCGGATCGGCGCGATCGATGGCCTGGTCGCGCGTCATGCAGGTGAGAATCCCGTTGCCGATGGCCAAGGTGTGTTGCAGCGTCAACTCCTGCAAGCTTCGCGCGCTGCTCATGGCGACGACTTCGTCGTGCATCGTCTCGCCTTTCAGCACGCAGCCGAGAACGACATAGCCGTCGTAACGGCGGCGCACCGCGTCGAAGTTCAGCGACTTCACGGCATACAGTATAGCCGCCGGAATCTCCAGCGCGCCCGGCACCGCATGGACGTCGTACGTCACGCCCGCCTTCTCCAGCGCCGCTTTCGCGCCCTTCAGAAGCAGGGCCGCGACGTCCTCGTAAAAACGGGATTCCACGACCATAATGTGCGGTTTTTCATCGAACTTGAACGATTCGACAGAGGCTTGTTTTTCCTTCATGTTTCATCCTGTCAATAGGGGTCTTTGCTCCAGAACGCGAAGGCCGTAGCCTTCAAGCCCTTCAAATACGCGCCGCGAACTCGATAACAGAATCAGCCGGTGAATACCAAGATCCCGCAAAATCTGGGCTCCCGTGCCGAACTCCCGTTTATCCCGGATTCCGGCTTTCAGGCCGCTCATCTGGAATTCCAGCTTTTTCGAAAGGCTTGTCGGCTGGCCTTCGCGCAACAGGACGATTACGCCGCGCCCGGCCTCCGCGATCATCTTCATGGCCATTTGAAGCTCGCCGCCGTGGCTGTCCGTCAGGTCCCCCAGCACGTCTTCAAGAACGTTGAGCGTATGCCCCCACACCAGCGGCGGCTCGCCGGACGCGCCAAGATCGCCCTTAACAAGAACGACGTGCTCGGCATAGGCCAGTTTGTTCACGTAGATATGCAGCGTGAACGTTCCGCCGTGCAGGCTGTTGAACGGCACGGACATGCGCCGTTCGACGACGGTTTCATTCAAACAGCGGTGTTTGATAAGATCGCCCACGGTGCCCACTTTCAGGCCGTGGAATTGCGCGAACTCGATCAGTTCCGGCAGACGCGCCATCGTGCCGTCGTCGTTCATGACCTCGCAGATGACGCCCGCCGGAATTAGTCCCGCCAGCCGGGCAATATCGACCGCCGCCTCCGTATGGCCCGCGCGCGCCATAACCCCGCCGTCCCGCGCGACGAGCGGGAAAATATGGCCGGGCGAGACGATGTCCTGCGCCGCGCTTTTGGGCGATATGGCGGTCTGGATCGTACGCGCCCGGTCCGCCGCCGATATGCCTGTCGTAATTCCCTCGCGCGCCTCGATCGATACCGTGAAGGCCGTTTGGTGACGGCTGCGGTTGCCGGCGGTCATCAGGGAAAGCTCAAGATGCTCCACGCGCGACTTTTCAAGCGCGAGGCAGATCAGGCCGCGCCCGTATCGCGCCATGAAGTTGACGGCTTCCGCCGTCGCGAATTGGGCCGGGATGACCAGGTCGCCTTCGTTTTCGCGGTCTTCGTCGTCCGCCAGAATGAACATCCGGCCCGCTTTGGCCTCGGCGATGATTTCCTCCGTCGAGGACAAGCCGCCCGGGGTCTCATGAATAAGGCGAAGGGGAACCGTCATGGCGTCCTCAGGTGACGAGGCAGAAAGCTGTGAATATAGCGCGCAATCATGTCGACTTCAAAGTTCACTTTGTCGCCCGGTTGCAGTTCTCCCAATGTCGTCATGAGGCGCGTGTGGGGTATGATGTTGACCCCGAAACGCGGCCCGTCCACCTCATTGACCGTCAGCGACACGCCATCCAGCGTGATCGAGCCCTTTGGCGCAAGAAACGGCGCGTATTCCGGCGGCGCCTCGAACTGGTAGCGAACGCTATCGCCCTCTTTCTCGCGGCGCTTCACGCACGCCACGCCGTCGACATGACCCGCCACCAGATGCCCGCCGACCTCGTCGCCCATCCGGAGCGACCGCTCCAGATTGAGCCGCGTGCCCACGTTCCAGCGCGAGGCCGTCGTTTTGCCCAGCGTTTCGGCCGACACCTGCACCTTGAAACGGTCCGGCGCCGTTTCCGTGACCGTGAGGCATATGCCGCTGCAAGCGATCGATGCGCCGAGCGTTACGCCTTCCAGCGGCGTTCGCGGCATGATCGTAACCGTCCAGTCGCCCAGCCGGTCTATGGAATGGATTGTGCCGATGGCCTGAATGATGCCGGTGAACATCGGATTATTTGTTTTCAGATTTAAGTGAATCCACGAATTCGTTGAAATCGCCGGGCGTGCGGAAATCGCGGTACACGGACGCATAGCGGACATAGGCCACGTGGTCGAGCTTGTAGAGGGCTTCCATCACCATTTCGCCGATGGCTTTGGTGGGAATCTCGCTCTCCCCCATCGTTTCCATCCGGCGCACGAGGCCGTTGATGAGCTGTTCCAGCTTTTCTTCGTCGACGGGCCGCTTGCGCAGCGCCACGCGCATGGATCGCGCCAATTTGTCCCGGTCGAAAGGTTTTTTGGAGCCGTCGTTTTTCAGGACCGTGAGCTCCCGCAGCTGCACGCGCTCGAAGGTCGTGAATCGCGCGTCGCAATTCGGGCACGAGCGGCGGCGGCGGATCGCCGCGTTATCCTCGCTGGGGCGGCTGTCCTTCACTTGCGTATCGTCGAAGCCACAAAACGGGCAGCGCATGTTGCTTTCCTCATATGGCCGGGGCCCATAAGGACTGTACCAATTCCGTATCGCGCTGTCGAATACTAAGCTTTAGGCCGTTTTGCAGCGCAAAAAGGGGCGGTTTTGAAGAATATCATGCCCCGGGTCCGGTTCGATTTATTCGATGTAACCCGGCGGAAAAGCTGGCGCGTGCCCCCTTTCGCTTCACCGGGAATTGGTCTAGCCTTTCCCGGAAAAATCGATTTGTTTTGGAGATCACAATGAGCAATTCCACCTATTCCGCCGCCGCCCTGCAACGCCTCGAGCGATCGGACCCGGACGTCTTTCAGGCCCTGATGCATGAGGAAGTGCGCCAGAGCGAAGGCATCGAATTGATCCCTTCCGAAAGCTATTGCTTCCCCGAGGTGTATGCCCTTCTCGGTTCGGTTTTTAACAACAAGTATTCCGAAGGCTATCCCGGCCGCCGTTATTACGGCGGACAGGAAAACACGGACGTTGTCGAAACGCTGGCGCGCGACCGCGCCAAAAAGCTTTTCCGCGCCGAATACGCCAACGTCCAGCCCCTGAGCGGTTCGCCGATGAACCAGGCCGTGTATTTCGCGCTTTTGCAGCCCGGCGACACCGTTTTAGCGATGGATTTGACTCACGGCGGCCATTTGACTCATGGCGCGCCGGTTTCGCACATGGGCAAGGTCTTGACCTTCGTCCGCTACAAAAGCGAGCTGCCTTCGGGAAAGATCGATTTGAACAAGGTTCGCGCCCTTGCGCTTAAGCACAAGCCCAGGATGATCCTTTGC
>JAXGVG010000139.1:0-4512 GCA_040773965.1 Alphaproteobacteria bacterium | reverse complement strand
GCGCGAAAGAGGGCGTAAAGCACAATAAACAAGCCAGAAAGACCGCCAGAAACCCGCTGCTTTTCGGCATGGCTTTTTCCTCTCTCTTGCGAACCGTCAAACTCAGGGCTTCCCGCACTTCGGCTGCCCGTTTTCAAAGCCCGTGACATATTGGCCCGAAGGGCATGCAAACGTTCCGTTGTACGCGAAACTTCCCGCCGTCACCGTCTCGCATGTGTAGGTATGATCCCCCGTCTTTTTCAGCACGGCCACTCCAGGCCCCGCGCAAGCCCCAAGGTTCGATATACTGATGATGTTGTCCATCTTTTGCGCATCCAGCGAACCCGCAAGCTCCGTTCCCGGAATCGTCAGCGTATCCACCTCCAGATCCCCTTCCACGTTCATGTCGCCGTTCACGTCCAGTTTCTTCGAGGGCGCAAGGGTTCCTATCCCGACGTTCCCCGAGCTGGTCATCACAGGACCCCACTTGTCCAGAAAACGCATCCCGAATGTTCCCGTTTCCATGCTTCCCAGAAACTGCCCCGGTCCCACATAGATCCCGCCGGCCCCGTGTTTCGACACATCTCCCGACTGTATGAGGTTCTCCACAATCAATCCCCCGCCCTTGACGTCTACCCCGCCGTTAAAAGTCACCGGGCCCTTGAAAAACGCCGATCCGTTCGTCGTATCGATCAGAGCTTTCGCCTTGCTCTCGTCATCGTCCTCCTTGGCGCCAAAATATATTTTCTTCGATTTTAACAAATGCAGAAACGTTTCCCCGCTCGCTCCCATCGGCAAGTCGCTTCCCGCCGTGCTGTTCACGCCCTCGGCGGCGCGTGCTCCTGCGCCAAAAGAAAGTCCGAACATCAATAATACGGCAATCGATAGAATCTTCCGCATGGCCGCTATCTCCATGAATCGAGTTAAGCGCCTAATATCAGATCACAATACCTTTATATTGCGTTAAATATTGCGAATCACTTCCCATCCTTCGGGGCGTTTATTTGGATTTTGTTTCTTGACCGGAACGTTCACACACCTTGTCTTTTTGAGCGATTTAGGGTAGAGCCGCTAACGTTCCGCCTCTCACAACCGATTGATGCCTATGAAGATTGCTGTTTTAAAAGAACGCCGCCCCTATGAACGGCGCGTAGCTGCCACCCCCGACACGATCAAAAAGTACCTTTCCCTTGGGTTTGAGGTCGTCGTCGAAACGGGGGCCGGTAACGAATCGGCCTTTCCCGACGAGCACTATGCCGCAGGCGGCGCCACGATTGCGCCCTCGATCGAATCGGCCCTTCAAGGCGCTGACGTCATTCTAAAGGTCCAGCGCCCCATGAACGCTTCCGAAGGTTTCGACGAAATAAGCCTGATCCAGCCGGGCAGCACATTGATAGGTATGTTGAATCCCTACGCCGCGCGCGACGACTTATCCGTATACGCGGCGAACAACGTAACGGCCATGTCCATGGAGCTTCTACCGCGCATCACCCGCGCACAGGCCATGGACGTCTTGTCGAGCCAATCGAACCTGGCCGGGTATCGAGCCGTTCTCGATGCCGCTGAACAATTCGGCCGCGCTTTTCCGATGATGATGACAGCCGCAGGCACCGTTCCTCCTGCGCGCGTATTCGTGATGGGAGCGGGCGTGGCAGGACTTCAGGCTATTGCCACGGCCCGCCGTCTCGGGGCCATCGTGTCGGCGACAGACGTCCGGCCCGCTGCGCGCGAACAGGTACAAAGCCTCGGCGCATCCTTTGTCATGGTTGAAAACGAGGAGACGAAAGAAGCCGAAACGTCGGGCGGATATGCGCGTGAAATGAGCGATGAGTACAAGCGCCAGCAGGCGGCTCTGATTGCCGAAACCATCAAGAAGCAGGACGTCGTCATTTGCACGGCTCTGATTCCGGGCCGCGCCGCGCCGCGTCTTGTGACCGAAGACATGCTGAAGACGATGAAGCCGGGATCGGTCGTCGTGGATCTCGCGGTCGAGCAGGGCGGCAACTGCGCCTACAGCGAGGCGGGAAAAGTCATTGAAATTTTTGGGGTCCGCATCGTCGGTTACAGGAATATGCCAAGCCGGATTCCGATTGACGCCTCGTCGTTATATGCGCGTAACCTTCTGAATTACATGACGCTTATATCCGCCCCTTCCGGCGGCCAGCTTGCCGTCGATTGGGAGGATGAGATCGTGAAAGCTATTACACTGACACGCGACAGTGTTATTGTTCATCCCCAGTTCCAACCCTGAGGGAGCCGCCAATCGATTCACCTGAAAAGAACGTTAGCTCTTCGCTAATCTTTTTTTTATACAGTTAAGAAGAGGTTTACCCAGCCAGGAGGAGCGCAAACCATGAGCCCCAAAACGGAAGACGAGAACAATGTGACAAAGCAATGGATAACCAGTCTCGCCATTGCCGTCGTTTGCTGCGCGTTTTTGTTTCTGGTTTTCGCCATATACATCGCGGACCTGCGCAAACTGAATGAGCAAATGTCGCTGACCGTCGTTCGACTGGAAGCGTTGCAGACTCGGCAAATGCAGGTGATCGCGGATCTGGATAAACTTCGCCGCCCGCCGCAGCTAACGACCCAACCGGCGGACGCAATGCCATCCGTTCCGTCAAACGAGACGGAAACCGGCACAGGGCCTTCTATTGATTTGCCTGCTGCCGAACCGCCGCCTCTAGCGGCCCCTGATGAGAACAAACCCGGCGACGCGCCGCCGCCACCCCAGCCTTGAGAGCACGGACACCCTAATATGGATTCAAACACGTTAACGTCGAACCTCAGCAGCCTTGCTGCCGAGCAACAGAAACTGGCTGACTTTGCGAGCGATTTGGCCACTCAGGCCCAGTCCCTTGCCGTGCAGGTTATTCCGGAAGCCGGCCACGGATTTTTCCTGACCGGGCTTACGGTTTTCGTTCTGGCCTGCTTTGTCGGCTATTACGTCGTATGGCGCGTTACGCCAGCCCTGCATTCGCCCCTGATGGCGGTCACGAACGCCGTGTCGTCCGTCATCATCGTGGGCGCGCTGCTGGCGGCGGCCGCCTCGGAAAGCGCCGTTTCCACATGGCTCGGCCTTGGGGCCGTATTCCTCGCCTCAATCAATATCTTCGGCGGCTTCATTGTCACTCAACGCATGCTCCAGATGTACAGAAAAAAAGGCTAACATATGACCGGCAGTTTTGTAGCGTTATCGTACCTCGTCTCCGCTGTCTGTTTCATCATGGCCCTTCGAGGACTGTCGTCGCCGGAGTCCGCCCGGCAGGGCAATAAATACGGCATGGCGGGCATGGCGCTGGCGATCGGCACCACGGCCACGATGTGCGCGGCTTCGTCTTTGTGGATGATCGCGCTTGCCATCGCGGCGGGCGGAGTTATCGGCACGATCATCGCGCGCAAGATCAATATGACCGCGTTGCCTCAGCTCGTGGCCGCCTTTCACTCGCTCGTTGGCCTTGCGGCCGTTCTCGTCGCCGCCGCCGCTTTTATGAATCCCGAAGCGTTCGGCATATCCTCCGGCAACAAAATTTTCATTTCCAGCCTGATCGAAATGGGCCTTGGTGTCGCCATCGGCGCCATAACGTTCACGGGCTCGCTGGTCGCGTTCGCGAAACTTCAGGGGCTTGTGTCCGGCAAGCCGCTCGTTTTTCCGTTCCAGCATCACCTCAACCTCGGACTGGGGGTGTTGACGCTTCTTCTTCTTGTGGGGCTTGTACTGGGACAATCCTCTTTTTCCTTCTGGAGCATCGTGGGATTGACCATGCTGCTCGGTTTTCTGCTTATTTTGCCGATCGGCGGCGCGGATATGCCGGTCGTCATCTCGATGCTGAACAGCTATTCGGGATGGGCAGCGGCGGCCACGGGCTTCACGCTTCAGAATCCGCTTTTGATCATTACGGGCGCGCTTGTCGGCGCATCGGGCGCGATCCTCAGCTATATCATGTGCAAAGGCATGAACCGCTCGATTTTCAACGTCATACTGGGCGGCTTCGGCGGCGAAGTCGCGGCGGCGGGGCAGGGCGGAGCGGGAGCCGACCGGCCCGTCAAGGCGGGCTCGGCGGAAGACGCGGCTTTTATCATGAAAAACGCTTCGAGCGTCATTATCGTTCCGGGCTACGGCATGGCCGTGGCGCAAGCCCAGCACGCGCTGCGCGAAATGGGAGACATCCTCAAAGCGAACGGCGTTCAGGTGCGTTACGCGATCCACCCCGTCGCAGGCCGCATGCCGGGGCACATGAACGTGCTTCTTGCCGAAGCCAACGTGCCCTACGACGAGGTGCTTGAACTGGACGAAATCAACCACGACTTCGGTCAGACGGACGTAGCCTTCGTCATCGGCGCGAACGACGTGACCAACCCGGCGGCGAAAACGGATCCTCAGTCGGCCATTTACGGCATGCCCATTCTGGATGTGGAAAAAGCGCGTACGGTTCTTTTCGTCAAGCGATCCATGGCGACGGGCTATGCCGGGGTGGAAAACGAGCTTTTCTTCCGCACGAACACGATGATGCTTTTCGGCGACGCCAAGGC
>JAXGVG010000138.1:0-4638 GCA_040773965.1 Alphaproteobacteria bacterium | reverse complement strand
TTTGCTAGACAAAAACAGTATCCGCAAAGCTCCTGATATTTTCAAATTCATCGGCTGAACTTGAACCCTTCATGTCGGCAATGGTTTCGATCAGATGCTGATCCTGATTGACCCGGTCCTGAAGCCGCCTTGCGCCTCGCAAGATAGACTCTTCCATCTGTTGCATCAGGAATCCATTCACCTGCTGGCGGACCAGTGCGAACTGCATAAAGGCAATCACCACGCCGAGAATAGCGACAGCTTTTAGAAACCACTTTGTGGTTTCCACGAGCGGCGTCATAGCGATCAGTGCCGTTCTGTCGGTCATGAGCTTTGGCCCTTGGGACGAACGCGACTCGCGCAGCTTTTCTCCCAGGGAGAACAGCTTGAGTCCGTTCTTTCGATTGTTTCGTTATTTTGGCTCCAGACTGCTAATATCGAGTTAAACCTTTGATTCGATAACCGGAACGCTTTGATGCAATATCGTCTTGAAATTGATGGGAAAGTTGCGGCCGCAGCTTCAAACCTTCCTTTCGTGGATTACACGCCCCCCCGGGATCCAATGGACTGGAACGGCCTTGTTCTGGTGGGTGAAGCGCCGGGAAAAGAAGAAGTCCGGCTCGGCAAGCCCTTCGTGGGAAGAAGCGGTCAGCTTCTAAACGAGATTCTGGGCGAAGCCGGAATCGACCGTTCCCGGTGTCTTGTCGCCAATGTTTTCCGTTATCAGCCTCCGGGCAATAAAGTGGACCACTTTTTCGCTTCCCAACGGGCCGCCGCACAAAAAGGCAAGGATATCGACACGAATCTGGGACGTTTCGGCAGCCAGTGGTGTCTTTCCTCATTCGCATCGGAGATTAAGCATTTAAAGTTAACGCTTGAATCTTATAAAAAAAACGGAACTTGCCGCATGATTCTCGTCGCTTTGGGCCGCACTCCTTTTTGGGCCTTAACGGGTGAGAATGGCCTGTTAACCAAGACAGGTCAGCGATTCGACTGCCGTTTGCTGCCGGAAACGGCCGTAATTCCTACCTTTCATCCCAGTTTTATCCTGCGCGGCAATTGGGGCAAAAGGCCCGAATGGTTAAGTCATTTTATTGCTGCGGCGCAACATGTGGCGCGAAAGTAACGCCACCCTTGCATAATGCCCCTGATAAGGGCTAATCATTCCGGCCTAACGCCCGAAAATGCTATGGATGAAGGATTGCGCGGTACGAGCCGCGGCAATGGCGTAGGGTACGTTTGATAGCATGTCCCAAGGGAGAACTGCGTGAATACACCACCCAAGATGAAACCCCGCGGCACATCTTATCGGGACGGCCCCTTTCAGAATGGCGAGGCCGTCGAAGCCCAGGATATTTATCCGCGCAACACGGGACGGCCCTTTACGCCTCTGTTAGACACCATCGTCTGGCCCCAGGAACTTCGCAAGCTGAAGCCGGAACAGCTACCTCAATTGGCCGATGAACTGCGGGCCGAGACGATCTCGGCCGTGTCCGTGACCGGCGGTCATTTCGGATCGGGTTTGGGCGTCGTCGAGTTGACGGCGGCCCTTCACTACGTCTTCAATACGCCGGAAGACATCATCATCTGGGACGTCGGCCATCAGGCCTACCCGCACAAAATCCTGACCGGACGCCGCGACCGCGTTCGCACGCTGCGCCAGGGCGGCGGCCTTTCGGGTTTCACCAAACGCGCGGAGAGCGAATACGATCCTTTCGGCGCGGGCCACAGTTCCACGTCCATTTCAGCCGCTTTCGGTTTCGCCGTCGGCCGCGATTTCAATAACAAAAAGAACAACGTCATCGCAGTGATCGGCGACGGCTCGATCAGCGCGGGCATGGCTTACGAAGCGATGAACAACGCGGGCGCGTCCAATTCGCGCCTTATCATCATCCTGAACGACAACGACATGTCCATCGCGCCGCCGACGGGCGCCGTCAGCGCCTATCTGTCGCGCCTCGTTTCGTCGAAGGAATACCGCGGGCTGCGCCACATCGCGAAGGAATTCGCCAGCATCTTTCCGCGCCGACTCAAGGAAGCCGCCCGCAAGGCCGAGCATTACGCCCGGGGCATGGTGACCGGCGGCACGCTGTTCGAGGAACTGGGTTTTTATTACGTCGGTCCGATCGACGGCCACAATTTCGATCATCTTGTGCCCGTCCTCGAAAACGTCCGCGACGATCCGCAAGGCGGTCCCGTGCTTATCCATGTCGTTACCGAGAAAGGTCGCGGCTACGCGCCGGCCGAAAACGCGCCCGACAAGCTGCATGCGGTGGCGCGCTTCAACGTTGTGACCGGCGCGCAGGACAAACCGGCCGCCTCGGCTCCCTCCTACACGAAGATTTTCGCCAACGCCCTTGTCAAGGAAGCCGAGAACAACGACCGCATTCTTGCCATTACGGCGGCCATGCCTGCCGGCACGGGGCTCGATCTTTTCGCGAAAAAGTTTCCGGAACGTTTCTTCGACGTCGGCATCGCCGAACAGCACGCGGTGACGTTCGCGGCCGGACTGGCCTGCGAGGGCTTCAAACCGTTTTGCGCCATCTATTCCACCTTTATGCAGCGCGCTTTCGATCAGGTTGCGCATGACGTCGTGCTCCAAAAACTTCCCGTGGCCCTTATGATGGACCGCGCGGGCCTTGTGGGCGCCGACGGGCAAACGCACGCCGGATCGTTCGATCTTGCCTTCCTTTGCTGCTTGCCGGACATCGTCGTGATGGCCGCGTCGGACGAGCTTGAGTTGATGCATATGGTCGCCACGGCCGCCGCCGTCGACGATCTGCCTACCGCCGTGCGCTACCCGCGCGGGGAAGGCATCGGCCTGACGCTGCCGGAACGCGGCGAGGTTTTGCCTATCGGCAGAGGCCGCATCGTCAAGGAAGGCAGCAAGATCGCCCTTCTCAACCTCGGCACGCGTTTGGCGGAATGCCGCAAGGCCGCCGCCGAACTCGACGCGCGCGGCCTGAGCACAACCATCGCCGATATGCGCTTTGCCAAGCCGCTCGACATGGATTTGATCCAGCGCCTGGCCCGTTCGCACGAAGTGATCGTCACCATCGAAGAGGGGTCGATCGGCGGTTTCGGGAGCCATGTCATCCATCGTCTGGCCAATCTGGGATTCGTGGATCACGGGCTCAAGATTCGCGCCATGACATTGCCGGACCTTTTCCAGCCGCAGGACACGGCCTATAAGCAATATGAAGCGGCGGGGCTGAACGCGCGCCATATTGTGGCCAAAGCCCTTGAAGCGTTTGGCATGAATGAGGCGGCAGCCACCGGCGCGTGGGCATAATTTTGCCGGAATTCGCAGTATATACTCCTCATGTGCGCAGGGCACACAAACAGAAACGGAACGGACATGAAACAAATCGCACGCGTTGGGATCTTTCTCTTGACCATGGTTCTTTTTTCATTCGGCGCACCCGTGCGCGCGGCAACGGCCCCGGACGGACCGGTCGCCAGTCAGCTTGTGAGAAATTTTTACACCCAGTTGCTTGACACCATGAAGCAGGGAGAGAAACTGGGATTTGAGGGACGATTCAAGAAACTGGAGCCCGTCGTCAAGGGCACGTTCGATCTTCCGTTGATGGCGCGTTTTGCCGTGGGGCCCTCCTGGTCCCAGGCCCAGCCGAACGAGCAACAACGCATCGTCGACGCTTTTTCCGAATTCAGCGTCGCAAACTACGCCAGCCGTTTTGTCAAGTTTGACGGCGAGAAATTCGACGTTCTCGGCGAAAAGCCTGCAAACAACGGCGGATTCATCGTGGAGACCGTGCTCACCCCTACAAACGGCGATTCGGTCGCCCTTAATTATCTTGTGCGCGCCGACGGCACGGGTCAGTTGCGCATCGTGGATGTTTATCTCGACGCTTCCATCAGCGAGCTGGCCGTACGCAGATCCGAGTTCAGCGCCATTGTTCGGCGCGACGGCTTTGGCGCGCTAATCGCGACACTTGGCGAAAAATCCAGGAAAATGGGCTCGACCTAGAACTCCGGGGCCGGCATCAGCATTCGGTATTCAGAAAGCCTCCTGAATGCTATGTATGCCGGGCGCTAATCCCTGAAGGCTGAGCCCCGATTCCCAAATATGCGAACCTTGCACCGCCTTGCCGTTATCGTCACAGCCGTTATGGCCATCAACTTCGCCGTATGGGCCATCGTCAACCGCGGCGCGCTGGAGCGTCCCTGGGGCGGCCTGATCAACAGCCTTTCCTACAGCGGCTATCAATCCGGCGACAGCGCAAACAAATATTCGGATAGCGTCATCGATCGGGATATGGAGCTGTTATCCACCAAGACCTACAGCATCCGCACCTACGGCATCAGCGACGGACTCGACCGGATCGTATCGTTCGCGGGCAAGCACGGCCTTATGGTGACGCCCGGCGCCTGGCTTGGCCCCGATTCGAAAACCAACGCCCATGAAGTCGCTCACCTGATCGACATCGCGCGATCGAACCCCAACATCCGGCGCGTCATGGTGGGCAACGAAGCCTTGCTGCGCGAAGACGTGAAAATAGAGGAGATGCTTGCTTTTATCGAGCGCGTCAAACGACAGGTCGGCGTTCCCGTTTCTACCGCCGAGCCATGGCATGTCTGGCTAAAGTATCCCCAACTGGCGCAAGCCGTCGACTATATTACCGTTCATATCCTTCCCTA
>JAXGVG010000137.1:0-4673 GCA_040773965.1 Alphaproteobacteria bacterium | reverse complement strand
TGCACGACGTCATGAACGAGCCGCCGCCCGGAATCGCGGCCTATGCGCTTGCCGAAGGACCTCAAGGCGAACGGCGCGGCGAGGTCATGCTTCGTCGGCGCGACGGCCAGGCTTTTCCCGTAGAGATTACGCAAACCGTCGTGGCGGGCGACGACGGAAAAACGATCCGCACGCGCTCCATCGTGCGCGATCTGTCGCCCGAGCGTCAATGGCAAATGGCGCTGTCGGTGTCGGAATACCGCTTCCAGCGCCTCTTTGCCGAAGCGCCCATCGGGATCGTGCTTTTGAACGATGCGCTCGTGATCGTCGAATGCAACCAGTCCTTTCATTCGCTTGTGCATCGCCCGCGCGAGACGATCGTCAGCCTTCCCATCGCGGATCTGATCGCCGCAGGCGAACGGCAAACGACGATGGCCCAGCTCCGGCAGGTTCTGGCCGGACACGATCTGTACAAACCCCTCGAAATCCATATGGAAACCGGGCGCGTCGTCATCGCCCACGTTTTTGCCAAACGGTTCGGCGCGGGCGGCAAGGACGAAGCGGCGTCGGATCAGGGACTGATGCTTTATTTCATCGACGCCACCGAGCAAAAACATCTGGAAACGCAGTTTGCCCAGTCGCAAAAAATGCAGGCTATCGGCCAGCTGGCGGGCGGCGTGGCGCACGACTTCAACAATTTGCTGACGGCGATGATCGGCTTCTGCGACCTTTTGCTCCAGCGCCACAAGCCGGGCGACCAAAGCTTTTCGGACATTATGCAGATCAAGCAAAACGGCAACCGGGCGGCCAACCTGGTGCGGCAGTTGCTGGCTTTCTCGCGCCAGCAGACGCTGCAGCCGAAAGTCCTCAACCTTGTCGACGTTTTGTCCGAGCTTACCAATCTGCTCCGCCGTCTGATCGGCGCGCAAATCAAACTGGAAATGGTGCATGGCCGCGATCTGGGCCTCGTCAAGGTCGATCAGGGACAGCTGGAACAGGTCGTCATAAACCTTGTAGTCAACGCGCGCGACGCCATGCCGAACGGGGGCATTGTCACCATCCAGACGCGCAACCTCAACCAGAAAGAGCCGGTCATTCGCGGCCAGGACGAAATGCCTGCGGGAGAATACGTCGTCATCGAAGTGTCGGATACGGGCGTAGGCATCCCGCGCGAGAACCTCCAGCGGATTTTCGAGCCGTTTTTCTCCACCAAGGAAGTCGGCTCCGGCACGGGCCTCGGGCTGGCGACGGTCTACGGCATCGTGCGCCAGACGGGCGGCTTCGTCAGCGTGGAAAGCCGCGTCGGTCATGGAACGACGTTCACGGTTTACGTTCCCATGCTCAACGACAAGGATCGGGAAAAGGAAGTTCGCGCCATTGAGGAAGGGCGCGACGAAAGGCCGGGTCCCGACCTCACGGGCGTCGGCACGGTTCTTCTGGTGGAGGACGAAGACGCCGTGCGCGTGTTTTCGGCGCGCGCGCTGCGCAACAAGGGCTACAACGTTTTTGAGGCACGCAGCGGCGACGAAGCCCTTGCGGTGCTCGACAAGGAAGGCACGAAAATCGACCTTATCGTAACGGACGTCGTTATGCCCCAAATGGACGGGCCGACGCTTTACAAGAACATCCGCGAACGCTGGCCGAACATGAAGGTTATTTTCGTCTCCGGCTACACCGAAGACCGCCTGCGCGAGCAATTTACCTCCGGCGAAACGATCAACTTCCTCGGTAAGCCCTTCACGCTGAAACAACTCGCGGGGAAGGTGAAGGATGTTTTGGGTGGAGCGTAAAATAAAGGTTGCGTAGTATAGCTTTATTGCTATAATGCCGCCCGGCTATGTGGAAAGTAGAAACCCTGAACGCAACGGTTACGGCTGAGGTGGAGGCGTTGCCGGACGATATGCTGGCGCGGCTGCGCCGGATAGGCGAACTCATCCAAACGCACGGCCTTGAGCGTGTGCGGGAACCGCATGTTAAACACCTTGAGGGAAGGCTTTGGGAAATCCGTCTGATCGGCCGGGATGGTATCGCGCGGGCGATATATACAACGGCCGGCGGTAAACGCGTTGTCATTGTACGGGTTTTCAGAAAGAAAACGCAAAAAACGCCGCGTCACGAAATTGAATTGGCTCGTCAAAGAGCGAAGGAGGTCATATTAGCGGATCGTCTCTTGATGCTTTGCATAAAAAATGGCTGAAACGGCCCGGCTATAAAAAAGCCTACGATGATCTGGAAGGCGAGTTTTCTTTGACCTCGGCCCTGATCGAGGCGCGGACGCGCGCGGGGCTGACGCAAAAAGAACTGGCAAAACGTATGCGGACGACGCAAACAGTCATCGCCCGCCTTGAAAGCGGCCGTGCATGGCCTTCAAGCCGGACGTTGTTGCGCTTTGCCAAGGCGACGGGGTCGCATTTGCGGATAAGTTTTGAAAGGAATAAGACAAAAGCGTCGGCCCAACGACGCGCGTAAATCGATAGGTTCTTTTCTATTAGACTGATTTTGATGATAAAAAAAGCACCCTCCCCGCCTGTCCCCGTAGTTTACGCGAAGGGGGAAGCGGGAGGGTCGAAATTTCTCGCATTGAATACGAGGAATTTCGGGGAGGGGTCATGGATAACAACGTAAACATCGTCATTCGCCCCGTCCGGACCGAAGACTGGCCCGGCATTTTGGAGGCGCATCGCGAAGCCGTGATGCGCAAAACATCCGGCCACTACACGCAAGAGCAAAAAGAGGCATGGATTGAATCCATGCGCTCAGGCATGGAAGAAAGAAAGCAATCTGTCGAAAAAGGTGAAAACGTCGTTCTTGTCGCTGAATACAATGGGCGTATTGCCGGTTTTGCGGCGGCATCGCCTTCGCGTCGTCAGTTGTTCCAACTCTATGTCGCGCCGGGCGAATGGGTGGGCGTTGGCAAGCGGTTGTTGTCGGCTATAGAGGAAAAAATGGCTTTTTCAGGCGTTGTCATTCTCGATGGACGGTGCACGCTTAATGCCGTCGAATTTTACCGACGTCGTGGCTATAATATAGGTGAACCGAATGTGCGTGAATTGGCCTGTGGGGTCGGTCTTCCAGGCTTTATCATTCGCAAACAACTCAAACCGTAAATTAAGGAAATTTCAATGCCCTTTCTCCCCCAAACCGATAAGCTGTTTTTCGCTCAAACCGGCATGGACCTGGCGGCGGTCGAACGCATCGTGCAGGAAACGCTCACGGGCGCGGATGACGGCGAGCTGTATCTGGAATATTGCCATTCCGAAAGCATGGTCTGGGACGACGGCAAGCTGAAAAGCGCCAGCTTCGACACGTCGCAGGGCTTCGGCCTCCGCGCGGTGGTGGGCGAAACGGTGGGCTACGCCCACGCGGTCAATCTGGACGAAGCTGCGATACGCCGTGCCGCCAAAGCCGCGCAGGCCGTGAAGGGCGGCTATGCCGGCACGCTGGCGTTGCCGCCGCAGGGAACCAATCGCCACCTGTACAGCGACGAGAACCCCTTGCCGGGAAAAAGCTTCGAGGAAAAGATACGCCTTCTGCAAGACATCGACGCGTATATCCGCGCGAAAGACGCGCGCGTCCATCAGGTCAGCGTCTCGCTCGGCTCAAGCTGGCAGGCGGTGCAGATTATCGGAGCGGGAGGCTGGCGCGCCGCCGACATCCGGCCTTTGGTGCGCCTCAATGTGTCGGTTGTGGCGCGGCAGGGCGAGCGGCTTGAGGCCGGATCGACGGGCGGCGGCGGAAGGCTTGCCTACGCGCGGACTTTCGATCCGTCCGAGTGGCAAAGAATAGCCGGCGAAGCGCTGCGCAAGGCGCTCGTCAATCTGGACTCCGTGGACTCCCCGGCGGGCGAGATGACGGTCGTGCTCGGCCCCGGCTGGCCGGCGGTATTGTTGCACGAAGCTATCGGTCACGGCCTTGAAGGCGATTTCAACCGCAAGAAAACCTCGGCTTTTTCGGGCCTGATGGGCCAGAGGGTGGCGGCCAGAGGCGTCACGATCGTGGACGACGGCACCATCGAACAGAGACGCGGTTCGCTCACCATCGACGACGAAGGCACGCCCACGCAATGCACGACGCTGATCGAAGACGGCGTTCTGGTCGGCTACATGCAGGACCGGCTCAACGCGCGCCTGATGCGCGTGAAATCGACCGGCAACGGGCGGCGCGAAGGCTTTGCCAGCCAGCCATACCCGCGCATGACGAACACGCTCATGCGTCCCGGCGCGCACACGAAGGAAGAAATTATTGCCTCGGTGAAAAAAGGCATCTACGCGGCCGATTTCGGCGGCGGGCAGGTGGACATCACGTCCGGCAAGTTCGTCTTCAGCGCGACGGAAGCTTATAAAATCGAAAACGGCAAAATCGGCCGTCCGCTGAAAGGCGCGTCGCTGATCGGCACGGGCTTCGAGGCGCTCAAGCGCGTGACGATGGTGGGCGACGACAGCGCGCTCGACGGGGGCATCGGCAGCTGCGGCAAGAACGGCCAGAGCGTGCCTGTGGGAGTCGGCCAGCCCACCATGCGCCTCGAAAACATGACCGTCGGCGGCGCGGGAACGAATTAGTTTTGCCGAACCGGCACGCAACCCGCGCTCTACGGGCACGTAACCCCCCCAAAAAGCGTTCCGAACGGGTCCGCAAACCGGCGCGAACGGGCACGCACCCCGCGTTTTACATACCCTGGAGGTTCTCGTTTGTTG
>JAXGVG010000136.1:0-4730 GCA_040773965.1 Alphaproteobacteria bacterium | reverse complement strand
GCGCGACTTCGTCGTCGACGAGCGCTATGATATCCTCGTCGAATATTTCCTTTTTCCGGTCGGCGAGATCCTTGAAGCGGTTGAAGGCGTCCGTCAACGCGTTGTCGCCGAGTTCGTAACCGAGTTCCTGCAGTTTCGTGCGGAATGCGTTGCGGCCCGAAAGTTTGCCGAGCTTGAGCGACGTTTTGGTCAAGCCGACGGATTGCGGCGTCATGATTTCGTACGTCTCGCGGTTCTTGATCATGCCGTCCTGATGGATGCCGCTTGCGTGCGCGAAGGCGTTCGCGCCGACGATGGCCTTGTTCGGCTGGACGGCAAAACCGGTCGTCGAGGAAACGAGATGCGACGCGCGCGTAATCATTTCGGTTTTGATGCCGGTCGTGTAGGGCATGATGTCGCGGCGCACGCGAAGCCCCATGACGACCTCCTCCATTGCCGCGTTGCCCGCGCGTTCGCCAAGGCCGTTGATGGTGCATTCCACCTGGCGCGCGCCGTTCGCGACGGCGGCGAGCGAGTTGGCCACGGCAAGGCCGAGGTCGTTGTGGCAGTGCGCGGACAAAATGGCCTTGTCGACGTTCGGCACGCGGTTCACGACCATCTTGAAAATCGCGCCGAACTCCTCCGGCATGCTGTAGCCGACGGTGTCGGGGATGTTGATCGTGCGTGCGCCCGCCGTGATGGCGGCCTCGACGCATCGGCAAAGGAAATCGGGTTCCGTGCGGCTGCCGTCTTCGGCGCTCCATTCCACGTCGTCGCACAGGTTGCGCGCCAGGGTGACGCTGTCGATGACGGCCTGATAGACCTTGTCCGGCTCCATCTGCAGTTTGTGCTTCATATGAAGCGGCGAGGTGGAGATAAAGGTATGGATGCGCTTGCGCGGCGCGGGCTTGATGGCCTCGGCGGCGCGCTCGATATCGCCCGGGTTGGCGCGGGCAAGGCCGCAAACGGACGTGTTGCGGACCGTTTTGGCGATGGTATTGACGGATTCGAAATCTCCTTTCGACGCAATGGGGAATCCGGCTTCCATGACATCCACGCCCATTTCCTCAAGAAGCAGGGCAATCCGCAGCTTTTCCCCAAGCGTCATGGCGGCGCCGGGCGATTGCTCGCCGTCGCGCAAGGTGGTGTCGAAAATGATAACGCGGTTGGCGTTCGGGGATACGGGAGTCATGGCTGATCCTTTGTTCAATAAAAAATACGGGAAATGTGGGCGAAAAACGGCAATGGCGACGGGCTAGAACCCGCGCAGTCGAAGAAGGGATAGAAGCAATGTAGCCGTCATATGCATGGGCGCGAGTTTAAACGATCCTTGGGCGAAGGTAAATAGACGTATCAATCCTCTAACAATTTTAACCAATCTTTTTCGGTCAATACCTTAACGCCCAGTTCGCGGGCCTTGGCGGCTTTGGAGCCTGCGTCTTCGCCGGTGACGACAAAATCGGTCTTTTTCGAGACCGAACCGGCAACGGTAGCGCCCATGGACTCTGCCCTGGCCTTGGCTTCGGTCCTGCTCATGCCGCTTAGTGTGCCCGTAAAGACCACCGTTTTGCCGCTTAGCGGTGTCGTAGAGGCCGCGCCGGGGACATAATCGGGAACCGTGACTTCGCGCGCGAGGCCGTCCAGCGCTTCAAGGTTGTGTGGTTCGGCGAAGAACGCGGCAAGGTCGCGCGCCACCAGCGGTCCGATCTGGTCGATGCCGGTGAGTTCGTTCCAGGCCTCGGATTCCTCTTTTTGGGCCGCGATCATCGCCGCGCGCCACGCTTTCAGGCTTCGGTAATGCCGCGCCAGCAGTTTGGCGGTAGCCTCGCCGATTTGCCGTATGCCGAGCGCGAAGATAAAGCGGTCGAGCGGCATCGCGCGCCGCGCCTCGATGGCGTTCAGGAGCTTTTCGGCCGATTTTTCCCCCCAGCCTTCGCGTTGCTCGAGCGCGGCCTTGTGTTCGCCGAGCCGGAAGATCGACGCGGGCGAAAGGAGGATTTTATCCTCCCACAACTCGCGCACGCGCTCGCTGCCGAGGCCTTCGATGTTGAAGGCGTTGCGGCTGACAAAATGAATAAGCCTTTCGACGGCCTGTGCGGGGCATATGAGGCCGCCCGTGCAGCGCCGGACCGCCATGCCGTCCTCGCGCACAGCCAAAGATCCGCACTCGGGGCATCTGTCGGGGAACGTGAAGGGTTGGGAATTCTTTGGCCTTTGCTTCAGATCGACTTCGAGAACCTGAGGGATAACATCACCGGCACGCTGGATGCGAACAACGTCGCCTTCGCGAATGTCTTTCCGCGCGATTTCGTCCTCGTTGTGCAAGGTGGCGCGGCTCACGACCACGCCGCCGACCGTGACGGGCTCAAGCTCGGCCACAGGCGTCAACGCGCCGGTTCGGCCCACCTGAATAATTATCTTGTGCAGTTTTGTTTCAGCTTGTTCCGCCGCGAACTTGTGCGCGATGGCCCAGCGCGGCGCGCGGCTGACGAAACCGAGCCTCTCCTGCCAGTCGGCGCGGTCGAGCTTGTACACCACGCCGTCGATGTCGAACGGCAGTTCATGCCGCCGTTCCTCCATCTCGCGGTAGTAGGCGAGGATTTCTTTCGTATTTTTGCAAAGCCGCGACGGCTCGTTCACGTCGAAGCCCCACTGTTTCAGCCGATGGCGCAGATCGTGTTGCGTTTCGGGCTCCTTGCCGCTCATTTCACCGAAGGCATACGCGAAAAACTTCAGCGGACGCCCGGCGGTAATGCGGGAGTCCAGCTGCCGCACGCTTCCGGCAGCGGCGTTGCGCGGATTGGCGAATAACGGCTCGCCCTCCAGATCGCGTTCGGCGTTAAGGGCCATAAAGTCCTTGCGTTCAAGGTAGATTTCGCCCCGCACTTCGGCAACGGCGGGGAAGGGGGAGGCCAGGACATGCGGCACGTTTTTGATGGTTCGCGCGTTGGCGGTGATGTTTTCGCCCGTTGTGCCGTCGCCGCGCGTCGCGGCTTGCACCAGCTTTCCTTTCTCATAACGCAGCGAAGCCGATAGACCGTCAATCTTCGGTTCGGCCAGAAAGGCGAGGGGGGTATCTTCGGGCAATTGCAAAAACTTACGGATACGCGCGACAAAATTCTCGACATCCTCATCCGTAAAAGCGTTGCCGAGCGAGAGCATCGGGACGGCATGCGTGACCTTCGTAAAAGCGGGAGCAGGCGCGGCACCGACCCTTTTTTCGGGATCGTCGGCCGGGACTTGATCCGGAAAAGCTTCGCGCAACGCGCGGTAACGCGCGCGCAAGTCATCGTATGCGGCGTCGGATATTTCGGGCGCGTCTTTCTGGTAATACAGTTTGTCGTGATACGCGATTTGCTTCGCCAGCGCCGCCATCTCGGCGGCGGCCTCGATGGGGGTGAGGGAAAGATCATTTTGTTGCGCGTTCTTTTTTTTGCTCATGGCTTATGTGCAGGCGTTCGGGACGGATGCGGCTTTAAATGAGGTACTTCAGAAATATCATTGTATACATCTTTATTTGCCGCGCGAAAACGCGCAACTTCTTCGTCGGCTCCTTTCGAAGCCCCCCCAATGCGCAGGCAGACGTCGCAACGTTCAGCAAGGGCGAGTGAATAGGGCATCATGATAATGTCGTTAGCGTTCTTACCCCCAACTTTTTCGGCCAGTTGTATCAACGGTCGGGCATTGTTGACTCCGATAATGGGGATATATCCGCGCCTGAATAGCTCCAAAGCAGCCTGATTTAGGACATCCAGATTCTGTTGCTTTTCTTTTTCGTTTGCTGCGCCAGAACTATAGGGTCCGGCAACCAAAATCCATGTGTCTTGGGAAGGCTCGCTCATCGAAAACCTGCTATGTAAGGAACGGCGTCATCCCGCACGAACGCGCGGCCCTGGACGCGCGTGAAGATGCGGGATCCAGTTTGTTTTCTTGGGAAAAGAAGAAACCAAACCGGGTCCCGGATCAAGTTTCTTTCGCCTGTTGCACAGTCGAAGAGAAACTTGTCCGGGATGACGCCCCTTATTGTTGAACCAATCTCCCTGTTTTGTCTCATATTAAATAAGATCATGGCCCTTAATATCGCGCTTTCCAAATACGCTACGGGTAGTATTATGCCCTTCTTTCGAGGAAGAAAAAGAGGTTTTTCTTGTCCGACGCGGTTGCTCATAAACACTCGGTAACGGTTCATGCCCTCGACGACAGGGGCAAGCCCAGCAGCTCGTTCAAGCTGATCGGGCGGCTTTTTCGCGGCTATATACGCCCCCATATGATTAGTTTTACAGGTTCTTTTCTCTTTATGGGCGTGGCGGCGGCCGCCACGGGAGGGATGGCCAAGACCATCGAGCCTCTCATTAACCAGCTTGGTAAGGACCGGACATCGACGTTTGCGCTGGAGCTTGGAGGGGTGATCATGGCCCTTTTTCTGGCGCGCGGCATTGCGACGTATTTCCACACGGTCATCATGAACAAGATCGGCCAGCGCATCATCACCGATGTGCAGCAGGAGATGCACGAGCATCTTCTGGGCGCGGACCTGGCTTTCTTTCATGCCAACGCCTCGGGCAACCTTATTTCGCGCATTACGAACGACGTGTCTGTCATGCGCGCCGCCGTCAGCGATTGTTTGACGAACGCTTTCAAGGGCAGCTTGACTCTCGCTTTTCTGATCGGCGTCATGTTCTATCAGGATTGGCGGCTCGCCACGGCGGCGTTCTTCGTCTTTCCGCTTTCGGCGCTTTTTGTCACGTATG
>JAXGVG010000135.1:0-4831 GCA_040773965.1 Alphaproteobacteria bacterium | reverse complement strand
TAAGAGTCGCTTTTTCGTTCACGGTGATTGGCGCGGTTTCGTTTGCCTGTTCTTCGGAAGGAGCCGTCATCGCGCCTCCCATCAAGGCAGCGCCCGCCAAAACGGAGGCCAACAAGCTTCTTGTGCGATGTCCTTTGGGTGGCCGCTTAAAATCCATCATCGAATGACAAGCCGTAAAATTGATTTCCAAAATTCTCTTTGATTATAAGACCTTCCCCTTAACAAGGCCTGAAAACACTGAAAAACTTAAAACCGCTTTGATTTTCATATGTTTTTAATGCTTGTGAATAACTGATTGTATTGGAGGCCGGTTTACGTTTATGATCGGGCCGTGTTCGATGGAGCCCAGCCCTCTTTGGGGCCCTGGCTAGGAAGAATCCAAGAAAAAGCAATACGTTAGCCTTTTCAAAGTTCACCCGGCATCGAACACGCGGGCGCGCCGTCGTTGCGGCCGGGGCCATAACGAACCCCGAATGCGGACTGGAAGCGCCATAGTTTGGCCGGTTTGACCGGCTATTTAGGGTTAACAACGAATTTGCCGGTTCTGGCGCGTCGAGAGGCATCCCATTCCACCCTCATCGCGACGATCCGGCAGGAGAGAAAAAAATGACCAAACGTATGTTGGTGGATGCCACGCATCCCGAGGAAACGCGCGTAGCGATCGTCAATAGTTACCGCGATACGAACAGGTTGGACGACCTTGATTTCGGTCTGGCCAGCAAACCCGTCCTTCGCGGCAATATCTATCTCGCCAAAGTCATGCGCATTGAGCCGTCGCTGCAAGCGGCGTTTGTCGAGTATGGCGGCAACCGCCACGGCTTTTTACCCTTTTCCGAAATTCATCCGGATTATTTCCGCATTCCGATGGCCGACCGCCCCCAAGATGAGGAAGAGGCGGAAGATATTGAAACGGAAACCGCGAGCGGCGGCGAACACGAAACGCCCCCGCTTGATGTTCCGGAAGAAGAAGGCCTTCACGATTCCGATGATAATCCGGAACCTCCCTACGAGGATGAGGGTTATAACGCCCCGGAAGACGAAGCCTTGCCGCCGACGGTTGAAAACGCGCCGGAAGAGCCGGTCTTGTCTTCAATGGCCGAAAGCTTCGCCCCCTCCGCGGACGTCGGTGTAGGCTTGATCACCGATTTCGGCAACGCTGTCATAACGCCGATAGCCATGACGGAAGCGCCTCCGGCCGAAGCGACGCCCGTGGAAAGCGTCGGCGGCGACGTCGCCGAACGTTTCGTGCGCCAGCACCGGCCGCGCTACAAGATTCAGGAAGTGCTCAAGCGCGGCCAGGTCATGCTCATTCAGGTCGTCAAGGAAGAACGCGGCAACAAAGGCGCGGCATTGACAACCTATCTATCGCTGGCAGGCCGTTATTGCGTCCTCATGCCGAACACCGGCCACGGCGGCGGCGTATCGCGCAAAATCACCAACCACCACGACCGTCGCCGGATGAAGGAAATTCTCGACCAGCTCGAGGTTCCCGAAGGCATGGCGGTCATCCTGCGCACGGCGGGCATGGAACAGGATCCCCCGGACATCCAGCGCGACCTTGAATACCTGTTGCGCCTGTGGGACAGCATCCGCGAGCAAACGCTGCAATCCACGGCGCCTTCGCTGATCTACGAGGAAGCCAACCTTATCAAGCGCTCGGTGCGCGACCTTTACACGCAGGACATCGACGAAATTCTGGTGGCGGGCGCCGAAGGCTATCAGCGCGCGCGGGAATTCATGCGCACCATCATGCCGGACGACGTCGAGAAAATTAAAATCTACGACGATCCCATTCCCCTGTTCTTCCGCTATCACGTCGAAAACCAGATCGACGCCCTGCATGGCCCGATCGTCCAGTTGCGCTCGGGCGGCTACCTTGTCATCAACCCGACCGAAGCGCTGGTGGCTATCGACGTCAACTCCGGCCGCGCCACGCGCGAGAGACACATCGAGGAAACGGCCCTGAAAACCAATCTCGAGGCCGCCGACGAGGTGGCCCGGCAGCTGCGTCTGCGCGATCTGGCAGGGCTGATCGTCATCGACTTTATCGATATGGAAGACGGCCGGAACAACCACGCTGTCGAACGGCGCCTTAAGGAGGCGATGAAGAACGACCGCGCACGGCTGCAGATCGGGCGCATCTCGCCCTTCGGTCTTATGGAACTGTCGCGGCAACGGCTGCGCCCGAGCCTGACGGAAATCAGTTTCGAAAAATGCCCGCATTGCGCGGGCGTCGGTTATGTGCGCTCGGTGGATTCCGCCGCCCTCTCTGTCCTTCGTGCCATCGAGGAAGAAGGCATCCGCCAGCGCGCTTCCGAACTCGTCCTCCAAGTGCCGACGAAAATCGCCCTGTATATTCTCAACCAGAAGCGCGAGGCCTTGCGGACGATCGAACAGCGCTACGACCTTCACGTCCTTTTGCACAGCGATGAAACGCTGACTCCGCCCGAATACCGGATGGAACGTTCGCGCAATCGCCCGTCCACCCGCAGAGACAGTCCGGCAGTCAACACGGACAAGGTTTTAGCCGAAGCCGAACGCGACCTGCCGCCCTTGCCGTCTCAACCTGAGGAAAACGAAGACGGCAAACCGTCTGTTTATTCGCAAACGTCCGAGGCAAGCAACGACACCGATTCGGAAAGCGGCCATCGCCGCCGTTTCCGACGGGGTGGACGCGACAATCGCCGTGGCTTTGGCCGCCGCGACCGCTCGCCGCCATCGAACCAGCCTCCTTTCGACGGAGAACAGCCTGAGTCCCCGGCAACCGTCCAACCGCAAGACGCGCCTGTGGACGACAACGTCGGCAACGAAGCGGAAGAACCGAATTACAACCGCGCGTCCGATTCCGAACAGCCTTTCGACCAAAACAATCAAAACCGCCGACGCCGCCGGGGACGACGCGGCGGAAGGCATCGCGGCAACAACAATCAGGAGGGGCATCAACGCGATGGAGGCAATCGCTGGCCTCCCCGGCCCTATCGCGAACGCGGATCTCATAGCCCTCGCTCCTATGACCGGCCAACGGAAACCTCACGCGATGCGCCTGCGGAAACTCTTCCCGTAAGCATTCACGATATCGACACGACGCCGCACATCAATACGACGCCCGAGCCTGTCCGCGCGACGCCCTCCGCGCCTTCTCCGAAGCCTTTCTCGCCACCGCCGGCGTCGCCTCATGAAATCGTCAATCCTATCCCCGACAAACCAAAAGGCGGCTGGTGGCGCAAACTGACGGGGCAATGACCACCGTCCTGTTCATCGCCATCATCCTGCCATAAGGTGACGTTGTGATTGCGCGCATGAAACCGAACCGGCTCTCCTTAAGGCCCCTGCGGGTCGCACGGAATCTTTTGTTCTTCTTTCTCTTCGCCTTTGCAACGGCGGCACAGGCCCAGAGCAACGAGTCCATCCAGACGATCCGCGACGCCGAGATCGAGCATTACCTGCGCGAACTGGCAACGCCCGTCTTTCGAGCGGCGGAAATGGACCCTGCGTCCGTCAGCCTCGTTATCATTAAAAGCAGCACCATCAACGCTTTTGTGGCAGGCGGCATGAACGAGTTTTATTACACCGGCCTTTTGCAAGCGACGGACACGCCCGAACAACTCATGGGCGTCATGGCCCACGAAACGGGACATATGGCCGGTGGGCACCTTATCCGCGGCAGCGAAGCGATGAGCAACGCCACGACACAGGCCATATTAGGCATGATCCTGGGGGTCGCGGCCGGCGTAGCCAGCGGCAGCGGCCAAATCGCCATGGGCGCGATCAGCGGCGCGCAGCAAATCGCGCAGCGCAACATCCTCAGTTTCAGCCGCGCGCAGGAAAATTCGGCGGACGCAGCCGCTATGACTTATCTTGACCGTGCGGGCGTAACGTCGAGCGGAATGCTCGAATTCATGGAAAAACTCAAGGGACAGGAAATCCTTCCCGTCGACCGTCAGGTCGAATACGTGCGCACGCATCCGCTCACGCAAGACCGCATCGACTCCATTGCCTATCATGTGAAGAACTCGCCGAACGCCGACAAAAAGCTCGATCCCCGTTTCGCGGTCATGCACGAACGGATGAAGGCCAAGCTATTGGGATTCCTTCAGCCGGAAACGGCTTTGCTGCGTTACACGGACAGGGACAAACGCCTGCCTGCCCGTTACGCGCGCGCCATCGCGCTTTACCAGTCGGGCCAGTTGCAAAGGGCGCTTGACCTTATGGACGGCCTTATCACGGAAGAACCTGACAATCCCTTTTTCTACGAACTCAAGGCACAAGCCCTCTTTGAAAACGGGCGCGTCGAGGAAGCCGTGCCCCTTTATAAAAAATCCGTCGATCTGCTTCCGGATTCGGCTCTTCTTCGCATCGCCTACGGGCACGCCTTGCTTGAGAGCAAAGACACGTCGCGCATCGATCTGGCCATCAAGCAACTGACGGAAGCCCATCGCCTCGAAGAACGCGCGCCCGAAATCTGGCGTTTTCTTGCTTCGGCGTGGGGCCGTAAGGCCGAGTTAACCAAAGACCCCCAATACGAGGGACTGGTTTCCTACGCGCTTGCCGAAGAAGCCATGGCGCGGGGCGCCGAAAAGGAAGCCGGGCGTTATGCCGACCGGGCTCTTAAGGGCCTTTCCAAAGGCTCTCCCTATTGGCTCCGGGCTCAGGATATTAAGTTAACAACGGACAAGGAGCACAAGGAAGACCACGGCTACGAATCCGGGTTAATGAGGAGAGAAGCGAGGTAATCGGGGTTCCAACCGGCTAATTTTCTTCGGATTTTAAGGCTTTTCTTGTCTTTGGCGTTGCGAACAAGATTAATGGCGAAGTGACGAACGATGGCCAT
>JAXGVG010000134.1:0-4925 GCA_040773965.1 Alphaproteobacteria bacterium | reverse complement strand
GAAACCAAAATCCTTTACAACGCCTGCGATCATGCTGCCTGCGCCAGGGAAATCGGCTCCCAGGCCATTTCCTATACAACAGGCATTCCGGCCGTCGCGGGCGCGAAAATGGTGATGACCGGCCAATGGACGGGAAAAGGAGTCTTCAACATCGAGGAGCTTCCGGCCGCGCCCTTCCTCGACGAAGTAGCCAAACAGGGTCTTCCCTGGAAGGTTGAGGATTACAAACCTGTCGCTCTTGAGGCGCGCGAAGCCGCCTGAAGTCAAGAATTCTCTTGTCTTTAGGGGCTCTTTTCACTATGGGCTCATGTGTAACGCCCCAAACCGGCGGCCGCCGGAAGGGCGCTTTTTCCCTAACCTTTTCAGCATTGGGGGAGGCAGGCCATGGACAGCGTACTTATCATCGGCGCAGGCGCGGCGGGATCCGTCGCAACCAAGAAATGCGCCATGGACCGGGATACTTTCAAGACGATCCACTTGGCGTCGCGCACGCTGGAAAAATGCAAAAAGATTCAGAAGGAATGTCAATCCGCCATCACCGTTTCGCAGGTCGATGCCGACGATCCTAAACAGGTTATCAAGTTAATCGAGCGGCAAAAGCCTGATATTGTCGTCAATCTGGCTTTGCCCTATCAGGATCTTTCCATCATGGACGCCTGTCTGGCGACCGGTGTGCATTACCTCGACACGGCCAACTATGAGCCGAAGGACGAAGCCAAATTCAGTTACAAATGGCAATGGGCCTATCGGGAACGTTTTAAGGAAAAGGGCATTCTGGCCGTGCTTGGCTGCGGTTTCGATCCCGGAGTCATAAGCGTTTACTGCGCCTACTCCCAAAAGAACCTGTTTGACGAAATAAACAGCATCGACATCATCGACTGCAACGACGGCAGCCATGGCAAATCGTTCGCGACCAACTTCAATCCCGAAATTAACATTCGCGAAGTGACCCAGAGGGGAAAATACTGGAAAAACGGCAGCTGGATTGAAATCGATCCCCTCAGCATTTCGGCCATGATCGAGTACCCCAAGGTGGGGCCGCGCAAGTCCTATCTTATTTTTCATGAGGAACTGGAGTCGCTTGTTGAGAATATCAAAGGTCTCAAACAGATCCGATTCTGGATGACGTTCTCGGACAACTATATCAAGCATCTCGAAGTGCTTCAGAACGTCGGCCTGACACGCATCGATCCCGTCCTTTACAAGGGCGTGGAGATCGTTCCGCTTCAATTCCTGACTCACCTGTTGCCGGCGCCGTCCTCGCTGGCAGAGAACTACACCGGCAAGACCTCCATCGGCGCGATCATAACGGGCATTAAGAACGGCAAACAACAAACGAAAATCCTTTACAACGTCTGCGACCACGCCGCCTGCGCCCGCGAGGTCGGATCCCAGGCCGTTTCCTACACGACAGGAGTCCCCGCCATGACAGGGGCCAAAATGGTGCTGACCGGCCAATGGACCGGAAAGGGCGTTTTCAACGTCGAAGAGCTTCCGCCCGAACCCTTCCTCGATGAAGTCGCCAAGCAAGGCTTGCCGTGGCACGTCGACGACTTCAAGCCCGTCGAACTCACGGGGCGCGCCGCAGCATGACGCTGACAATACCGCCGCGTCTGGCCAGCGTTCTGGACCGGATTGCGACCCCGGCCTACGTGGCGGATCTGGCCATCCTGAAAAAGAATATGGCGGCGGCCAGACGAATCCGCGCCGAAGCCGGTTGCCGCATCCTGCTGGCCACAAAAGCTTTCGCTCTTCCGGCCGTTTTTCCTCTTATGAAAGAGTCGTTGGACGGCACGACGGCCAGCGGCATCTTCGAGGCGCGTTTGGGCCGCGAGACGTTCGGAAAGGAGGTTCATGCCTATGCGCCAGCTTTTACTGAAGGGGAAATCTGCGAGCTTCTTAAGGTTGCCGATCATATTTATTTCAACTCGCCGGATCAGGTCCGGCGTTTCCTTCCTCTTGTAAAGGCATCCGGCCTTCCCGTTAAAACCGGCATCCGGATCAATCCCGGTTTCTCGCGCGTAACGGTTGGCGGCGAGCTTTATGACCCTTGCGCCCCGGGATCGCGTTTTGGCGTTAAGCCGCATGATCTCGAATTTCTGCCATGGGACGACATCGACGTTTTGCATGTTCATTCGCTCTGTGAAGTCCTTCACGAAGATTCCATCGGGCTGATACGCCATGTCGGCGACAATTTCGCGCCTTATATCAAGCGCGTAAAGGCGGTGAACTTCGGGGGTGGCCATTTCTTTAACAAGCCGGAATACGACGTTGGCGCGTTGATTGCCGCCATCAAGGATTTCCGGCGCATCTTTAACGTCGACGTCATTCTTGAGCCCGGTGGCGCGCTTGTTCTCGACGCCGGTTATCTTGTCTCGACAGTTCTCGACACTTTGCATAACGAATCCCATATCGCCATTATGGACACGTCGGCAGCCTGTCACATGCCGGACGTTCTCGAAGCGCCCTATACACCACCGCTTTTCGATTCAGACGAACCCGGCGTCTTGCCCTTTACCTATATTTTAGGTGGAAAAAGCTGCATGACCGGCGACGTGATCGGGACGTATTCCTTCCGGCAGCCCCTCAAGACCGGCGACAAGCTCGTTTTCGGCGATATGCTGCAGTACTCCTTTGTGAAAAACAACACCTTTAACGGCGTTCCCTTGCCCGATATAGTCCTTCTTCATGAAGATGGAAAATACGAGGTCATACGCCGCTTTGGATACGAAGACTTTTTGCTTAAACTAAAGTGAATAAAAAGGCCGTTTTCGGCCGAATTTTTACCGAATAAAAATTGGGTCAATTTGTAGATAATAAAAAAGCGCCTTTTTTCAATGGATAACCTGTTTAAAAATAGTTCAAAAACCGAATATTAATTCTTCCGTGATAGCTTAGTAGCATAGCGCAAAGCCCTCGAATGGCTTTGGGGCCGCTTATCATCGCTGGGTGTCCGTCATGGTCGAAGAAGTCCGCCGAATTATTCTGACCAAGGAAGAGCTTCTTATCGCGCTTGACGCTTACCGTCGCGTCAAACCCGATTTTCTGCCCGCCGGCAAAATGCTGCAATGCAAGCAGGATCCGGGCGGGGCCTTTGTCCTAACGGTGGAACTGACTTACGGATCCACGAAACAGATGCTTGAATTTTCCTTCAAGCAAAACGATCTTCTCGATCCCATCGTCAAATTCTGTATCGCCAACAATATCGTGCTGCCCCTCGAAAGCAAAAAGAGCATCGCGGTCGAAGGCGAGAAGTTCGTCCTGCTCATCCACATGAACAGCTGGGAACCCGAAAAGAAGCGTTAGGCTTTTTTGAACAATCCCTCTATTTCGTTTTTGTGCGATTCTTTTTTCGAAATCATCGCGCGCGCCCGCGCTATTTCCGATTCCATCGACGCAATATAGTCTTGCAGTTCGCCGATCGACATCTGCTGCATATCGAGCGGTTTCAGAACGGGACGAGGGGGTTCGAGTTCATCCGGATTGATCATGGCGTCACACGAGGGCAGACAAAGGGCTGAAAGTGTTATATATAGAGGGCCGTCCCATGGGGCAATCGTTTGCCCGGCTTTTGGAGGCTCATTATGAGGCTGTTTTATACGCTCCCGGTCCTGGCCTTACTCGTTTTCTCCTCTCCGGCGTGTTCGGCCAATTTCGGGAAAAACGGGTCCTCCGAGCCTGACACCCGCAACCGCGTCGAAATTCCTGTCGAAACCAACATTAATATTGGGAATACCATTTTGGACAAACAGGATGACTTCCCGCGCGGTAAAAACAATTTCAAGCCCAAGGCGTCCCCAAATTATTCCGTCGCTCCCGAGCTGAAAAAACACGTTTGTGTGGGCATAGACTGTGCTTGCGACAGTGGGGAAGGCGACTGAAGTCGTCTCCATAACCCCTTGATATGATAAAAAATCAGCAAATTTTACCCCCCAAAGGCCTTTTGGGGGGTGGAATCCGCCTTCCGGCCTGCTAATATCCCCCACGAGCAGCCCTTACCCATAGCCGGAAAGGGCCGTTTAAACCGATCCCGGAAAAGAGATGCCTCTAGGATCGTTCGGCCATAAGGCGTGGCCGGATGACGCCGGGTCTTTATGCAGGAGAACTTTATGCCCTTGCCCCTCATGCCTAAGGCTACCGCCGTATGGCTGGTCGATAATACAACGCTCAATTTCGAGCAAATCGGCGATTTCTGCGGTTTGCACAAACTCGAGGTTCAAGCCATTGCGGATGGCGAAGTCGCCATCGGTATCATCGGCATGGATCCCGTCATGAACGGCCAGCTCACCGCCGAAGAAATCAAGCGCTGCGAAGCCGACCCCCGTGCGCGTCTTAAGATGATACGCAGCGAGCTTCCTCAACCGGTTGCGCGAACAAAGGGGCCGCGTTATACGCCCGTGTCGAAACGCGCCGACAAGCCGGACGCAATCGCCTATCTGGTCAAAACACACCCCGAACTTCTGGATGCCCAGGTTGCGCGCCTTTTGGGCACGACCAAGGATACGATTCGAAAAGTACGCGACCGGTCGCATTGGAATTCCTCCAACATCAAGCCGCGCAATCCGGCTCTTTTGGGGCTTTGCAAACAAGCCGATCTTGACGCCGCGCTCAAACGCGCGAGCCGCCGCGTCGCGCGCGAGCAAAAAGCGGCCGCCAAGTCCGGAATCGTTCCCGAGGCACAACCAGACATCGAGATGGAAACGCCGGCGATGGAGCCTTCAACGAATGACTTTGTCGACCCGGCCGCGCAAGAACAACCGGACATTACGGATGACGACGTCAGCCGGGGAATGGGTTGATTACTAAAGAAAAGAAAAGACCGGAGCCCTGTGGGGCTCCGGTCTCAGACTGCTGACAAACCCCGGTATTTTCATACTGGGGTTTGCTTTTGGTATCGAAGAATGAAGGATGGGAATAGAGTGAGG
>JAXGVG010000133.1:0-4988 GCA_040773965.1 Alphaproteobacteria bacterium | reverse complement strand
CGGTTTGTAAGAACTTGCCCTTTATCACATCGCGGAATAATCGGAGAACAACCAACGGCCAGATCTCCCGCCGCGTCGTAAGACCATGTAAGCACTTGGCCCACGGGACAAGGAATGTAGTCCCCACTGGCGTTCTTTGGCGCATTCCATGGCGGAAACAATTGCCCGGCAAAAGCCGTTCCGGCGATCAAACAAAAGGAAAAAACGGCGGCGGCAAGAAAAGCATTGCGCATTTGAAAATCTCCATAAATTCCGGCTTCTCTATATATTTCACGCAGCCACTATTAATTCATTATTAATATTTAACAAGTCATTCGTAATCCAAGCTTGTCGATTCAGGCCGCCTCTGGCAATCCTAAGGCCATGAAAACCGGGTTATTTCCATCACGCGATTCCCTCCGCCCCCATATCCCGGGATTACTCTGCTGGCTTCTGCCGCTGCTTCTAGCCTTTCCCGCGAACGCCGCCGATTTTCTATCGAAAAACGATCCGTCAAAACCCCAACAACCCACGCTCCTCCAGGCCGACCGCCTTCTCTACAACGAGAAGAAAGGCACAGTCACAGCCAAAGGCAATGTTGAAGTAGCGCAAGGCAATCAGGTGCTTCGTGCCGACAGGATCGTCTACAACCAGAAAAAAGGCACCGTGCGCGCGACAGGCCACGTCTCGGTGCTGCAGCCCTCGGGCGACATCATCTTCGCCGACAAGGTCGAATTGACCACCGACATGAAACAGGGCTTTGTCGATAACGTCGGTGTGCTGTTTCTTGACAAGTCGCGCATGGCTGCCCGCGACGCGCAGCGTTACGAAGGCCGCTATCTTGTCGCGGACCTCGGCGTGTATTCGGCGTGCGATCTCTGCAAGGACGATCCGTCAAAACCGCCGCTCTGGCAGATGAAGGGCGTGCGCATCACGCACGACAACGAGGCGAAGGACGTCATTTACCGCGATGCGACGATTGAGTTCGGCGGCATCCCCCTCTTTTACATGCCCTATTTTTCGCATCCCGACCCGACGGTCAAACGGCGTCAGGGCTTGCTCACGGTCAGCGGCGGCTACACCCAGAACATCGGCGCCTATGCCCGCGTTCCCTACTACTTCGACCTCGCGCCCAACAGCGACCTTGTCGTGTCGCCGGTCTTCAGCGCAAAAGACAAGGCCCAGCTGGGCGGCGAATGGCGCCATCGCTTCGCGGACGGCGCGATGCGCTGGAGCGGCAGCTTCACGCGGACCGATGTGGTAAACGAATACGGCGACGACGAAGGACGCCAATGGCGCGGCCATCTTTTCGGCGACTCGATGTTCGACATCGACAACGAATGGCGGGCCGGAACGGACGTCGCCTTTACGTCCGACAAAAGCTATCTCCGGCGCTACAACATCTCGACGGAAGACGTGCTCGTGAATCGGGCCTTTCTCGAAGGCTTCCGCGGGCGCCATTATGCAGCGGCCAATACGTATTATTTTCAGGATTTGCGCCCCGGCGCGCGCATGACCGAGCCTTTCGTCGCGCCCGAGGTTCGCGTGAACGCGCTGGGGGAACCGGGCCGGACGTTGGGCGGGCGCTGGTCCCTCGATGGAAGCCTTATGGTCACGACGCGGGACCGCGACGGAGTCAAGCCGTCCCTTCAAGGACCCGACACCCGACGTCTGGCGGCGGCGGCCGGGTGGGAACGCCAGCTTGTCTCGTCGACGGGCTTTCTCACGAACTTTTCGGCGTTGGCGCGAATGGACGGCTATTGGGCCGACAACGTGCCGGAAACCAACACTGAAAACAACGCGCTCGTCTTTTCCGACATCTTTAAAATCCGCCAGTTCGCGCAGGGAAGCGCCGCTGTGCGTTATCCTTTCGGGCGCCATGGCGATTCTTACCTGCAGATCCTTGAACCCATCGCCGTCGTCTCGGCCGCGCCGCAGCTGAGCAACCAGAGCCTTCCCAATGAGGACAGCCTCGACGTCGAGTTCGACGAAACCAATCTCTTTCTTCCGAACCGCTTCACGGGTATCGACCGGCTGGAAGGCGGAATACGCGCGGCCTACGGCCTGCGCCATGCGCTGGTGGGCGACAACGGCGCGCGCATCGAAATGCTGGGGGGCCAGGTTTACCGGCTTGAGCGTGACGAGAATTTCCCGGAAGACTCCGGTTTGCAAAAACAGCTGTCGGATTTTGTCGGGCGTCTCGATTTCACGCCCGCCGAATGGTTCGACCTAAATTACGGATTCCGCTACGACCATGACAAGAAAAAGTTCCAGCGGCAGGAAATGCGAAGCTCGGCGGGCGTGAGCCTCTTCCGTCCTTTTGCAAATTACCTTGCCGTTCGACAAACGCCGGCCAGCGGCGTGCGGGAAAACGTCGAGGAATTAACGTTCGGGGCGACTTCGCATTTCGCCAAATATTACAGCCTTTCGGCGGCGCACAAACGCGCCCTCCAGCCCGACCCCGGGCCGCGCGTCACCGCCATCGGCCTGAATTACATGGACGAATGTTTCACGTTCGGCATCAGGGGCCAGCGCATCCACACCGACCGCCAGGACGTAACGTCCGGGGATTCCGTCATGTTTCATTTCTATCTGAAGAACATCGGCGGCCTAAGCTCAATCTCGCTCGACCCGAGCTTGATGGAAACGCCGGAAAACGCGCGCTAATCCAACGCCTCGAAGGCCTGATCGAAACCGTTCACGGAGCGCACGCCCTCAAGCTCGATGCGCTTTTTCGCGTTCATGAAAAGGCACGTTCCTACGCCTGCCTGAAGCGCGGCGATCATGTCCTTTTCGCTGTCGCCGATCATGGCGGAGCGGGGTAAATCGAGGTTGAGGCGCAAGGCCGCTTCGAGGATCATGCCGGGATTGGGCTTGCGCCAGAAACTGTCGCGCCTGAGCTCCGGCACGACGCCATCGCGGTGCGTGAAACAAGCCAGAACAAGATCGACGGAGATTCCTTCCTGCCTCAAGGCGTCGAGCATCCATGCCGTGAGCTCCTCGTATCCGTCCCTCGTGTAATACCCCCGCGCCACGCCTGCCTGATTGGTGACGATGGCAAGCCGGTAGCCTCGATCCTGCGAAGCCCGCAAGAAGGGAAAAAGGCCGACCTGAAAGACAAAACGCTCGCGCGTGCCGACATAACCGGTGTCGATGTTGACGATTCCGTCCCGATCAAGCAAAAGCCCGCGCCGCCGCATATCTTCCTCTATTCTTTCCAAGGCCTTATGAAGTACCAGAAAATCCTTTCCCATGCCATCCGTCTTCTGATATGTCGTCATCGAACATCATTTGGGGAATGAACATGACTAAACGCTTCCTTGCCCTTTTCCTGATTCTCGCACTTGGAGTATTACCTATGGCCGCCGACGCCGCTGAAACCAAGCCCGTTCTCGATCCCGAAAACACCCTCTTTCTCGATTTGAAGGACGGCCGGGTCGTCATTCAAATGCGCCCGGACATCGCGCCCGGACATGTCGCCCGCATAAAAGAGCTTGTGCGGCAGGGCTTTTACGACGGACTGACATTCCACCGGGTCATTCCCGGCTTTATGGCGCAAACGGGCGACCCGCGCGGCGATGGCACCGGCGGTTCCGGCAAGCATTTAAAGGCCGAGTTCAGCAAAGCGCCCCACGTGCGCGGCACGGTCTCGATGGCGCGGGCGAACGATCCGAATTCGGGCGACAGCCAGTTTTTCATCTGCTTCGACAACGCCTCCTACCTCGACGGCAAGTACTCCATTTGGGGACAAGTCGTTTCCGGCATGGAGGCCGTGGACAAGATCAAGGCAGGATCGCAAGTCAATAACGGCAAGGTGACCGATCCGGACAAGATCGTCAAACTTCGCGTCGCGGCGGACGTTAAAGAATAACGAGCTTATGACGAAGCCTGTCCAGGTCATCGGCGGCGGGCTGGCAGGAAGCGAAGCGGCATGGCAATTGGCGCAAGCCGGGATGCCGGTTACGCTTTATGAAATGCGCCCCGGGCGACAGACCGAAGCGCATCGAACGGATGGCCTGGCCGAGCTTGTCTGCTCGAACTCCCTGCGCTCGGACGACAGCGAAACGAACGCCGTCGGCCTTTTACACGACGAATTGCGCCGTTGCGGCTCGCTTATTCTGCAATCAGCCGATGCGCACAAGGTGCCTGCCGGAGGCGCGTTGGCCGTGGACCGCGAAGCCTTCGCGGCCAGCGTTACTCAAGCCCTTACAGATCATCCTTTGATTTCGATATGCCGTGAGGAATGGTCGCTTGATCGTCTAAAAGATGATGACCGGGCGATTATCGCAACCGGCCCCCTTACCTCTTCATCTTTGGCAGAATCCATTCGGCAATTGACGGGACAGGACTCGCTTTCGTTCTTCGACGCCCTTGCGCCTATCGTTTACCGCGACAACATCGACATGAGCAAAGCCTGGATGCAATCGCGTTATGATAAAGGCTCAGGCTCGGATTACATCAACTGCGCCATGGACAAAGCGCAGTATGAATCTTTCCTTCATGCGCTTTTGCACGCCGAAACAACCGAATTCAAGGATTGGGAGAAAAAAACGCCTTATTTTGAAGGCTGTTTGCCTATAGAAGTCATGGCTTCGCGCGGTGCGGACACGTTGCGCTATGGGCCGATGAAGCCGGTGGGCCTCACGAACCAACACACGGGCCAAAGGCCTTACGCCGTGGTTCAACTGCGGCAGGATAACGCGCTTGGCACCCTTTATAACCTTGTCGGCTTCCAGACCAAGATGAAATACGCGGAACAAGAACGCGTTTTTCGCATGATCCCCGGACTGGAAAATGCCGTGTTCGCGCGGCTCGGCGGCATTCATCGCAACACGTTCATCAACAGCCCGACGCTGCTCGATAAACAGCTTCGCCTCAAAATGAAGCCCAATATTCGCTTTGCCGGACAGGTCACAGGTGTGGAAGGCTACGTTGAATCCGCCGCTATAGGCCTTTTGGCCGGGTTAATCGCCGCGGCCGAAGCCAAAGGAACGGTTTTCGAGCCACCG
>JAXGVG010000132.1:0-5049 GCA_040773965.1 Alphaproteobacteria bacterium | reverse complement strand
TGGCCGGCTTGTGGGATATAGACGGCTTTTTTCGGTTCGTTAGCGGCGGCGAACAGCTCTTTCCCCAATTTTGCGGGTACGATGTTGTCGGCTTCGCCGTGAATAAGCAACAGCGGCGCGTGAACCTTATCGATTTTGGCCAGCGAGTAGTAGCGGTCGCGCATCATATGACGAACGGGCAGCCATGGGTAATGCGTGGCGCCCACATCGGGAAAAGATGTGAAGGGCGCTTCGAGAATAAGGGCGGCGGGTTTGTACTCGGCCGCCATTTGCGTGGCGACGCCGGTGCCGAGCGATTCACCGTAAAAGACAAGCAAGCTTTCGGAAACGCCTTTTTCCATGACGGCTTTGATGGCCGCGCGGGCGTCGTTATAAAGCCCCTCTTCCGTCGGTTTGCCGGGATTGCCGTTATACCCGCGATAACCGGCAAGCAGCACCCCGTAACCCGCGTCCAGCCACGGACGTATTTTTTCGTTGCGCACGCCGAAGTGGCTGGCGTTGCCCTGAAAGTAGGCAACCGTAAGGTTCCCGGTTGTTGGAGGGCAGTACCAGCTTTTCAGGTGAAGCCCGTCGGCGGTCGTTTCGTCAACCGGTTTCAATTCGTTCAGATCCCATTCGGCGGGGACGAAAACCGTGTTGCCGGGAAAGTAGCTGAACGAACGCTGGAAAACGGCGAAGAAAACAAGAACAAGTCCATACGCGAGGACGAGGAAAAGAAGGCCCTTGATTACAGGCGTAAGAAAAGAAGTCAGAGCCATTACAAGCTAAAACCCTGAAATAGTTTGACCCTTCGGGTACTTGACGCTGAATCCTATATTATAAATCTTTTCTTCCAGGGGCTGGTATTCGGCGGTCCACTGGATCACGCCCTGGCGCTCCTCGGGATCCCTGAGGTAGCCGGGCGTCGTGCCTTCCTCAAGAAGCGCGACCTTGATGTCCGCCTCGCGCGAGACAGGGTGGTGATCGAGGACCGTGATTTTCATGGCCGACTTGTGAAGGGTTTTGACCTTCATCTGGTAATAGCGCTCCGCCGTGATGTCGCCAATGAGCTTGAGCGCCGGGTTGGTCTGTTGCTCCTTCGTTTTCTGGAAAGTGACCTTGACGCGGTCGTCGATCCCGAACGAAAGATCGAGGGATTCTCCGGGGCGCAGCATTTTGATCGAGGCGTTGCCCATGAAAGCCCCGTCGCGGTACTTGGCCACCTGCCCCGGGATGACGGGGTATTTCTCGCCGTTCGCGACTTTGGCGAAGAGATAGGCCCGTGCCGAAAGGCGCGGCGTCGTTTGCACGGAAAGCTCGGCCTTCATGGTTTGGCCGGCGATGAAGAACTTGGCCGGTTCGGCAATGGATTTCAGATCGACGCGGCCCGGCACCCGAAATTCGGCCGAATAGTCGGTTTCGACAACCTGAGCCGAAATCGGCGCAGCCGGAACGGGCGGGGCGTCTTCGAATTCTGCGGCCATTTCCGCAGATCCCGAAAAACTCATTCCCTTTGACGGCGCTTTCATTCTCATCGCCGAGCCCAGACGCGAGTCGCTATCCTGCATGGCCATGCGCGGCGCGTAATTTTGAATATACCATTCCGACAGACGCGGCATTTCGGTGCCGAGCTCAGGGCGCGCGGTGGATAGCGTCAGATCGACGTCGTTCCAGTCCTCACCGGTTTGCTGGGCGACCTGACCGTATTGTTCAAGCTTCATCTCGCCCTTCTCAGTGCATAGGCGCGCATCGTAAAGCGAACGCCATGAAGCCCCCGGCGTTTGATAAAGAAGCGTGAAGTCGAAGTCCGTTTCGTTGGCGGCTTCCACATGGATGGCCACGTCGCGGCGTTCGCGCTTGGACGTGCGGATTTGCTCGTATTCCTTCTCAAGTTTCGCGATTTCTTCGTTGATCGCACGGCGAGCTATTTCCTTCGCCACGATGCCTTTTTGCGTTTCGGTCATGCCCGTTTGAAGCAAGCCCCAGGCCTGCTGCCATTTTTCGGGCATCATCTCGGACGCCTTCTCTGTGCCGATGACGGTCATCGACGTCCCTTGCTGGGGCGTTATATTGTTGCCGTTCGTCGCCAGCCTTTCGATAAACGAGGCCCTGATTTGCAGGGCTTTAAGCTCGGCGTCAATCAAGGCGCGTTCGTCACGCTTGGCTTGCAAAGCTTTAGCTTTTTCCTGTTCGGTGGCCGCGGCCAGTTCGGCCAGAAAGACGCGCTTGACTTCGACGGAACCGATCTTGACGGATGCTGCGGCCTTGCCTTGAACGCGCAGCGAGCTTTCATTGAATCCCGCAGGCATATTGCCGACGATGACCACATGAACGCCGGAAGGAAGATGGACGCTGCCCGTTCGCGTGACGGCCGCACGGTCGGCAAAAATGGTTGCCGCCGCCACTTTGCTTGTTGCCTGTATTTCGGCGGCAAAGGCGGGGCCGACGCCGACAAGGTATAAAAGGGCAGCCCAAAAGAGCGGTCTTATAGACCTGTTCATGAAAGCCTCCATCGATGACGTACAAAAGGGAATGACCTTATTCCTTGAGACGGCTGGCAATGCGCTCAATCTCTTTCTGCACAAGTTTCTCGACGACATTCGGCAGATTTTGGTCCAGCCATTCCTTGATCATGGGCCTAAGCAACTCCATGACAATTTCCTCAAGCGAACGCGCGCCGTTGCCGAGAGGAGTGAAGGCCGCGCCTAGCGCGGCCATATGCTCCGTTTCCACGGTGCGGGCCAGCGCCGAAAGGGATGTAGTGGCTGAATCGGCCGTATTGTCGGACACAAGCGCTTCGTCGCCGTCAAGTTTTTCGGGCCCCGCTTTGGGCTTGGGAGGCGGCGGAGGTGGAGGCGCAGGTTCGAGCGCCGGTTCAGAAGCCAAGGTCGGCGCCGGTTCTTCCGCAGGGGGCGTGGCGGATACATCGACGACGGAACCGTCGTCTTGCACCATCTGAGTCAACTCAAGAACATCCCCGGTTACAGGCTGCTGATCTTGCGGCGGCGGTTCCGCATCCTTCTCATCCGAAATGATCTTTCGGATGGAGGCAAGGATTTCTTCCATTGATGGTTCGGGCGCGCTATTGGCGTCTTGGACGTCGGCCATGGCTCGAATCGAGGGGTTTAAGGACAGGAGTGGTGAGTTTATCGCGTTATTAAGTCTTTGCAAGACATAAGAAGCCGTGAATCAGGCGACTATCCGGGCCGCGCATGAAAAGCGCTCTTTTCTTGAAGTATGCTGAATAAAAGACACAGTCCCACGATCAAACCCCGTGATACTTTTTGTACCAATCGATGAAACGGGGAATGCCTTCGCGAATGGCCGTTTTGGGCTGAAAGCCAAGATCGCGTGCGCTGGCGGCAATATCGGCGAATGTTTCGGGAACGTCGCCCTGCTGGAGCGGCTGAAAATCGTATTGGGCTTTTTGGCCCAAAGCTTTTTCGATGGTCCCGACATAATCCATCAGGTTTTCGGTGCGCGAATTACCGAGGTTGTAAACCCGGGCCGGAGGGCTGTCCGGCGTTTCTGCGGGAGGCCTGTCCAGCGCGGCTAAAACACCGGCGACGATGTCGTCGATATACGTAAAATCCCGCCGCATCTTGCCGTGATTGAAGATTTTGATGGGCAGTCCGGCCAGAATATTCTTCGTGAACAGATAGGCCGCCATATCCGGTCTTCCCCATGGACCATAGACCGTAAAGAAGCGGAGTCCTGTGCATGGAATGCGGTAGAGATGCGCGTAGGTCCAGGACATCAATTCGTCGGCGCGCTTGGTGGCGGCGTAGAGAGAAACGGGCCTTTCGACGGGATCCTCGACTGCGAACGGCGTTTTGGTATTGCCGCCATAGACGGATGATGAACTGGCATACACGAAATGCTTGAGGCCGGGCAGCGCTCGTGCCAACTCAAGCATCACGGCATGCCCCATCAGGTTCGTCTCGATATAGGCATAGGGATTGATCAGCGAATACCTTACGCCCGCCTGCGCCGCGAGATGTACGATAGCAGAAATGTCCTTGACGGTTTTGCCAAGGCCCTGAATCGCCTCTTTGTCCGCAATATTTAGTTTGTGGAACTGAAAGTTTTTATAAAAAGTCAGCTGCTTCAGCCGCGATTCTTTCAGGCTAACGTCGTAATAGTCGTTGAGGTTATCGACGCCAACGACCTTTTCGCCGCGCTCCAAAAGGGCTTTCGATACGTGGAAGCCGATAAATCCCGCGGCCCCTGTAAGAAGAATGGTCATTTACAAGCTCCAGTACTTCAGTCCTTTCGGCAATGATTTCGGATCCACCGCCGACTTGACGTCGATGAAGTAACCGCCGGGCAAGAGTCCTTTATACAGGCCGGGAAGATCGTCCAAAACGGCCTGATGCGTGACGCCGAGAACGAGTGCATCGAGTTTGTTCAAGTCCTCCTTGCCGCAAAGCTCGAGGCCGTATTCGTGCCGCGCGTGATCGCGGTCGGCCACGGGGTCATAGACAGGAACCTCGATTCCGAAAGACTGGAGTTCCTTCACAATGTCGGGAATGCGGCTGTTGCGCAGGTCGCGCACGTTTTCCTTAAAGGCAAGGCCCAGCATGCCCACACGCGCGCCTTTTCGTAAACGGTTTGCGTCGGCCAACAGTTTGAGGATTTTTTGCGCCACGAAAACGGGCATGTTGTCGTTGATGCGGCGTCCGGCAAGGATGACTTCGGGGTGATACCCAAGTTCCTCGGCGCGCGCCGTCAAATAGTAGGGATCGACGCCAATACAATGGCCTCCCACGAGGCCGGGTGTGAAGTTGAGGAAATTCCATTTGGTGCCGGCGGCCCGTAAAACGTCGTGCGTGCGAATGCCAATCTTGTCGCAGATGATGGCCAGCTCGTTCATGAGCGCGACGTTCAGGTCGCGCTGCGTGTTTTCGATGACCTTGGCCGCTTCGGCGACGCGAATATTGGCGGCGCGGTGAACCCCGGCGGCGATGATTTTACCGTAAACAACGTCGAGACGGTCGAGGCTTTCCTCGTCTTCGGCGCTGATGACCTTGACGATCGTTTCAAGACGGTTGACCTTGTCGCCGGGGTTGA
>JAXGVG010000131.1:0-5120 GCA_040773965.1 Alphaproteobacteria bacterium | reverse complement strand
GCCGCTCGCCGCCGCCCCCGACAGTGGGCCTAATGCCAATGTTAACAACGCCCGGTAAAGACGTTTCCTTGCCAATGGGCCGGGCCATGGCTGTATAGACGCCGAAAAGGGGGCGCAAATACTCGCCCAGGGCGATGTTGGCCGTCGGGAAGCCGAGAACGTTGCCGCGATTGTCACCCGGCTCTACCGTGCCTGCAATCGACCACGGACGGCCAAGAATTGCTCGAGCTGTGGCCACGTCGCCTTGGCGCAGCGCGGCGCGGGCTCGCGACGAAGAAATAATCTCGCCTTTTTCGTCGCGCTGTGCCGGTACGTCTATAACGCCAGCGCCATGAGGCGATGACAACGATCGAAGGTTATGCAAATTGCCGCCGCGCCGGTGGCCGAAAACGAAATCGAACCCGGCTACGATATGTTGAACGCGATACCGGCCGATCAGGACGCGCGTTACAAAATCTTCAGCCGACAAAGCCGCCAACGCAGACGTAAAATCCAGCGTTATGACATCGTCGATACCTAACGCTTTCAACAAACGCGTTTTCACGGGTGCGGGAGTCAGGCGAAAAGGATCCGCCGACGGGTCCAATATTTGGCGAGGGTGCGGTTCGAACGTCAGAACGTGCGCCGGCAAACGCTGTTCGCGCGCATAGGCTAACGCCGCCTGGATCACTGCGTGATGGCCGCGATGCACGCCATCGAAATTGCCTAGCGCAAAAACGCCGCCTTGAGCGGCGTTGGATCCGGTTCTGTCATTTCCGGTTAAGCCAGAAGAATTTTCCATAATAACCAATGATAGCTTGAGAATCCCGCAAAGGTCTAGGCCAGGATAATAAATTCGGCTAGGCTTTTCGCATGGATTCCCATCTTGTTCACGCTTCCTGCGTTGTTTTGGCCGGACGCGCCGTGTTGTTAGCCGGGCCGCCGGGGTGTGGCAAGTCGGATGTTACGCTGCGCCTGATTGACGGCGGCGCGCAACTTGTGGCGGACGACCAGATCGAACTGCGTCTTGTTGACGGTCATTTGCTGGCCCTCGCGCCTGCGCCCATCGCCGGACTGATGGAGGTCCGCCATGTCGGCATTTTGCGCGTGCCTCACTGTCCCTCGGCGCCTGTGGCCCTTTACGTGGAGCTTGTGCCGGACGCCGCCGCGTTGGACCGTTTGCCGGAGCCGGATGAAATTCGGCTGCTTGACCGGCCGGTAAGGCGGATCAAACTTTACGCGCATGCGGCATCGGCGCCGGCCAAAATCCGCGCCGCGCTGCTATACAAATCGGCGCTGGAAAAGACATGACGATCCATGGCAAAAAAGATTTGCCGAAAGAAACGCTTCGCCATCGCGTTGCGCTTATTACCGGCATGTCCGGGGCAGGACTGTCGACAGCGCTGAAGTTTTTCGAGGATCTGGGCTATGAAGCGGTGGACAATCTCCGGCTCAGCCATGTGCCGGCCCTAGTGGCAGACAGTCTCGCCGACGGATCGAAGCCACTGGCGGTCGCGATTGACACGCGCAATGTTCATTTTTCGGTCGAGACGTTTCAGCGAACAATCGGGACGCTTAGGGAAAAACCGGAGATTGAACTCAAGCTGGTGTACATGGAATGCTCGGATGAGGCCCTGCAGAGGCGCTTTACGGAAACGCGGCGGCGGCATCCTCTGGCGTTGGATCGGCCGGTTATGGACGGTATCAAGCGCGAAAGGGAAATGCTTTGGAAACTCCGTGACACGGCCGATCATGTTATCGATACATCGTTGTTGTCGATCCACGAATTGCGTCGTCTTGTCGTTGGGCAGTTCAAGCAGGACGCCGCGCCGGGGTTGAACCTCTTTATTACGTCCTTTTCCTATCGTCAGGGCATACCGCGCGAAGCCGATCTTGTTTTTGACGTACGATTCCTGAAAAACCCCTACTGGGAGACCAAATTGCGTTCCCTGACCGGGCAGGACGATGCCGTCGCGGACTATATTCGGAGCGATGCGGATTATGAATCTTTTCTCATGCATATAACCCAGCTTGTTTTGCCGTTACTTCCCCGTTACCAACAAGAGGGAAAAAGTTACCTAACTTTAGCTGTTGGCTGCACCGGCGGGCGGCACAGGTCGGTTTTGGTGGCGGAACAATTAGCGACAATTCTGGCCGGGCATGGTTATATTACGGGCGTTGGGCACAGGGATCTCGACCGTTCGGCGGGCAAGACTTGATGTTCAACAGATGACCGGAGGAAAGATGATCGGCATCATACTCGTTACTCATGGCAATATCGGCGCCGAAATGCTCATGGCACTGGACCAGATCGTCGGACCGCAGCAACAGGTTAAGGCGATTAGCGTAGCGGCCGATGATGACATGGACGCATGCCGGAACGCAATCCTGGCTGCCGTCAAGGACGTGAATACTGGCGATGGCGTCGTGCTTTTGACGGATATGTTCGGCGGCACGCCAAGCAATCTGGCCCTTTCCGTTATGCCGAAAACCAATGCCGTCGTGCTGGCGGGCGTCAATTTACCGGCGTTGATAAAGCTTGCGTCGTTGCGGTCATCGTGGGCTTTGCTTGACGCTGTGCGCGAAGCGGAAACGGCCGGGCGAAAGTACATTCAGCTTGTCACGGAAAACCTTACCAACCCAATGGCCTGAGGCCGGCTGCCATGTTTGAAACGGATACGGGCGAGCTTTGCGACATGGTTGTTATTGAAAACCAGCGGGGTCTTCATGCGCGCGCCGCTGCAAAGTTTGTGCGCGCCGTAGAGAATTTTCGAGCCGAAATTATTGTGATGCGGGACGATCTGCGCGTTTCGGGACGCTCCATCATGGGGCTTATGATGCTTGCGGCGTCGTGCGGCACGCGTCTTAAGCTCATTGCAAATGGCGAAGATGCCGAGGCGGCCATTGAGCATCTCCGGCAACTGGTCAAGAGGCGGTTCGATGAAGATTAATGAAGGCGTAAAGGCGAGCGTCGGCAAAGCCGCTCCTTCCATCTTGCGCGGCATAGGCGTGTCGACAGGCGTTGCCATCGGACCTGCTTATGTCATCGACCAGCACGGCGTTTCCGTTCCGGAATACACGTTGCCTGCTGGGCGCGTTGAGGAAGAATTGAAGCGTTTTCAAACAGCCATTGTTAAAACGCAAAAACAACTTGGCCAGCTCAAGCAGAAAGCCGAATCCTTGCCTGCCGACGCGACGGAAGAGGTAGCCTTGCTTATTGAGGCCTATTTGGGAATGCTTTCGGGTTCGCGGCTTGTGCGCGGTGTCGAAGCGAGGATAACCCGTGAAAAGATAAACGCCGAAGCCGCCATCCAGCGCCAGATAAACGCAATTGCTGAAAGTTTTGCCGCAATGGAAGACGTTTATCTGAAGTCGCGGATCGGCGATGTGCGCGAAGTCGGCTCTCGTTTGATCCGCAACCTTCTGCAGCAACAGTACAATCCTTTTGCCAACGCGCCCGGGGGCAGCATTTTAATCGCGGAAGAAATTACCCCCGCCGATACGGCCCTTATGGATCCCGCGCGCGTGTCGGGTTTCGCCGCCGTCATGGGCGGTCCCGAGGGCCACGCCGCCATTATGGCGCGCGCCATGAGTCTTCCTGCCGTGCTGGGCGTCGCCGGATTGAGCAGCGGTGTCAATACAGGCGATGTGGTTATTGTCGATGGCGCCAAGGGCGAAATTATCGTCCGGCCCTCGGCCGCAATGCTCCAGCATTACCGGCAGGAAGCTTCGCGTTTGGCGCGTGAGACGCGCAAACTGAAAACCCTGCGCGACGTTCCCGCTATAACTATCGACGGCACGAGCATTACGTTGCAAGCGAACATTGAACTTCCTCGCGAAGCCGATGCGGCTCTGGAATCGGGAGCGGCGGGCATCGGCCTGTTGCGGACCGAGTTCATGTTCATGAACCGGCCCGATTTGCCAAGCGAAGATGAGCAGTTCGATATGCTCCATAAGCTTGTGCAAAAGATGGACGGCAAACCGCTAACCGTTCGCACGCTGGATGTGGGGGGTGAGAAGCTGGCGACGGCGCTTGGCAACGCTATGGGCGAAAGCGTCAATCCGGCCCTTGGCTTGCGCGCCATTCGCCTGGGTTTGCGCCAGCCGAAGCTTCTGGAAACGCAATTGACGGCCATTTTGCGCGCGGCGGCGTACGGGCCGGTGCGAATATTGCTCCCGATGGTTACGTCGGTTGCGCAAGTGAGACAGGTTCGTGAGTGCCTTCTTCAGGTGGAGAAGCGATTGCGCCGACGAGGCGTTAAATTGCCGCCCGTTATTCCCCCCGTGGGAGCCATGATCGAAATTCCCGGCGCGGCCCTTTCCGCAGACTCTCTGACCAAGATTTGCGATTTTTTTGCCATCGGCAGCAACGACTTGACACAGTATACGCTGGCGATCGACCGCGGCGACGATCGTGTGGCGGATCTTTACGATCCTTATCACCCAGCCGTGTTGCGGCTTATTCAATTCACGATTGCGGCGGCCTGGCGCGCCAACATACCGGTAAGTCTTTGTGGCGAAATGGCCGGCGACCGGCGCGCGACGGCTTTGTTACTTGGACTGGGGTTGCGCGAATTCTCGATGGCTCCCTCGCGCGTGCCGCTGGTCAAACAGAAGATTCGCACAACGGCCATGTCGCAAGCCGTCGCTTTTGCCGAGACCATTATGGCCAAAAGCGACGAAGCCGAAATAAAGGCTCTGCTGGATCAAGGCGCGGAGACGCCGCAAACCATCAATCCCCGCCGCGCCAAGCTCTATGGACGACGGATAACGGACGACAGGCGGCAAACATCCGGCAGCAATTGATTGTTGCTTTGTGTTACAGCCCGCGCCGGGAAAAAGAATTGAGAACGGGGAACGTAGCTTCTGCTGAAATATGCCTTTTTCTAAACGGGCCATTCTGCTAGGTTCAGGTCGCTTTTTGTTTTTCCATTGTTCCTGTCGAGGTTTCCATGTCGCGCTCCGTCGTTGCTGCCCAAAACACGCCCGATTTCAGGGTCAAAGACCTGAATCTCGCCGAATGGGGGAATAAGGAAATGGCGATCGCGGAGACCGAAATGCCTGGCCTGATGGCCATTCGCGAGGAGTATGGAAAAAGACAGCCCCTCAAAGGCGCGCGCATCGCCGGATGTCTGCATATG